>JAYVGJ010000089.1:0-4488 GCA_043772375.1 Raineyaceae bacterium | reverse complement strand
ACGTTTGGTGGGGACACCAAACGTGGGTTATAACATTGTTTGGTGTCCCCACCAAACAACAAGACACTATTTTGCAACGAAACTTTTACAGCAACAAATTATTAGCACTAAAAATAATGGCAAATATTCCAAAAATATTGTTTCTTGATGAAGATAGCAAGTTATTTGTATCTTTATCAGAAAAAGTAAAAGAAAATAAGATGAAATTATCTCTTTTGCATCAGAACACGCTGCGAGGTATGCTAAGTAATACTATTGTTTGGGAAAGTATTGATATTATTTTGATAAATTTAAGTTTGCCTAATCTGGACATTAAAAGTTTTGTAGAAGCAGTTAGAAGGCACTTTTTCCCTGATGATGTAGGTATTATTTTGCTTGCCACACCCGCCCAAAATGCTCAAATAGAGGAAGGTTTGAAACTTGGCGCACATCATTTTTTGTATAAAGAATTTGTTTCTGATACGCTTATTTTGGAAAATATACAAAAATTATTAGCAACTATCAACTCGCAACAAAAATACCAATTTGAAATAAAAAAACTTCTTCAAAATAATACAGAAATAATAGAATACCGCAAATACTTAGACCAACAACTCTCTGACCGTACCAAAGAATTGCAGGAAGTCTATGAAGAATTATTGAAGGAAATGACAGAGCATAGAGATTTAGAAGAACAATTTAATACTTCTGTAAAAGAACTGGATACATTTGTTTATAGAGCTTCCCACGACTTGCGTGGTCCTATTGCTTCACTTATTGGGCTTTCTAATCTGGCAAAAGTGGAGCTACAAGACGAGAATGCACAGCGTTATTTGGGTATGATTGCAGAAAATTCTGAAAAGTTGAATAGAATTTTGATTACTTTGTTGGAAGTTACTAAAATTAAATATTTAGATGTAGAAGTAACAGAAATAGACCTCAATGAGCTTGCTACAAAGGTAAAGCAACAGTTTTCTAAGGATTTTATGCGTGAAAATATTGACTTTCAGATGGAAATAAATGCACCTCATTTGTTTGTGAGCGACCGTTATCTGATACGTACAATTATCCAAAATCTGATAGATAACGCTATTTCTTTTGCAAATAAAACTCCTAAAAAAAATATTTTATTCAAAATTGTGCAACAAGAAAATAAAAATTTGCAGATAATTGTTTCTGATAATGGACAAGGAATAGAAAAAAACGTGCAGGATAAGGTTTTTACGATGTTTTTCAAACATAATGCTACTTCCAAAGGGTCGGGCGTAGGTTTGTATGTTGTGAAAAATTGTTTACAAAAACTAAAAGGAAATGTAACATTACAAAGTGAAGTCAACATAGGAACAGAAGTAGTTATCATTTTGCCCAATCTTCTGTAAGGTACGAAGTTTGAAGTACGAAATACAAAAAATATTCTGCAATTCTCGTACTTCGCACTTCAAACCTCGTACCTTAAAGTGCTTCACACCTCACACTTCAAAAACCCTTACTTTACCTGTACAAAAGCCTTATCATTGAAATAACGGTAAAAGCTATTAGCAAAAGTATGTTCGTGTTGATTTTTTACTTTTGGAGTAGTTTTGAATTCTCTTGCTCCTTTGAAAATACTTGTAGGATTTGCCAATTTGTTGTCTTCAATGCGTAGTGGTGAAGTTTCATCAAAAGCAAATTTGCCTATAGTAGTAGCCAAACGCCCTATTTCAGAAATTCCAACGCCATTCAAAAATGCCTGTGCAATGGTGTTTGTTCCTTCAATTACTCTGTCTTCTTCCACAAAATAAACTTTTTTAATAAGAATACTAGCAGACATTGCTTTGCCGTTGCCAAAAGTTAGTTCTATGCCTGAATGTTTGTGTTTTGCATACAAACGTGGATTTTTGAAGTGATAAAAGCACCACTCGCCAAACGCTTCTTGTCTATCCACAAAAGTATACTTTTTGTTGTGAATAAAAGCGTCTTTGTGAAGTTCGTGGTATAAAAAAATCTCACATTCTTTGACAATAAACGTGGATTCTCCAGCTATAATTTTACTGTTTTCCAAGAGAGTAACAGCAATCTGGTCAAAATCTTTGTCATTATTTTCTGTGGGTGTTTTTGCTGCAAATGCTGCAAGGACTTTTTCTAAAGCGGTCATTATAGTTTTTATTTGATTGATTTAATATATTATGTTTGTAGTGTGCTGTTTCTGATTTATATTATTATTTTTCAATTACATTTTTATGATACTAATGTTTTTTGTGGTCTTCAAGAAAAACTGTTCAAAAAGTACCTAAAAGTGTATTTACGCAATGGCGCATGCTCCATTGTTTATTTTGATATAATTTCAATTTTGCTGATTATCAATACTTTAAATATCAATAATTTCTACACCACAAAAAACATTAGTATCAGAAATTTTTATGTAATTGAAAAGTATTTGGTATAAAAAACGACAAAAAACGTAATTCGTAATTGAAAATTCGTAATTGAAAATTCGTAATTGAACTAATCTCTATATCCAAAGCGTGAGAGTTGTTTATCCACTTTTCTCCAATCTTTTTCAACTTTGACGTGTTGTTCTAGGAAAATATGTTTTTGAAAAAATTTCTCCATATCTTGGCGTGCATCTTGTCCTATTTTTTTTAGTGCTGTACCGCCTTTTCCTATCAAAATACCTTTTTGGCTATCTCTTTCTACCAAAATCTCCGCTCTGATACGAATAATATTTGGTTCGTCTTTGAATTCTGTTATTTGAACCTCACAACTATACGGAATTTCTTTGTCAAAGTTCAGAAAAATCTTTTCTCTAATGATTTCAGCGGCAAAAAAACGCTCACTTTTATCTGTAAGAGAATCTTTATCAAAATACGCTGGGTGAACAGGAATTCTTGAGATAATATGTTCCAAAACGCCCGCTGTATTGAAGTCGTTTAGCGCAGAAATAGCAATAATTTCTGTTGCGTTGATATGTTCTTTCCAATACGCTATTTTCTCATCAACTTGCTCTTGTGTAGCCGTATCTATTTTGTTGATAATGAGAATAATAGGTGTTGTAATTACCTTTAATTTTTTCAAAACATCATCTTCATCATAACGCTCGTGTATGTCTGTAACAAACAAAATTACATCAGCATCTTCCAACGAACTATATACAAAACCCATCATAGCTTTATGTAAAGCATATTTTGGCTCAATAATGCCTGGCGTGTCGGAGTAAACTATCTGAAAATCAGGGCTATTAATAATGCCCATTATTCTGTGGCGTGTTGTTTGTGCCTTAGAAGTAATAATAGATAATCTTTCTCCCACAAGTCTATTCATAAGCGTGGATTTACCCACATTTGGTTTACCAATAATGCTTACAAAGCCTGCTTTATGGTTGGGATTTTCAGTTATTTGCTCTATCATTTTCTTTATATAAATTTTGCACAAAAATAACAAATAAATAGTATAAAAACTAAATAAAAATGATATTTTTTATTATTTTTAGGTTTATTTAAGTCATTTGTAGTACTAAAAACCAATTTTCCCAAAAAAAATGACTTTTTTAGATTTTTCCTTAGGTTAGCATTTGCTACCGTACACAATTTATTATTTGGTCAAATCTCCTTGGTTTGTGTCCCCACAAACCAACAATTACGGCAAATAATGTATTTTTATCCATAATAAAAAAGGCTATTTTACTACCTCATTTTGGTTTGTGAGGACACAAACCAAGGAGATTTTAAATAGTGTACGGTAGCAAAACTATAATATAACAAAAAATCAATAAAATTTACTTTAACTTATACCTTAATAACCAAAAATATGCTCAATTTCAAACGCTATTTTGCTATAATTGCCATTTCTTTTGTAGCTTTTTCTTGCCAAAACGTAAGAGAAAGATTTACTCCAACTCCCCTAGAGCCTTATGTAAGCAAACTTTCTGTTAAAATCAATGGGGAAGCCATTGCCAACGCAACGGCTATCACTACGGCGGTAGTTGTAGGTACAAATGCAGCAGGAGATCCTACTGATGTACTTGTTATTAAAGGAGTTGTTTCAGGGAAAAATATTGAACTCAAAATACAGCCAGCATTGGGCGTAGGCTCAACTGTAAGAAATATTGACGGAATTAATAATGGACTTGTTTATACAGATGGTGCAGCTACTTATACGCCTATTGTTGCAAGAAGTACAATGCTTGTAGGTTATCTAGATACCAAACTGAAAGTTATAAGAGGAGAATTTGAAGCAAGACTTACTCAAGTTGGTGGAGCAGGAGAAGTTCAACTTTCTCAATGTACTTTTGATGTACAATACTAAGGAAGAGGTACGAATATAAAAGCAAAAAAGTTAAGTTATTTAATTTTCATTGCTAAGTAATTCATAAATAAAAAGTATAAAAAGTAAAACGCTTGAAAGCTTTCAAAATCTCCAAGCGTTTTACTTGTTACTGTAAAAGTTCCGTTGCAAATATATTGATTTTTATGTAGCTTTACGAAAAAAACTCTTATGACAAGAATTAGAATAATCCTAGAAAATGACTTG
>JAYVGJ010000088.1:0-10349 GCA_043772375.1 Raineyaceae bacterium | reverse complement strand
GTATGAAGTTCCGTAAGATTATTGCTAAGTTCCATACCACAAATATAATGTTTTTTGCTAAATTGCAAACATAAAATTTCAAGTACCTAAACAGTTACACTTATTCATTATCACGATATAAAAACTCTATTATTTATGAACAAATACCTCCTGAAAAACACGCCAGAAACGCCCCAAATGCTGCAAAGTATCAATGATTTGCTAGAAAGCAACAATGATACAAACGTACTTTTGGCGTTTCAACTTATCAAAACGGGCGGTTGTCCTGTGAGTTTGTTGTCTTCAATACTGGCGTTTGCTATGTGGCACGAAGACCGCAAAATCAGGTCAAAAGCGCAAACTATTTTCAAAAACAATGCTTCACAAGCCTTTCAGAATGATGTAAACATTGATTTTAAGGAATATTACCCACAAACGCAAGAGTCTGTCGTCAATTGCATTGAAAAAATTGTAAAAAGTACCCACATCAACAAAAAAAATTACGTAAATACAACTTTTCAACTTACAGAGCTTGCGCTAAATTATTGCATTGCACACAAAACTAAACCAGTAAAAGACCTCTTAAAACCATTTCTTGAAGATGATGCTTTGGATTTAGATGCACGTTTTTTAACAGAAATTCCCAAAGAAATTGGAGAATTAACTTCACTAAAATCTCTTTATTTGCGTCATAACGACATCAAAAAAATACCTAGAGAACTTGCCAAACTAACGCATCTGGAAATTTTTTTGATAGATGAAGACAACCTTCATCCACTAGAATTGACTTTTCTGTACAAAACTTTTCCCAGAGTTTTTGAGCACCAGTATGTGGCAGAAATTTTGGAGCATATAGCAATGCAAAATTTTCAAAGTGCAAGGAAAGTTTCCACAAAACTCAAAAAAATTGTTCCTAATCATTGTGTGATGGATTTTTTGGAAGCAAGCAAATTCAAAAATAAAAAAGGCTCAAAATATGATCAACAAGCACTTTTTTATTATGAAAGATGTTTGAAAGGAGAATTTAATCATAATACCTGGAACTTCAACGCTACTACTTGGAAAGATATTGCTCACGACTTGTGCAATTTGCGTGCCTCTGATTTGGCACTACAAGCCGTAGAAAAAGGCTTGGAAAGTATCAAAAATTCAGGTGTTCATACGTCTTCTAGTACACTTAATGACGAGGCAAATCTTTATTTTTATGAAGGCTTGGCACATTTTTGGGCAAAAGATTATCAAAAATCAATTATCTCCAATGAAAAAAGCCTAAGCCTCAATAATTATGCGGGAAGTTGGTTTAATAAAGCCTGCTCCTACTCCAAAATGAACATAAAAGAAAAAATGCTTTACAATTTGGAAGAATGTTTTAAATTAAGTGCGTGGCATTATGTGCCAATGGCAAGCGTAGATAATGATAAGGACTTTGAAGATTATAAAAAAGATGCAGATTTTATTAAGTTGGTAGAAAAATATAGAATAAGATAATCTTGGTTTTCATTGTATTGATATTTTTTATTGATTATAGATTGGAAAACTAACAAAAAAAGCCTCAAATTAGTATTTTTGAGGCTTTTTTGTTGATTTAAAAGTATGTTATAAATCCAGTACAAGTAGATTTTCGTGTCTATCTTCTTCAACAAATGCCTTTCCTGTGATAATAATGGTAGGTTTTTCTATTTGGTGCATAGTTTCATCACTTACAAAAAAAAGAAAATGATATGGAAATTCTTTTATCATACGAAACGTAAAATCCATTTCAAAATCAGCATAATCCTTGTTATTTTTATAAAATGACAAAGGCAAAACCTCAATAGAATGTGTGTTATCACTTGCATCAAAGTCATATTTAATCTGTAATTGAGGGATTTTCTCAACTACTTGATTTAATTCTGCTATAATAGTTTCTTGCGCTTTCATATAGTAAAAAATTTTGTTAAAAATTCAATAATTTCATCAGACATTTTCAAACATTCTTTCGCTTCATATTTTTCTATTTTCACATTCTTATAATCTGCTTTTTTGCGTTTCTCTTTTAAATCTCCAATTAGTTTTTTAAACCACTTTGTAAGTTCTCTACGTTGATTATTTTGTAGTTTAGGGCTTAAGAACAGTTTTTCCTCAAATTTACTAATAAGTAAAATATGAGAACTACCTTGTGTGCTATCTTGTTCATTTTCAACTTCTGCATCAGTCATTCCAAAATCAGAACGCTGAATGTGTCCCATTAGTTGCAAACACGCATAATACGAACAATGAATACTAGACGCATAATGAGTTTCTTGTATGGCTAAATTAGCTAATTTTGTGTTTTCTTCTGATTTACTTCTGAGAGCAGTATCCATTTATGCGTAGTTATTGTATTTTCTTCACGCAAAGATAATAAAGAATTAACCAAATTTCAAGTAAACTACTTTTATTCTACATTTTATCCTTCAAAAAATCCGCAGTATAGCTGTTTTTTTGCTTAATTAAGCCCTCTGGCGTGCCTTCATAACAAATATAACCACCTTTGTCGCCGCCTTCTTTGCCCAAGTCAATGACCCAATCAGCGCATTTTATTACGTCTAGATTATGTTCAATAATCACCACCGTATGCCCTTGTTCTATCAACGCATTGATGGCTTTGAGCAGTTTTTTGATGTCGTGGAAGTGCAAACCTGTCGTTGGTTCGTCAAAAACAAACATTTTAGGAGAAGTTTTGCCACCAGCCGACAAAAAAGCTCCTAATTTTACTCTTTGCGCCTCACCACCAGAAAGCGTGTTAGAAGATTGCCCCAAACGCACATAACCTAGTCCTACATCTTGCAAAGGACGTAATTTATCCAAAATTTTCTTTTCTTTCTCAAAAAAAACTAAACTCTCTTCCAAAGTCAAATCCAGCAACTGCGCTATGTTTTTATCTTGATATTTGACATCTAAGGTACTTTTTTTAAATCTTGTGCCATTGCAAGACTCACATTTTAGATAAACATCAGCCATAAATTGCATTTCAATTTTCACCTCACCCTCACCATTGCAGGTATCACAACGCCCACCATCAACATTGAAAGAGAAAAAACCAGCTTTGTAGCCCAACGCCTTTGCTAGTGGCTGATTAGCATACAAATCTCGTATGGCATCATACGCCTTCAAATACGTGACAGGATTGGAGCGTGAGGACTTTCCAATAGGATTTTGGTCAATAAATTCTATGCTATGAAGCAATTTTAAATCCCCGCTAATGCTATCAAATTTGCCCGTAATTTCTCCATTAAAATCATTATAATGCTTTGCAAGCGCAGGATAAAGGATTTTTTTGACAAGCGTAGATTTCCCAGACCCAGAAACACCCGTAATGACCGTAAGCACGCCCAAAGGGATTTTTACATCAATATTTTTGAGATTATTCTCTCTTGCGCCTTTTATTTCAATGAAATTAGCAGATTTTCTACGGGTTTTTGGAATATCAATTTTATCAGTTCCACGCAAAAATTGCAAGGTATAAGATTTTTCAATTTCTGCCGTTTTTGCGTCCTCAAAACTGCCCTGAAACACCAAATAACCGCCTCTTGCGCCAGCTTCTTTACCAATATCAATAATCTCATCTGCTGCCTGCATCACTTCTTCCTCGTGTTCTACCACAATAACAGTATTGCCCAAATCACGCAACTGATGCAAAACTTCTATCAATTTTTGTGTATCTCGTGGGTGTAAACCTATGCTAGGCTCATCAAGAATGTACATAGAGCCAACCAACGCACTTCCAAGTGAGGTAGAAAGTTTAATGCGTTGATACTCACCACCAGAAAGCGTAGAAGTTGTGCGGTTGAGTGTGAGATAGGGCAAACCGACATTTTCAATAAAGCCCAAACGGCTTTCTATTTCAGTCAAAATACGCTTTGCGACTTCTCTATCATAATCAGAAATAGAAAAATTTTTGAAAAATTCTACTAATTTGTCAATAGGCATCAAAACCAAATCTTGTATAGATTTATTGTCTATCTTCACATAATGGGCATCTTTTCTTAGGCGAGTGCCTTTGCAGTCAGGGCAGAGAGTTTTGCCACGATAGCGAGATAGCATCACTCTGTATTGGATTTTATGAATTTCTTTCTCTACAAATTCAAAGAATTTATCAATGCCAAATAAGCCTTTTGCACCATTCCAGAGCAGATTTTTCTCTTTTTCGTTTAAATCTTGGTAGGCACGATGCACAGGGAAATCATAATCAATGGCTCTTTTGATGAAGGCTTTTTGCCATTCTTGCATCTTGTCTGTGCGCCAAGGCACAACAGCACCCTCATAAACAGACAAAGTTTTATCAGAAATAACCAAATCTTCATCAATTCCTAAGACATTCCCAAAGCCCTCACAACGCCTGCACGCACCATAAGGATTGTTAAAGGTGAAAAAATTAACGCTTGGCTCTTCAAACGTGATACCATCTAACTCAAATTTATCTGAAAAAGTATGTTTTTGAGAAACCCCTATCCCTAAATCCCTTTCCCCTGCTGGGAAAGGGACTTTAATACCAGCGTTTTCTTCAAGTCTCCCCAGCAGGGGGAGATTTAGAGGGGGTGCCACATCAATCACACATTCTCCCAAACCTTCAAAAAATGCCGTTTGGACTGAATCAGCTACACGAAAATAATTATCTTCGTCATCTTTTTTCACCACAATACGGTCAATCACAATATACGTCAAAACATCATTAGAAACATTTTCTTTTGTTGTTTTTGATGATTTTGCAGGTTTTTTTGTAGGTTTTTTTTCTGTTTTTTCTGTTGCTTTTTCTTCTAATTTTTCTGTGGAATTTGCAGCAATTTCAGCTAAAAAATCTTCAATAAAAAGCACTTTATCATCTCTCAAAATACGTGTAAAACCTTTCTGAAGGACTATTTTTAGTTCTTGTTCTAATGTACGGAAGTGTTGGTTTTTGATAGGCGCAAGAATAGAGATTTTTTTATTTTCCTCGTGTGTATGCACCCACGCCACGACCTCATCAACGGTGTTTTTGTGGACTTGCGCACCAGAAATAGGAGAAAAAGTACGCCCAATACGTGCAAACAGAAGTTTTAGAAAATCATAAATTTCTGTGGTCGTGCCGACAGTAGAACGTGGGTTTTTGGTAGCCACTTTTTGCTCTATGGCAATGGCAGGAGAAACACCCTTAATCCATTCAACATCAGGCTTTTCCATACGTCCCAAAAATTGGCGTGCATACGAGCTAAGGCTTTCAACGTACATTCTTTGCCCTTCTGCAAAAATGGTATCGAATGCCAAAGACGACTTTCCAGAGCCAGAAAGCCCCGTAATTACGACTAATTTGCCACGAGGAATGGCAACATCAATGCCTTTCAAATTGTTGGCACGTGCGCCCTTGACAAGAATAAATTTGCGTGTATCTAGGTTTTCAAAAGCGGTTTCACCTGCTATATTTTCAGTAGCAAGTGCCGTTTCTTGTATATTTTTTGGAGAGGTTTTTTTAGCCATTTTGGAGAAGATTATAACGCAAATCTAGCTACTATTTTTTGCCGTTCCCCACGTTCCACGTGGGGTTATGATAGTTAAACCCTTTCAGGGTTTTATGCTTAAAATAGTGTCGTTGCGTTAGTGCAAATCTAACGAAAAAGGCGCATATTTTGTTGGAAATAATATTATTTATCTATGTCAAGTTGAATAGGAACTCTCAAATAATATTTTACGGGCTTACCTTGATGTATTGCGGGTTTCCACTTGGGAGATAATGCAAATACACGTATTGCCTCCTGCGCAAGCTCTGGGCAGACAGCATTCACAATTTTTATATTTTCTTTTAAAATACTACCATCTTTTTCCACAACAAAACTGACAACAACTTTACTACCACAACTTTTTGGTTGATCAGGATACTTGAAATTAGCACTTATGAACTTAACAAACTCTTTATCTCCACCTTTAAATTCTGCTCTTTGCTCAACGACACTAAATACTTCTTCTTTGACAACTTTTGGCGTATCAACTTTTAGAATACTAAAATCCGTATTCTTTTCTCTTTTGAATTCCATTTGGCAAAACAAAAGAACTATTGCTAAAGCAGAGAAAAATGTTTTCATTTTATTTGTGGTTGTGATAAAAACAAATTTCAGCAAAAACCGTGCAATAGTCAAAAAAATAGACAAACAGAAATTCTCTTTGTCTATTTTTTTACTATTCTTTATGAAAAACTAGCAAAGGAACTTTTGCATTGAAAGAATAACCTGCCGCTTTGCTTGCCAAAAACATCTTCTCAAAGAAATTACGGTGTTGCTCTGTGAACATTACCAAAATAGAAGGTCTAATGTCATCTATCATTGCCTCAATATTCGTAATCAAACTGTCCGTAAAGCCTGCATCTACAATATTTAAGTGAATTTTTGGGTTATTATACTCACCAATGAGCTTATCAGCAGCTATTTTTTTGCTATCTAGTTCTGTAGCGTAGTTAATATGTAAAATATTGATATTTGCATCAAACGTTTTAGCAAAATTAACAACTTTGGGTAATTCTTTTTCTAGATGAAGTAAGTCAGAAGCATATAAAATACTGCTAATAGGTGCATTATGATAGTTTTGAGGGACTGCAATCACAGGTATAAGTGAGTGTGTAATGATATGAGAGGTATTTGTACCAAAAAAACGCTGAAAAGTCCCTGCGCCCTTCGTACTGATGCAAATAAAATCAAAGTCGTGGCTTTGCGCATACTCTACTATCTCGCTATCCGTCATTACGGAGCTATCAATAACACATCTTTTGTTTTCATTAACTACGTTCATCTCCTTATAAACCTCATCAACAAACTTATTTAGTTGTTTTTGTAACTTACTCTCTTCAACGTCTTCAAAAGTAGCTACATCAGCCACGCTCCAAGTGGTAGGTTTAAGGATATAAAACGAGTGAAAAAAGGTTAATTGCGCATTATTTTGCATAGAAAGCTGAATAGCAAACTGCATACCTGCTTTTGAGTCTTCTAAAAGGTCTGTTGTTACTAAAATCTTTTGCATTTTATTATTATTTAGTTGATTTTTGGTATTTTTTTGTTAATATTTTTACTTATTAGTAATAAATCCCTCTTTAATCATCTTTTTGTAGATAACTTTAGTAATTTCTTTGGTCATATTATCAAAACCATCTGGATTAGTTGTTTCCGTTAGCCCTGTCCAAATCATTTTATCATCTTTAATAGAGTAAACGTGTGTTTCCACAGTGTAAACTTTTGTAGTAATATACGAGCCTGGCGTGTTATAAGTATTCCAATATTGATAATAATACCCTCCAAAAGTGCGGTAATACGAAGGATAAGAGTAATTATTGCCAGGAGAGTAGCTTTTTTCGTTATTGATGTCAATTAAACGCATAGTTATTGCACCATCAAAACCATCAGCCTTGATTTTAGTATGAATAGCCGCCTCATTTTCTTTATTAAAGCTTTCATTTAAGTAATTATATGACACAATACCATTGCCATTAAGGTAACTAACCATATAATCTTCTGCTTTATGTCGTGTTGTTTCATTTTTAAACAAGGCAACGACTAAAACTTTATTAAGTTTTGAGATATTAACCTGTGTATTTGGTTCTTTCCAAGAACTTGTGATGCGTGTATTGACACAAGAAGACAAAAACACGACAAAAAACAAATAAATAAGTCCTATTTTGGGTTTCATTTGTCCAATTTTTTAGTTAAAAGATGTTAAAATTCCCATTGGAAAAATCTTGAAATACTGTATATTATCACACCTGCAGCAAAAAACAAAATAGGTGTAAACAAAAACAAAATAAGATATTGATTGATACTATATGCTTCAAATACTTTTATAAAAACACGAGGAAATATCCTTGTAATAAAAGGGTGGTATCTGCTTGTTTGTGGTCTTTCGTTGGGGTCTTGAGGAGTTATCATAATTTTTTGAGTTATTTTTTATTTTGTTAAGATTATGTTATATTGATTTTTATGTAAATAAATATAATTAGTATAAAAAAACTACTAATTATAGCAAAATAGTATCTCCGTTGAGTATATTTAGTACTAATTATAACAAAATAGTATTTCTGTTGAGTATATTTAGTACTAATTAGTCTTTTTTTACTTCATTTGTTGTGTTATTTTTCTCTATTCTGATGCATTGACGTAAAAACATAAACAAACTCATATAAACATTAGCAATCCAGACGAGTGCAAACCACCCAATAAAGTATCCTTTCCAGTTATTTTCTAATAATTTGTAGTCTGTAAGTATCAGAAAGAACAGAGTAACGTAATGACTAAAGCAATATTCACAAGTAAACAGATAAAAGAACTTTCTTTGCAGTATATACTTGCCATTTTTGCTTTTTTCAGTGCAAAAATTGCGTGGTTCTTCAAAGATTTTCTCTTGCGTAACTGTCCACGCCACACACGCAATAGGAATAGGCAACAAAAAAAGCCAAATGATTTGCAAATTAAGTGCCATAATGATAATTAAAATTAGAAAAATACACTTAATATTGGCTTATTCTAGTTCGTTATTGAGATGTAATAGCATCATAGGTTTTTCAGTGGACAATGCAATATGTTCTGTCACACTTTTATGCATAAAATTGTCCCAAAAACCTCGTCTTTTGCTAGCAAAAGCCATCAAATCAATATCATTATGTTGTGCGTAGTGTTGCAAATCTTCTATTTTGTCATCTCCATAGATAGAATGTACTTCCAAAGATGCAATATGGTCAGTAAGTTCAAACAATTCTTCTTTCATAACAGCAGTTTTGCGTATTTCTTCCTTAGAACTAAAATCTTCTACGTGAACAAAATGCACTTTTGCATTAAGTATGAGTGAAAAATCTATGATTTCCTTTATCATTTGTGAAGAGGTAGAATCATAATTGCTTGCGTACATTATTTTTTTGATGTCTTTCCATTTTGCAAGATGTGGCACAAGTATTACAGGGCAGTGCGCCTTGCTTGCGACTGTAAGCGAGATACTTCCAGTTATTTTTGATAAGAAATCTTGCAAACCAGTCGTCCCAATTACAATTAAATCAGTGCTATTTTCATCAGAAAGCGCAATAATAGACCCTGTGAGGTCGCCTTTAAGCGTTTTGTTTTTGAGTTTATTATTTAGCATTATCCAATCATTAGAAGTATTTTCATCTTTAATGAAATTTTCCATTTCCTCTGTGATATAGTTCTCGTTTTCAGGGAAAGGCTCAAAGGGAATTTCAGAGATTGGCATATAATACTCTTCAATATTGATAAGCGTAACGCTTGCGTTGAGTGTTTCTGCTAGCTTTTTTGCGTATTGATAAGCGTTTCTTGCGGTTGTAGAAAAGTCAATGGGAACAAGAATGTTTTTGATGTTTATCATTTTGATTTGATTGTTTTAATGCGTAGAATATTTGTAGAGACGTTGCTTGCAACGTCTGAACGTAGAGCAACGTCTTTATTATTTTGCTAAATCTTTCTCTAAAACTTCCTTAGCTTGTGTATATTCTTGTGTAGTGATTTGCCCACTAGCAAATCTTTTGCGCAAGACATCAAAAGCAGTGTCTTTTCTGTGTCTTTGTCCAGGAATTGCGTAGGGAACGGCAAAAATCCAGAGTATCAAAATAACCCAAACAACCCACCAAATAGGGTTCATACCATAATAATAATTGTCGTAAAACATAATTTTAGTGTTTAAAGGTGAACTAGTAGTATTTTTACAAAGGTGATTAAAATATTTTGTTGATGTTTTATATAATATTGAGATAATTTTATGAAATTCACACGTTATTTGCAGTCAAATGATACACAAAAAAGCCTTTCCAACTTTTGGAAAGGCTTTTTTTTATACTTTATTTGTATTAAATCCCCTTTTGGGGGTTTGGGGGCTGCTAAGGCTACTTTTTGGGCTTAAAATCTAAGGAAATAGAGTTCATACAGTAGCGCATATTGGTAGGTTTAGGACCATCATCAAACACGTGTCCCAAATGTCCGCCACATTTTGCACAAACCACCTCTGTACGCACCATTCCATGTGCGTTGTCTTCTATAAGTGCAACTCCGTTGGGCAGTGCATCATAAAAACTAGGCCAGCCCGTACCAGAATCAAACTTTGTATCAGATTTGAAGAGTGGATTACCGCAGCCAGCGCAGTCATAAACGCCTGTTTCTTTGTTTGTGTTGAGTATTCCAGTAAAAGCACGTTCTGTTCCTTTCTCTCTTAATACTCTGTATTCTTCTGCGGAGAGGGTTTTTTTCCATTCTTCTGCTGTTTTTTCTATTGCAAATTTCATTTTGTTTGGTGTTTTGGTTTGAGTTTTGGTTTGAGTTTTGGTTTTATTCTGCCCACAAGCGGAAGTTACGAGCAAAATAGTCATTAAAAATATTAAAAAGATGTTTTTCATT
>JAYVGJ010000087.1:0-4804 GCA_043772375.1 Raineyaceae bacterium | reverse complement strand
GCAGTACCTTTCCAACGAGCTATTTCCTCATCTTTGGTGGCAAGTTGCGCTTCATAATTCTTTATTTTTGCCTGATATTGTGCTAAAAGTGCCTCCGTATTCCCTTTTGATGCTAAAAGCGTTTTCTTATCTTGTTCTAATTCTTTTTTGATTTCTATCAAATCTTCATAATCCTTGTCTTTCTCTTTTGCCTGCGCAATACGTATGTCTAATTGTTGCGCAATAGAGTCTAATTTAGCAGAAGTGGTATTGATTTCCACGTTTTTTTGCTCAATAATCACATCTTTTTGTGCTATTTGTTTTTGCCCCTGCATCAAATTATACACTAAAATACCATTGATAAGTGCCAATGCAACAGTAAAACCAATAAAAAGTGTGATATTTTTATTGTTCTTAGCTTTTTTTTCATTTTCCATAAACTAATTTGTTTTTATTAAGTTGTTATTGTTGCTTATTTATTTTCATCAGGTTGCTTTCTTAATTTGTTGTTATAACTTGTTGTTATTCATACATTTACAAACACAAAAAATAATTATTTGTAGCATATTTGAAAAATAATAGCATTGAAACAAAATAATTTTGCAATATTTTCACACAAATTTACAACTTTTTTGTAGATTCACACGAATATATCACAAATCACCTATAAAAGTTTTACCTAAAATTTATTTATTATGATACTTGACGCACAATATTGGCAAAACCGTTATCAAAATCATACTGATAACTGGGATATTGGCGAGGTCAGCGCACCTTTGAAGGCATATTTTGACCAAATAACAGACAAAAATATAAAAATTTTGGTAGCGGGTGGCGGAGATAGTTATGAAACTTCGTATCTTTACAAAAACGGTTTCAAAAATGTTTTTTTGTTGGATTGGGCAAATACAGCACTTGACAAATTCTTAATAAAAAATCCAGATTTTCCTGAAAATCAAACTATTTGTGGAGATTTTTTTGAACTTGAAGAAAAATTTAATTTGTCTTTTGATTTGATTGTGGAACAAACTTTTTTTTGTGCAATTTCTCAAAAAAAACGACCAGAATATGCAAAAAAAATGCAACAACTATTAAAACCAAACGGAAAACTTGTGGGCGTTTTGTTTGATGATTTCAAAGAACGCACAGAACCACCTTTTGGAGGAACAAAAGAAGAATACAAACCTTATTTTGAGCCTTATTTTGACTTCAAATATTTTGAAAAATGCCACAATTCTATTGCCCCACGCGCTAATAGAGAACTTTTTATATTACTTACAAATTCAATTACGAATTAAAAATTACGAATTACGGTAATTCAATTACGAAAAAACAATTCACAACTCACAACTCAAATGCTACCTCTTACAGTACAAGCCACACGAGAAGTTATTTACCATTTGATAGCTCAAAATGGCAAAACAACCACACTAGACGTAAAAAATGAACTCCGCAGCCGCAACTACAATGCATCTCAAAATGACGTTTCTCACTTTGTAGGGCAAGTCCAAAAAGCGGATAATCTGGAAACCAAAAGTAACGGACAATACAATTTTTATCACTTTGGATATGACTCTAACGACACTAAAAAGGCATATTTAGAGAAAAATAATACTTCTCATACTGATTTTGTAGAAATAATTGTGGAAGGAAAGTTTGTGAAGATTTTTCAGGGGAAAACTGGAGCTGACGGCGTGGAAACCGCCCATAATCTAAACAAAAATCTCCTTGCAATACGTGAATTTAGCAGATTTGTGGGTGATTTTGTGTCGCAGGGATTTGTGCAAACGCAAGACCTACGTCCCTCTCTGACTATCAGGCAAAAATACGGGCATATTCTAGGGCAAAAAGCTGTTTCTGCAAAAATAGGCTACTTTAATGCTAAAAAATATGAGCAAGATTTTGAGAAAAATGGAGCATATATTTTCGCTTGGGATTTGAGTACACAAAGTTTGTCTTTCAAAGACGTACTTGCACAAACACAAAATTGGCAAACTTCTAATTTTACCTGCACTTTGTCTAGCACTTTAGGGGAGAAAACGACTAAAAAAGACCTTCCAAACATAGATAAGCCTTATTTTGATTTGGATAATAACAATATTTTTGAAATTCAGTTGTTTTTTGCTGGCGGTCAGAAAGCTACATTTAGCAAATTTTCTCTTTCTCTGAATAGTGAGCTTTTGCCGCTTGTAAGGCAGTTTTTAAGCTAAGTAAAAGTCCTTCAAGGTTTTTAAAACCTTGAAGGACTAACTTTTTACTCAATAATCTTTTTTTGTACAATTTTTTTATCCAAAAATTCTCCCACATAAGAAAATTTTTGTGCTTTATTCCAGTATTCTAAGGCTTTTTCTTGCTGATTTAGCCTAAAATAAATATCTCCTAAAAGTTCTAAGGTTTTGCCATTAGTTGTCTTTGGCAACTCTTTTTCTAAGATATTTTTTGCTTCTTCCAATTTTGATTGCTTATACAAAATAAGAGCATAAATATACCTATGTTCTTCTATTTGAGGTTCTTTTTGAATGGCATTTTGCAAAATTTTGTTGCTATTTTCCAATTTCTTGCCTGTTTTTGCGAGTGCTTCTGCTTGTTTTACCTGAAAATAAATCAAATCATTGCTTTCTTTTAAGATTTTCGTATAGATTTCGTCTGCTTTTTTGTCTTCCTTATTTGCGTAATGGATATTTGCCAAAATCATCTCCAAATAGTCTGAAAACGGGTTTTCTTTGCTACCAATGATTTTTATTGCTTGTTTTGCTACCTCTTGTGCATCTGTATATTTGTAGGTATCCAAGTAGGCAAACGCCTCATAAGTCATAAAATAAACATTATTAGGAAAAAGCTCTTGTGCTGCTTGTGCGTGCTTTAATTGCGCTTTTACATCAAAAAGTTTAACATCAGCATTCAGAATTTTTTGCCAAATCTCATAACGAGTATTTTCTAGTTTAATGCTTTTCTCAAAAGCCTGCTGTGCGCCCAAATAATCCTGTTTTTCAGTCAATAAATCACCATAAACCATAAAAATTTCTGGATTTTCTGGGTGCAAAACTGTGTTTTCTTTCAGTAAAACTTCTAACTTGTTTATTTTTTCATTTGTCGGATTGTTTTTGAGCAAATCCGCAAAAATTTGTGCTTTTTCCGTTGGGTTTCCCTTTGGATTTCTTAGGGCAAGTTCTTGATTATCATTGGCTTTCCCTGTTTCTCCTGATGCCTGATAAATTTCAGAAAGTTCTGTTTGAGCCTTTGCTGCATTTTCTGGAGATATTTTAATGATATTTTCCAAAAGTTTTATGGCTTTTTCTTTTTGTTTGTCTTGAAAATAATAATCTGCCAAAACAAGTTGATAATCAAAGTTATACGGAAATTTTGCGACTAATTTTTCCATAT
This sequence comes from Raineyaceae bacterium, assembly GCA_043772375.1. GTDB lineage: Bacteria > Bacteroidota > Bacteroidia > Cytophagales > Thermonemataceae > JANYGM01. Next base: position 1,441 of record JAYVGJ010000087.1, on the reverse strand, counting down.
CTTTTGCTGCCAAATCAAAAGCTCTTTCATCAACAAATATGCGCTGACGCATACGAGAGATATTTTCTTGTGCCCCAGTTATTTTTTCCATCTCATCACACACACGCAGGGCTTTTTTTATATTTCTCAAATTATTGACATAAATATCATACAAAGCACCCATTTCGTCCATAGAATTAGGAAACTTCTTGTCAATAAGTGCCTCGTAGGTATCTGCAGCAGCTTGATGTTGCTCCATAGCCGTATAAGTACGTGCCAAAACGAAATAAATATATTTGGTATTTTTGTCCAATTCTAGGGCTTTTTGTGCATAAGGCAACGCCTCACGGTATTTTGCAAGCATAAAATAACTTTCAGCAACTTTTATTTGCGCCCCAGAGCTTTCAGGTGAAATATCAACGGCTTTTTTAAAACTTTCTACCGCTTTTTCGTAGTTTTCCAACATCAAAAATTTTGAGCCATCAATGATATTTTCTTCCAATTTTATTTGGCGTGCCATATCATTGTCTTGCATTTCTGTCTGAAAAGGCTTTTGTTTTTTAGGTTTATCTTTTTTATCTTTTGGATTGTCTTTTTTGTTGTCTTTCTTATCTTCTTTTTTGTCGTCTTTTTTATCTTTTTGAGAAAAAACAGGCATAACACTTGCGCTGGCAAACATTACAGAAAGAAAACTAATGATTATAAGTTGTTTTTTCATTTTTGAAAAGTTATTACCTCGTTTCTTATTGTCGTTCCCCACGTTCCACGTGGGATTATGATTGTTAAACCCTTTCAGGGTTTTAATACAAGTTTTATAGCTCAAATTTGCGCTTTGCAAATCATTAAAATATGCCTTAGCAGGCTATAAAGCTCTTTTAAGTTATTGATATCTGCAATATTGGTATATTTTATGAAAATATTTTTTTTGTAATGACGCAAATTCCCACCATCACAATTTTACCTAAAATGGACTGTTTGCTAAACATATAATCAGGAATTCCACTAAGTTTTGCGTTCCATTCTATAGACTGATGACTCCAAAGCATCAATTCCTTTCTAAATTCTTTCCAAACTTCTTTCAACACAGGAAAAATAAGTGTTTCACAAATAATAGCTTCAGAGCCATCATACACGAGTTCAGACAAATTAAAAGCAATATCTTCTACCAAATTTTTTGGAACATCTATTAGCAAAACATCTTCAAAAACTTGTTCTCTATAGTTCAAATTAAATTCTTTGATAGCATTTCCAAGATTTTTATATTCGCTAAATGGCATTTAAATAGGGTTTTAGATACATTATTACCACGTTTTGTATTACCACGTTCCGTAAGTGCGACTTACGGCTACTAACATTAAATCCTTTGTTACTGTAAATTATTCGTTGCAGTTTTTGGGAAAAACGTTTGGTGGGGACACCAAACGTGGGTTATAACATTGTTTGGTGTCCCCACCAAACAACA
>JAYVGJ010000086.1:0-2169 GCA_043772375.1 Raineyaceae bacterium | reverse complement strand
AATAAAAATGAATATAAAGAGCCTAATAGGCATAATTTCTTAACTTAATGGCGTTGGGGTCGCACCCTACATTTAAATACATTTTCCTATAAATGCTTGGTAATCAAACTATAAAAACTCTATTATTTACAACCTAATTTACAACCTAAACAGTTACTATTTTTTTATTATTCTGCTTTTCCTTAGGCACAAATATATAGAAAAAAGTTGTATTTTTGCTAAAATCTTACCTTAATTCGTATCTAAAATTTATCTAAAATTCTAACCAATGCAAACAATTTTAGTCGCAGATAGTGGCTCTACAAAGACAGAATGGCGTATTTTGCTAAAAAATGAGCGAAAAATCATTTCCCTTATCCCAACCAAAGGCATCAATCCTTATTTTCAGACTTCTGTGGAGATATTGCAAGATTTGAAAACTAATCTTTTCTCTCAAATAGTGGGTTATAACATCACAGACATATATTTTTATGGTGCAGGTTGTTCTACAGAAGAAAAAAAAGGAGCAGTAAAAGCTGTTTTTAATTCTCTCTATAAAACTGCAAATGTGAATGTTTGCCACGATATGCTGGCTTGCGCACACGCCTTATGTGGGCGTGAGGCAGGTATTGCCTGCATATTGGGTACAGGCGCAAATGCTTGCTTGTATGATGGCAACGACATTACGCAAAATACCGTTAATCTGGGTTTTTGGCTAGGAGATGAAGGGAGTGGTGGATTTTTAGGTAAAAATTTGATTGTCAAGTATTTACATAATGAATTATCCAAAGAATTATCAGAAAAACTAGAAAAAAAATATAATTTTTTGAGGGAAGAAAAACAAACAAAAACCATTGCGCAAATTTTGGATAGTGCCTACAAAAAACCGTTTCCAAACCGTTATTTTGCTAGTTTTGCGCCTTTTTTCTCTGAAAATATTGAAGATGTGTTTTGTAAGAATTTTGTGAAACAATCTTTTGAGATTTTTGTAGAAAGATATATTTTTAGTATAAAAAATTATCAAAACTATGAAATATGCTTTACTGGCTCTGTGGCATATTTTTTCAGGAATATTTTGGAAGAAATTTTAAAAGAAAAAAATCTGAAAAAAGGAAAATTCATCAAAAGTCCTATTGATGAACTAGCAAAATACCACCTTGAATAATTGTGAATTTTAAACTAGCAGTTGCTAGGTGAATTGTGAATTAAAATACATTGTATTCATTCACAATTCAACATTCACAATTCAAAATCTATTTTTTAAGTTTTTCCTTAAAAATCTTTTTCAGTTTCTCTACTTTTGGAGCAATAATTATCCTACAATAGCCTTCTGACGAGTTTTGATTGTAATAGTTTTGGTGATAATCTTCTGCACCATAAAAATTATTAAAATCTGTCACTTCTGTTACAATAGGATTAGGAAAGGCTTTTTGCTCATTCAAAACCTTAATAACTTTCTCTGCAGTTGCTTTTTGCTCTGGACTTCTATAAAAAATAGCAGAACGGTATTGCGTACCTTTGTCGTTGCCTTGTTGGTTGGGCGTTGTGGGGTCGTGAGTAGCAAAAAACACTTCTAGCAAGTCTTGGAAAGAGAGTTTTTTAGGGTCAAAAGTAACCTGACAAACCTCTGCGTGTCCTGTTGTGCCATCACATACGGCACGATAGGTAGGATTTTCTACAAATCCGCCAGAATAGCCAGAAACTACTTTTTCTACACCTTCTAAACGCTGAAAAACCGCTTCTACGCACCAAAAGCAGCCTGCTCCGAGTGTGGCGGTTTCAAATTTTGTGTCTGTGGTCATTGTTGTTTTAGGGATTTTTGTGGAAGATTTTGCTTGTGTAGTGGTTTTTTGTTGTCCGCAAGCAAAAAAACTTAATAAAATAAAATAAAAAAATATTGGGATAATTTTCATTTTGATGTTTCTTAATTGTGAATTTTTAACTAGCAGTTGCTGTGTTGCTGTGAATGAATACAAAATATTTACAAATCAAATTACTATCTCTAAACAAGCAATCAGTGATAAAAGTTTTGTCAAGATAAATTTCTTCTCTTACAATTTTTTTGATAAGTCAGACCTAAGAATGCCTGCGGTACAGACCTATCAAAAAATATTCTTTCATAAAAAATCAGAAAATATTTTGACTGACTTTCTCTATTTTTCGTCAAAGAAAACATAAATAATAAAATAA
>JAYVGJ010000085.1:0-8042 GCA_043772375.1 Raineyaceae bacterium | reverse complement strand
CATAACTTATAATTCATAACTTATAATTCATAACTTATAATTCATAACTTATAATTCATAACTTATAATTCATAACTTATAATTCATAACTTATTCATTGCTATCATCTGGCAAAAAAGAGCCTTCTTCTGTTTTGGTAGAAGTGGCTACAAGTTCATTGATAATATTTATCTCTTCTTCTGTGAAATAACGCCATTTGCCTTCCACAATGCCTTCCAGCGTGATATTCATAATGCGTGTGCGCTTGAGTTTGGTTACGTTATAACCTAAATAGACACACATTCTCCTAATTTGGCGGTTTAAGCCTTGTTTTAGGATAATACTAAAAACCATTTTACTTTCTTGTGTTACTTGGCATTTTTGGGTAAAAGTGTCTAAAATAGGTACGCCAGCCGACATTTTCTTTATAAATTCAGCCGTAATGGGTTTATCAACACTTACTAAATATTCTTTTTCGTGGTTGTTGCCTGCACGCAAAATTTTATTCACAATATCACCATCATTTGTAAGGAAAATAAGCCCTTGCGAGGGTTTGTCAAGTCTTCCAATAGGAAAAATACGTGTAGGATATTTCAAAAAATCAATAATATTGTATTTGTCTTTCAAATCTGTGGTACAAGAAACGCCCACAGGCTTATTAAAAGCCATATAAATAATTTTATCCTGCGTTTTGAGTGGTTTGTCGTTGATTGTAACCACATCTCCCTCAAAAACTCTATTTCCAAGTTTTGCTACTACGCCATTTATCTTGACTTTTCCCTCGTCTATGAGCGCATCTGCGCCCCTACGAGAGCAAAAACCCGTTTGACTAATGAATTTATTGAGATTTGTTGAGGTTGGTTCGTTCATTTTGTAGGATTTCTATTACATTATTTGATGTATTTTACTCATAACTCACAACTCATAATTCATAACTCCTTTACTCTCTCATTTTTTTGAGTTGCGCCTTAATAAAATTCTTCAAACGCTCCTTAATGGTCGTTCCGACCCTCTTAATCATACTTTCTTCTGGGCGTGCCTTGAAGATTGTGTCGTGATAAGCCACAGAATTATCCCTGATTTCTGTATAAAAATACGAATAAATAGACTTTCTCGTAACATTTTCTGGAAGATTGAGCTTTTTAGAGTAGCCGTGATAAGAAATTTCATTAGTTTCAAAGACACAACAGCGGTTAAACAAAGGCGCAACCGTCTTTTCTAGCTTAGTCATATCAGCGTTCCACATTTCTAGGTCGCCGTTGTATTCTGGAAGCCAATTTTTGTTCAAATAAATGAGCAAATTTAGCCTACGGTGGACGTTTTTCTCTGCGTGAATATTAAAATCAATATGAATATCTAAAAAACTGCCATTTCCGCCCTGATGTAAGCCCGTTCCAAGGTTGTCATCTGTGACAAAAACCCCCTCAATGCCCGTAAGAGTAGCCATTAGCTTAGCAAATTTGTCCGACATCAACAAATTACGCAGGTCTGTGAACGCCAAATGAAAGTCATTGAAGTTTGCACCCTCTGATTTCTTCTCGTTAAGTCCTTTATAGTGCTTTCCAAGCTGTTCTACGGTGGGAAAATTGTCGTGGAGCAGGTTTGCAAAATCTTCATTTAGAAAATTATCTATAACAAAATGCTTATAAGGCTTTCCTGTGGCAAATTCTGCCTTAGTACGCTCTATAAAAGCAGCATCAAATATGATAGGATTAAAATCTTTTGTCATTTTATTTGTTTTTTTACGTTTTGTGGTGCAAATATACAAGATAAAAATCTGAAATTTTAGAAAAAAACTAAAAAATAATATTAAAAAAGGTTTGTTTTATTGATTTTTTTGTAGATATTTGTTTTTATTAAATCTATTATCCATCTTTTTAACTACCAGCAACTTATGGCAAGTGAAAATAACATCACTATCCAAATCTCAAAAGAGGATTTGAAGGCTGTCTTAGAGTATTCTAAGGGCATTGACGACATTATGAAGAAGTACATTATTGCGCTTTCTCCTGATGAAAGGCAGAGAAAAGCAAAAATGGGAGAAAAAAGTGTCAATTTTGTGGAAAAAGTCACAGAATATGCCATTTCTAACCCAGAACTTGTGCCTCCTTATATGAAAGTTGAGGACTTAATCATAGATTTTAAGGCAGTCAGCGACCTCACTTCTATTTTTCGTCCAACGGAGCAGCTTGCAAGCGGGCTAAATGACACTATGCTCCTCTGTGGAAGTGAAGCATATACCAATGCTTTAGTTTTTTATAACTACATCAAGCAAGCAGCTAAGGACAACGTACCAGGAGCTAAGATTATTTATGAAGACCTTAGAAAAAGATTTGAAAAATTACCAAAAAAGAAAGCATAAAAACAAAAACTTTGAGGTAATAACTCAAAGTTTTTTAATTTTTACCCAAAATTTCCCACTATTAACTCAAAATTTCCCACTATTAACTCAAAATTCCTCACTATTAACTCAAAATTTCCCACTATTAACTCAAAATTCCTCACTATTAACTCAAAATTCCCCACTATTAACTCAAAATTTCCCACTATTAACTCAAAATTTCTCACTTTTAACTCAAAATTTCTCACTTTTAACTCAAAACAGTTCATTATTAACTCAAAATCACCTATATGAAAACCCTACATTTTATTTTTTTACTTCAAATTTTGACTTTTACAGTCGGATTAGGACAAAAAAATACTCAAAAAAACGCTAATGAAGTTCTTGCAAGCATCAAAAAACAAGAAATTTCTAACGAAAATAACCCTCATAAGAGTTCTGTACAGTTTATTCAGAACAAAAATCAATGGGACGTAAGTGTTTTGTTTCGTGCTTCTATTCCTAGTGGCTTTATGTTTCTTAAAAAGAATGAAATTCAATACTCTTTTTATGATAGTCGCTACTTTGCAGACCACGCAACCAAAAAATCTCCCCAAACTTTGAAACTTATGCAAGAAGGTTTGACTTGCCATAGCTTTACAGTTACTTTTGAAGGCGCAAATCCGACTATAAATACTGAAGTTTCAGAAGAATTGCCAGAAAAATATAACTATTTTATAGGAAATCAGCCTGAAAAATGGGCAAATAGCGTTTCTTCTTATCAAAAAGTAGCTTATAAAAACATCTATAAAGGTACAGACCTTGTTATTTACGAAAAAAATTCTCTTCTTAAATATGAATTTGTCCTAAAAGCAGGTGAAAATCCTAAAAATATAAGAATGAAATACCAACACGCTAGTAGTTTACACATAAATGCGCAAAATGAACTCGTTATTACGACTAAATTAGGCACTATGATAGAAAAACAACCGTATTGTTATCAAATTATAAACGGAATTACAACTTTTGTACCCTCTCGTTTCAAACTAAAAGGAGATATTGTAACCTTTGAACTCCCTGAAGGCTATGATAAAGCGCATCCTTTGACCATTGACCCGTCTTTAGTCTTCTCTTCTTATTCTGGTTCTATCTCTGATAACTGGGGAAACACTGCAACATTTGATAATGACGGTAATTTATATGCTGGAGGGACTGTTTTTGGCGGAAGTTTCCCTGTTACAGTCGGAGTTTTCCAAAATGTACCTCGTGGAGCGGGTGTAAATTCTCCTTCAGGGAATAGTTCACTCTCTACAGACGTTGGAATTATCAAATATAACGGCACAACAGGCGCACGTTTGTATATTTCTTTCTTTGGAGGGAATAGAACAGAGCTTCCTAATAGTTTTGTAGTGGATAAAGACAATAATTTACTTGTCTTAGGGGCTACAAGTTCTAATAATTTGCCTATAACAGCTGGTGCTTTGGATAATTCTTTTGCTGGAGGGACTAATACTAACTTCACAGGCTTTCAAGCAGTAGATGGAATGGACTTTACAGCTGGCGCAGACCTCTTTATAGTCAAAATAAACCCTACTGGAACGGCTATTTTGGCTTGTACATACCTTGGTGGGAGTGGTGTGGAGGGAATAAACACTAATACTTCTACTTTTATAATGAATTATGGAGATGAATTTAGAGGAGATATTATAACAGACGCTTCTGGAGATGTATTTGTAGGAAGTTTGACCAATTCAACGAGTATAACGGGCGTTACTGGCACTCTTTCAGGAGAATATGACGGTCTTTTAGTCAAAATAAACAGTAATTTAACTACTATTTTGTGGGGAAAATACGTATCAGGCAATGGTTTTGACGGAGTTTACTCTGTTAAGCTCAATTCTTTGGGTCAAATATGCGTAGCAGGAGCTACAACAAGTACAAATTTGCCTACAACAGCAGGAGTTATCAAACCAATACGCAATAATTCTGATTCTGATGACGGATTTATAGCTAAATATGATGCTGCAGGAGTATTTTTAGTCGGAACTTACATAGGAACAACGCAAGCAGACCAAGTTTTTTTCATTGATATAGATACACAAGACAATATTATAGCTTGTGGACAGACTTTTGGAGCTTATACAACGACTGCAGGCATTTATACAAACGCTAATGGGGGTATTTTTCTCCAAAAATTGAGTACAAATCTCACAATAGACAGTAATTCTTTCGCTACGACAATAGGTTCGCCCAATAATAACCCTAATAATGTCCGCCCTAATATAGTTCCAACGGCTTTTTTGGTTAATCAATGCAATAATATATACATTGCGGGCTGGGGAGGGATTACAAATAGTGAAAAACCTAACTATCAGCCATCTGGAGCGCAACCAAATCTCGGACAACGGACTTTTGGACTGCCTATTACGCCTGATGCACGCCAATCAACGACTTCTGGACACAACTTTTACTTTATGGTACTCGCCCCACGCGCTGCATCACTGCTTTATGCGAGCTTTTTTGGGAGTGGTACGACTACCGTAAGCGACCATGTAGATGGGGGAACGTGTCGTTTCTCTAAAGATGGAACTGTTTATCACTCTGTATGCTCTTGTAAGGAAAGAAGTGGCGGAAGTTTGCCTTCTGGAACTGTAAATTTCCCTGTAACAACTACTATTACGCACAATTCAGGGAACTGTAACAATGCGGCATTCAAATTTGAGTTTGGATTAAAGATAAGTTTGGATATTTTAGATGGAACAGTGAGTGTTTTAACTACTCGTAAGGTTTGCGCAGACGTTGTTACGCTCAAATCACTCACCACAGGGGCTGATAATACCAAATGGGAAGTATTTAAGGCGGGAATTTTGATTGGAACATTCCTGCAACAGCCTACTGTACTGTTTACTTTGCAAGGAGAAGGGAGTTATATGGTTCGTTTGACGGTAAGTAGTCAAGCTTCGTGTGTACAAAACGCTATTCAAGAGGAAACTTTCGCTGTTTTTCTCCCTATTTTCAGTGCAAGAGCTGATAGGTTGAGTGTTTGTACTGATGATAATCTTATAAATCTTCAAGCAACGGCTTTAAATACGTCTGGTGCGACTACTTATCTCTGGGAAGGAGATATAAGTACGTTTCTTAATCCAACAGACATCAATATAGCTAATCCGCAAGTCCGCCCAACACAAGATACAACGTACACAGTAACAATAAGAGACGGAAATTGCTTTAAAAAGATACCAATTAGGGTTAAAGTAAGCCCTGCGGTGGTTTTAGATATAGAACTTTTGATTGCAAGAGAGTGTGATTTGACTACATCAGTAAGTTTTACAAATAAAACAACAGGAATAGACGCTATGACTTGGAACATGGGTAACGGAACAGTCGTCACAGGGCTTAATCCGCCGCCTTATTTCTATGGAAATGCGGCTGGAGTCTATACAATTACTATAACAGGGACAAATACTACTACAAATTGCAGTCAAACTATCACTCGGACGGTTACTGTGGGTACTTCTACGGAGTTTGTAGCGAATGTTATCACTCCTGATGAGAAAGGCAAGAATGAAAAGTTTGTTTTGCCAGATAGTTTGGGCAAATATAAGTTAGAAATGTTCAACCGTTGGGGTAAAAAGCTCTATTCAAATGATGATTATAAGGGAGAATGGGGTTCTGGGCTAGATGCAGGGATATATTATTACCTAATTACGTCTCCTTCAGGCGTACAATGTAAAGGATTTGTGCAAGTTTTGAAGTAAAAAAGAAGCCCCCTAACCTCCGAAGGGGGAATAATACAAAAATAACATAAAATAATTACTTAAAAACAACAAAATATGGCAAGTGCAATAAAAATTTTGGAAGAATTAGATTTAAAGTTAGATATTGAAGTAAAATTATTGACCTCTTTCAATTACAAGATAGGAGAATTTTGTGATTTTTTTAACGAAAGAGATGGGTATCTAAGTGTTGAAAAAGATGTTCTTTATGAAAAAATAGAGGTTTTTGGTAATAGGATAGACAATTTTATTAAAGAACTCAAAATGCTAGTGAAAATCACCAAAAAAGTATTAAAAAAACCTAGTGCGAGCCTTCGTGATATAGTTTCACTCACTCAAAAAACTGAAAAATTGACTAAAAGAGGGGAAATATTGAATGCAGAAGCAGAAATAATGATTAGCGAGTCTGAAACTATCAAAGAAAAGTATTTAGCGTTTGCAAAATAATCCCAAATAAGAAGAAAAAAGCTATAAAAGATGCGTATTTTGAATAAATTGTTTCACCCATTATTTTTAAAATTGACTATTGAATTTGATTTATTGGGAGGTTTTTTAGAAATAATGGCTAATCCTACTGATGTTTTTGCCTTAAATGCTAAAGTAAATGATGTAAAAGATGAGTTTCCTGAAGGATATGCCAATCTTTTGGTGTTAGAAATAGTAACAAACGCTACAGAAATGCACATTATTAGCAAAAAATATAGAAAATTTGCTAATAAACGTACTACTACGGCTATTGCAGTCAAAAATATGACCAAAAAGGTAGAATTTTTGACTAAAAAGATGCACAACACCAATAAAAAGATACAAATTTTTATGAAAAAGCGGAATATTAGCAGAGAAGATGGTCTTTAAATGGTTATTGCTAGGCTAGGCACAGAAAAAAACCTTACAGAATTTCCATTCTATAAGGTTTTTTTTCTTTGTTATCAAGAATATCTATCAAGAATATTCTTAGATTACGTCAAGATAAGCAAGCAAAAGGATAATAAGTCCTACTACTAGAGCAAGTGTACCTATTGCCCAAAAGAATCCAGCAGCACCATAACTACCATTGTTGTAGCCATAACCTAGTCCGCCTAGTAAAATAGCAACAAGCATACAAACTAGACCTCCAATAATAAGGAATTTAGCTAGTTGTTTTAGGTTACCCGCTTTTGCAGTTGGGTTCATTTGTTTTTTGATTTTATCCACTTTTTTTGTGTCACCTGCTTTTTCAGCAATAGCAAGTTTTTTAGAAAGCCTTTCGTGGCGTTTTTCCATACCTTTTTGCACTTTTGTAAGTAGCCATTTGCCCGCTTTGCTATTGAGAAATTTTTGCATTCTCTTAGCTTTTTTATCAGCCTTTGGGTTGGTTACATCAGCACTTGCGCTAGCAGGTGCACCAGCAGGTTTTTCTGTTGTCATCTCGTTGCTAGGTGCGTTGATAGCACTTGGTGCAGAGATTGGTGCGCTGTTTGGCGCAAAACTTGATAGCGTAGTGAACGCTAAAAAAAATGTTGCAATAGCGAAAATTTTACTTTTCATAAAAATAATGGGTTTTGTTTTTTTAAATAATTTAATGTAATAAGAGTATGATCACTAATTTTACACAAAGATAGTATGTAATTTGTAAAAAAAAAGTTTTACAAAAAAAAAGTTGTAAAAACACTAAAATATTTTTATAACTTATTGATAATTAAGCAAAAAATCTATTTGTACTTTTACAAGACTTGTGGCAAGCATTACAATTTCTATCAAAATAGCAATAATACCCCAACAGTAACTAATAATACGACTACGAATGCTGTTGTATTCCCTGCATTAGACCTCCTGCGAAAGTCGTGTAAGTGTATTAAAGTCCCTTTCCCAGCAGGGCTAGCAACTGCTAGCCCTGCTGGGAGGACTTTAAAGACACTTTCAAAAAAATAAATATTTTTTCAAGTAATTTCAACTGATATTATGTTTAATTATCAAAAATAAAATAT
>JAYVGJ010000084.1:0-2913 GCA_043772375.1 Raineyaceae bacterium | reverse complement strand
TTATTTTCATTGATAACTTGCTGATAAATAGCTAATTCTGGTTTTGCTTTACCCATTTCGTAAGACAAATAAACTTTATCACAAAGCTCTGAAAGATGTTTTATTGGAAAAGATTGCCCTAAAATAGCCTCAACACCCTCAATATGAATTGGATTTGTATTACTTAGGATAAAAATTTTGTATTTTGATTTTAGAGAAAGCAAAAGATTGACATATTCTGTAGGAATATCCAATAAAAGGGCGTTCCAGGCGTGAATGATTTGCTTATTGGTGGCATTGAGTTGATATTTTTCTTTTATTTGAGTTAAAAATTCATCTGAATTTATCTTGCCTGTTTCATAATTATAAAAAATCTCATTTTTTCCTAAATATGCTCCTACGCCTAGTGGCATATCTGTATAGGCTTGTAAAGCACGCATAGTAAGGTCAAAATCAATGTTGATAATAACACCGCCCAAATCAAAAATCAGGTTTTTAGTGCTGTTTTCAGCGTTTTGAGGTACATTTTGATTCATTTTGAGAATATTTTATTTTATTTTACTTTTTATTTTACTTTTTTTCAAAAAATAATTGCCTAAAAATTTGGTTATCTAAACACAAATATATACCTTTGCAACTCAATTCCAAAGGATAGCAGCTTGTTTTACCAAAACCAGTAATAAATCTCTTTAGAACGGTCCTATAGCTCATTCGGTTAGAGCACCTGACTCATAATCAGGTGGTGCCTGGTTCAAATCCAGGTGGGACCACTATGACCCAAAAAAACCACTTCAAAACACGTTTTGAAGTGGTTTTTTCTTTTATGGTAGTGTGCAACAAAATATATGATATTTTATCAATTTTAATGGGAAATTAAACCAAAAATATCAACTATTTTTCTTCAATATCCAGTCATTAAATCCCCTATGAATTAAGATTTCTACTACAATCAAATTAGGAATCCAACTCATATAAGAAAGCATTTGATAGGTTTGCAGGCTATCAAGCGGAAAATCTGACCCAAAAAACTGATGAATAACAAACTGATAAATTCTTAGCGTAATAGCAGAAAATGTCAAAGCATAACTACGCAACATAAAATTAGCGTGGCTAATAAACTTTCGCTCACGTATGCGGCTGTATGCAAGCCACGTAAAAACCCACCACAAAATACTCAAAATAATAAAACCAATTTTTGCAATAGTGCCTCCATTAGCATAATAAGACATTATTAGCGCACCAGGCGCACTTACAACCAGCACCAAAAAAACATACATTTTGCCTATATTTCTGTGAATGGTGGCATATTTAGTCATTAAAACGTGAGAAAATTGTGTTGCACCTGCCAAAAGCACGAGCAAACTACTAAAAATATGCACATAAAAAGCACCCATATAATGCATTAGACGCACTATTTTCTGTTTTGACATCAAAAAATCAATATCAGTACGCCACCAACTACCTTGCACTAGTATATATGGAACAATAATTTTATACATTTGATACGAAAAAAACAGCACCACAAACACGCCAAGCACTTTTAATGTGCCAAGAAGGTACTTTTCAAATACAGGGGAGTTTGTCATTTTAAATTATAATTTTTCTATTTCTGCTATTGAAAGTCCTGTTGCCTTGCTAATATCCAAAGGAGAAATATTGTTTCTTATTTAATAACTTGATTACCAACAAACTGTATTAACTCACAATTCATAACTCATAACTCACAACTTATTTAGGTATTTGTATTGGTTTCAAATCTCCGTTTGGTGTGAGAAACACCAAAGAAGTAGGTTTTTCTCTAAAAAACTTTACTTTCAAATCATATGTAAATTGTACGACAGGTTTTAGTGTACTTACAGGATTTATTACAACGTCAAAACCATCAGCAGAAATCTTGTTATAATAGGAAATAACAGGCTTTTTGGTAAAATTTATTTTCCCAGATTTTTTATTGCTGACACTCTGATTAGGAATAGAATAACTGTCGTATTGCTCCGCAGGCGTACTCATAGCAAAATCTTCCGCTATTTGGCGGTTGTTTGGGTTCAAAACAACACCTAATTTTTTCATTTTTTCTATTTTCAAAGCAACAGCATTGATGGCTTCATCTTGGAGTTGCGCCTGAATTTTCTTAATATCAGCCACTACATACTCCAATTTTACAAATTCATAAATCTCGCTTTTTGTAGCAAGTGCCAAAATATCCTGTAATTTTCTTTCATCTACAATGCCAATATGCATGTTTTTTTGGAGTTCAAAACCCTTAGGAACTTCATTATAAGTGCGGCTAAATAGTTTTTTCTCACTTTCTATCTCATAATTAGGCGTGAGCGAAATCATATCAACAAAAATATCATTTTGAACAATCCCTGCAGCAATCAAATCTTTACTAAACGTATTGATACGCTCATTCATCAGTCTGTTTGCTTCCTCACTTGTTTCTGCAATCTGTGAAAGACTAAAAATAGCAATCATCTTGTCTGCTTCTACATTTATCAAAATATTTGCACCCAAAATAAGTGCATCATCACTATAAAAGTTAGCATTAGCCACTTTTTTGACGTTTTGTTTTTGGTCAGTATGCTGATAATAATTAGCTCTACTAGCAGATTTGGCACTACTGCCATAACCCTCATTTCCACCCGCTTGTGCATATAATTGTGTGTGTTGCGTTTGCATACATACACAAGCAAAAAATAACATCAGATAGATAAAAAAAGGAGTTTTTAGATAATTTTTCATTAGATTTTAAGTTTTTTTAGATTTAGAGAATTTGATTTTTGATTTTAAACCCTGCAAAAATAGTTCCAAATGACTACAAAGATAGCAAAAAACTTGTTGCTGTAAAAGTTTCGTTGCAAAATAGTGTCTTGTTGTTTGGTGGGGACACCAAACAATGTTATAACCCACGTTTGGTGTCCCCACCAAACGTTT
>JAYVGJ010000083.1:0-2385 GCA_043772375.1 Raineyaceae bacterium | reverse complement strand
AATCTCAATATGGCTAATCTAAAACCTTATTACGAAATAATAGAAACCTGCATAAAAGAATCAGGGAAAGACCCTGTGGCATCTCGTGGCGAGCTAGATGGTCAGTGGAATTTGAGTGTGGGTTCTGCCAAAATTTGGATTGACGTTTGGGAAATGGAAAGTAGCAAGCAAATCTATTTTCAGTTGCTTTCACCTGTGGTAGCTGTGCCTACGGAAAACCGTGAGGCTTTTTATCAGGAAATTTTGCAAATTAACCATACTTTATACGGTGTGGCGTTCACTATTAAAGATAATTTTGCCTATATCAAAATGATACGTGAGGCGCAAGGACTTGACAAAACAGAGGCAGCTGCTATGATAGACCGTATTGGCTACTATGCGGATTTGTATGATGATCAACTTAAAGATAAATATTTTAAATAATTGTATTTATCAAAACACAAAAACTAGGTAAAACAACTAAAATAGCTAATTTTGGTGTCTTTGCCTAGTTTTTGTATTTGAAGTCTTTGGTAAAGAATAAAATATATAACTTAAAAATAATGGAAATATTAGGCAATAACCTACATAAAATTATTTATGGTGATGCGTTGGAAGGCTTAAAAACCCTTTCAGATAATTCTGTAGATTTGATTTTTGCAGACCCACCCTATAATATTGGCAAAAATTTTAATGGAAACATAGAAAAATGGGCTACAGAAGATGATTATCTTGCTTGGTGTTATGAATGGCTTGATTTGTGTATTCAAAAACTAAAACCAAATGGTAGCTTTTATGTGATGACTGCCACGCAATTTATGCCGTTTTTTGATGTTTATTTGCGTAAAAAACTAACTATTCTCTCTCGTGTGGTGTGGTCGTATGATAGTTCTGGTGTACAAGCTAAAAAATTCTACGGCTCTATGTATGAGCCTATATTATTTTGTGTGAAAGACAAAGACAATTATACTTTTAACGCAAAAGATATTTTGGTAGAAGCAAAAACAGGCGCAAAACGTAAACTTATAGACTACCGCAAAGCCGTTCCAACAGTCTATAATTCAGAGAAAATTCCTGGAAATGTCTGGGATTTTTCTAGGGTGCGCTACAGAATGGAAGAATACGAAAATCACCCAACCCAGAAACCTATTGCGCTTTTAGAGCGTATTATTAAGGCAAGTTCTAATGAAAATGATTTAGTTTTAGACCCATTTTCAGGTACTTTTACCACTTGTTTTGTGGCAAAAAAACTAAATAGAAATTGTATTGGCATTGAAATTGAAGATGAATATGTGAAAATTGGTTTGCGTAGGCTCGCCCTTGCTGACACTTATAAAGGAGAGAAACTCACCAAAGAAATACGCACTTTTGAAACTGAAAAAGTTGTAGAAACGACTAATTTGACACTTTTTGGCTAGCTAATAATCAATATTTATAATAATTTATGGAAACTTCATTTACTGAAAATATCAAAAAAATAATAAAAAAACATTGCGGGAAATACGCAGAAGATGTTTTTGAAAGAAGTATGTTGTTAGAATATATCAACAAAAAAACACGCTCTGCTAATAAAGGTGCAAAATCAAGAGCCAGTTTTTCTAATTTATATGCTATTTATGTTATTTTGGAGGATTATGTAGCAAAAGAATACAATACAAAAGGAGATTATTCTAAGTATGAAGGCGCACCTTTCAACAAACTTTTTGCAAGGCAAAGAGAACTTCCTTTTGGTAGTAAACTGCAAAACCACGCTTTAAATAATAGATTGAACGCAGAATTTCAAAAATATTTCCCAACAACGCCCTACATTCCCATCTTACGAAATCTAGAAACTAACCGTTATTGGATAAATGAAAATTTATTGAACGTAAAAGTAGATTTTACCTTCAATATTGCCAATATCGTTATTGAAATTATTAATGAATACATAACTGTAAAGCAGGATTCTTTTGAGCGTTTTGTAAAATCTTGCCAAGAACTCAAAAAAATAAGTAAAAAATCACCAGAAAAAGCTATTGCATTTATAACAGACTTGCTTGCATCTAATGTTGATGCAAGGCTTTTTGAGATTGTTAGTTATGCTATTCTCAAATTTCATTATTATGAGCAATACATTATTTGGGGCTTTGAAATGGATAATCTCACAACTGAAAACCTTAAACTTTATAAAACAGGACGAACTAATGCTAATGATGGTGGTATTGACTTTGTAATGAAGCCCTTGGGAAAGTTTTTTCAAGTTACGGAAACACTAGATTTTAAAAAATATTTTTTAGATATTGATAAAATTCAGAAATTTCCTATTACTTAGACTTTGGACATAATCTTACAATGCCCTTTACTTTTTGTATGGGGCATTCTTATTTTAGATTTTATTTTTTATTTTTATCACTCTTTTTTTACCTC
>JAYVGJ010000082.1:0-6217 GCA_043772375.1 Raineyaceae bacterium | reverse complement strand
AAAAAACCTTGATAAAACGTATTTGAAGGGTGATATTGGCATAATCATAGACGAAAGTATCCTAATAGGGAATAGTAAGCTGTTAATGGTGCTTTTTGTGCCACCCTTTAGGTTTGTTCCAGTTGGTACAAATCCAGAAGAGCATAGTTCTGTGTTAAATTTTTCAGATGTACGAGTTGCTTATATGGGTTTTGATACAAGTTGGACAGCCAAAAAAATAAACGAAGTGTTAGTAGAGATTACCAAAGATAAAGACCTCAAAATAGCGTACATTGTAAGTGATGAAGCTGCTGCCTTAAAATGTAGTGCCAAACTAGCTAATAGCCCTCATTTACCTGACATTAGTCACGTTTTGGGTACTTGTTTACGTAAAACTTATACTAAAAATGAGGATTATAAAAAGTTTTTTGCACAAATAAATTCTTATAAAAGAAAAGGTGTAAATCAAGGTTTAACGTACTTATTACCGCCTAAGCAGCGTTCAAAAGTACGTTTTATGAACCAAAAGCCAACAGTTATATGGGCAAACACGTTATTATCAAAATATGACACTTTAAATGAGAAAGAAAAGGTCTTTTTCAAAGATATTTTTTTGCATCAATCTATTCTAAAAAGTATGTCAGCTTGCTTGGTAGTGGCAGAATTTGTTGGATTATGCTATAAAAAGGAAGGTCTTTGTCTAGCAAGTAACCAAGCAATTGATAATTATTTGGCAAATGTGGTGATTATTGACACACCAATGCAAATATTCGTTAATTATTTGAAGGAATACATCAAAAACTATGCTGAAATACTTAATAACATTTGTGAAAATAGTAGCTTAGAAATAGAAAAAAGAGAAATATGCAAGTTAAATGTATGTTCTGATGTGATTGAGAGTATGTTTGGGAAATATAAAAACACAATTAGTACGAATCAATTAGTAGGCGTTTCTACTACTTGCTTAGAATTACCTCTTTGTCATATGAATATTGAACAATTAACAGCACAAATTATTCCTTCAATGGAAGGGTTTTTTGTGGCAGATATTAAGGGTTGGAAGAAAGGTCAAAATGTTAATAATCAAGCCGTTGAAAGGAGGAATTTCTTCAAAAATGAACAGAAGAAATCAGACCTTTGAGCAACCTAGGTCTGACCTACGGCTGCCTACGGTACAGACCTTAATCACTTTTTATTATTTGGTCTGTACCGTAGGAACGGAGGTCAGACCAATAATAAAAAGAGTGTACGGTAGCAAAAATTTTAATTATCATTTCACGCCAATAAAAACTTATTCAAAATAATTTCTCATTTTCTCATCTAAAATTTCCAACAATTCTGGTTGGTAATATTTGTATCTGTCAGCTATTCTAAGCACTTTTATTTTTTGGATATGTTTGTTTTCTGTAGATTTAGAGATATTTTGTTTGATAATTTCTAAATGTTTCTTTTCCATTACGAAAATATCATCAGCCCATTCCAAAAGCTCTTCTGTGAGAGGATTTGTGCCTTCTTTTTGGCAAATAACGTGGTTTGTTCCTGCGGAATCAAAAACGTACTTTTCCAAATCTGGGTATTTTTGAGCAAAATAGTCTTCTGCGGTGCGTGAGCGTTGTTTGTTGGCAGAACACACAAAAAGAATTTTTGTAGGCATTTTAGGATTACGTTATTTTTTATTTTCTCTAAAACTATAAAAAAGTCCTCTAAAATAATTTTAGAGGACTTTTTTACTTAAATATAATTAAATATCAAATTTAATTCCTTGCGCAAGTGGCAAAGTATTACCATAATTGATAGTGTTTGTTTGCCTGCGCATATACACTTTCCACGCATCAGAGCCAGATTCACGCCCTCCGCCTGTTTCTTTTTCTCCTCCAAAAGCTCCTCCAATTTCTGCGCCAGAAGTGCCTATATTGACGTTGGCAATGCCACAATCAGAGCCAAGAGAAGACAAAAATAATTCTGCTTCTTGCATATTACTCGTAAAAATAGAAGAAGAAAGCCCTTGTCGTACATCATTTTGAAGAAAAATAGCATTTTCCACACTTCCCTCATATTTTATCAAATACAAAATAGGCGCAAACGTTTCTTCCTGAACAGTATGATAGCTATTTTGTGCCTCTACAATAGCAGGAACTACATAACTACCTCCGTCATATTCTCCACCAGTCAAGATAGTGCCACCGTAAAGCAAATTTCCGCCTTCTTTTTGCACATTAGTAAGTGCATTTTCAAACATTTTTACGGCATCTTTGTCAATAAGTGGACCAACTAAATTACTCTCTTTCAACGGATTACCAATAGGAAGTTTTGGATAAGCGTTCAAAAGGCGTGTTTTGACTGCCTCATACATACTCTCGTGAACAATCAGCCTGCGTGTAGTCGTGCAACGCTGCCCACAAGTCCCAACTGCCCCAAAAATAGTGGCACGCATTGCCATATCAAGGTTAGCATTTTCAGTAATAATGATGGCATTATTTCCACCAAGTTCTAAAAGACTGTTACCCAAGCGTTTAGCAACTGTTTCACCCACTTTCTTACCCATTCTTGTTGAGCCTGTCGCAGATACAAGTGGCACACGTACATCATTTGCCATTAGTTCGCCAATGGTGGCATCTCCAATAATCACACTAAAAATTCCTTCTGGTAAGTCGTTATCTTTCAATACTTTCTGTATAATATGCTGGCAAGCAAGTGCCGTTAGTGGCGTTTTTTCTGATGGTTTCCATACGCTCACATCACCGCAAACGGCAGCAAGCATTGCATTCCAAGCCCACACCGCCACAGGAAAATTAAAAGCAGAAATAATGCCTACTGTGCCAATTGGGTGATATTGTTCGTACATTCTGTGGTCTGGGCGTTCAGAGTGCATTGTCAAGCCATATAATTGGCGTGAAAGTCCAACGGCAAAATCACAAATATCTATCATTTCCTGCACTTCTCCTAAACCTTCTTGGTAGATTTTGCCCATTTCGTAGCTTACAAGTTGCCCCAAAGGCACTTTTTTGGCACGTAGTTCGTCTCCTATTTGGCGGACAATTTCACCTCTTTTTGGTGCGGGCATTTTTTTCCAAGAAACAAAAGCTTCTTGGCTTTTTTTGATAACTTCTTCATAATCATTAGCTTGTGCCATTTCCACACTTGCAATATATTCACCATTGACAGGAGAATTTATTTTTTTGGCAGTACGTTTTCCGTCTGCTTGCGCCCAAAAAAGCCCCGTTGTATAAGCTGAATTAAGGTCTTTGATGCCTAAATCTTTAAGAACTTGCGAAATTTGTTGTGAATTCATTTTTAGGTTATGTATTTTTATGTATTTGGTAATGAGTTTGTTATGGTTGCGTTTGGAGGATTTTCAGTAAGATGATTACTGTTTTCTTTATCCCATATGTCTAGAAGGGCTATTATATTTTGTATCATTTGAGATTTTACTAAATCATCACTATTATAATCATTGGCATAAGTTCTTGCATCATCAAAAATATTGTAGTATTCCGTTTTCCATTTTTCTGTATTTATTTCTCCTTTGTTGTTTGGAAATTGTCTAGGAAAATAAGGTGTATTGATGATAGAAGCAAGTTTATCAACTGATGAAAAATACTCTATAAAGGCTTCATTCTGTTCAAAAATCAATAAATTCATATCATCACCTTCTTTAAATTCTGAAAGTCTGCGAGTTGCTATCAACCGTTTTACAATATTTTTGCTTACTTCGCTTTGAAGTGTTATCAAGTTCATATGAGCTTGAACAGATTGTGTTCTACTTGCCCCATTTAAGTTTTCATTTGCAGTATTTAGGCTCTTACGTGCTGTATATAACGCAATGAATGCAACCCCCAATGTAAACATCTGAATAGAAAGCTGAATAATTGAAATCCAACTAAATGAATTTTGTCCTTCAAAAGTGTTATTTGTATAAAACTCAAACATGTTTTACTTCTCCTTTTTTGCTTTCTTCTTTGACTAATTCTGTTATCATTTGTCTTGCAATAATAGCATACTGTTTAGCATTTTCCCCTAGTTCATTTATTCTGTTAATCATTACATTAAGGAACAAACTACCCATAAAATTATAGATTGTTCGTTCGTCTTTCTTATCAACGCCTGTTATGGCTTCTTTTAGGGTTGTTTTAATAGTTTCGTTTGAAATATCTTCTGATTTAATACCTATTTGTACAATTTTTTCAACTGTATCTTTTGCCTGTTGAAATTCTTTAAAAGTGAGCATATTCGTATTATTTTAATGTTATGTATTTGGTAATGAGTTTTTTATGATTGTATTTGGAGAATTTTCTAGATTTTCTTCGTCCCAGCGTTCTAAAAGAATGGTAAGATTTCGTATCATTTGAGATTTCCCAACAGAACCTACAGTATTTATATTACCAGATGTTTTTGCATCATTAAAAATTTCATAGTATTCTATTTTCCATTTTTCTTTATCTATCTCTCCTTTACTATTTGTGAATTGTTTAGGAAAATAGAGTGTATTGATGATAGAAGCAAGTTTATCAAGTGATGAAAGATAAAAAGTAAATGCAGTATTTTCCTCAAAGGTTGCTGTTTCTATTTTGTTTGGTGCGGTAGCTTTTTGTACTTTACGAGTTGCTATTGCAAGATTTACAATGTTTTTAGTTATATCCGTTTCAAGTGTTATCAAATTCATATGCGCCTGAACTGACCGCGTTCTGCCCACACCCTCTAGATTTTTATTTGCAGTATTTAAGTTGTTATTAGCAGTTTGCAGACTGTTGCGTGCAGTACGTAACGCAGTACAAGCAATAAATAGTGTTAATGCCTGAATGAGAATTTGAACAATAGGAATCCAAGAAATAGCATTTTGTCCTTCAAAAGTATTATTTATATAAAATTCAAACATATTCAATTTCTCTTTCTTTAATTAGTTCCACTATCAATTCTCTTGCAGTAATAGAATCTTGTTTAGCATATTTCCCAAGTTCATTTAGCCTGTTAATCATTACATTAAGAAGTAAACTACCCATATAATTATAAATGGTTCGTTGATATCTCCTATCAACATTATTTGCAGCATTTTTTAGTGTTATCTTGATAATTTCTCTTACATCTTCTTCTGACTTAGCTTCTGTACGAAATGTATCTTGTGCAATTTTTTCAACCGCATCTTTTGCTTTTTGGTAATCCTGGGCATCTAGTGGCGTGGGCATATTGATATATTATTAAAAGTTAAATCATTAAAAGTTGATTGGCTAAATCTTCATTTTCAATACCAAATTCTTTTAAAATGCTTACTATTTGTAATTTTTTGTTTGATTCTATAATGTTTTTGGGACATTGTGCTTTGAATGAGGTACTTAAAGCGTTGAATACTTTTTTGTATTTTTCATTGATTTTATCCCACAAATCAATGTATTTATATTGTTCTGATAATTTTATCAAGTCAAATAAAACATAATTCATAGCTCCATAATTAGTTATTTTTCCATCATTACAAAGTTGAATACCCAAATCTAGTATTCTCAACGAGTGAAACACAGATTTAATGGCAATATTCAAATCATAATCACCCATTACAGTTAGTTTTTTCTTTCCTTTCACCCAAGAATTAGAGGTAATAGTAGAAATACTTATCCTTAATTTCTCTTTATTCAAATTAAAAGTAAACTTATGTTTTTCTAAAATAACCAATTCTTTGCTAAGAAAATAACATTCAAGCATTTGCACATCACAATTATCTAGTAAATTCTGAAATTGTTGGATTGTATAGCAATGAATATCAGTATTATTAGTGTCAAACCATTCCTCACAAACAATGATATAATCTTCATCAGAACGAGCATTATTTGTACCATATACATACGACCCAAATTTATAAATATTAACTATATTTTTATCATTTATTAAATATGAAATGATTACTTTTTCATTTGAGCATATTCTATTTTTATATTATTTATTTGAAATCAGTCTGTTATGGTTGTATTTGGAGAATTTTCTAGATTTTCTTCTTCCCAGATTTTCAAAACTGCTATTATATTTTGTATCATTTTTTGAGATTTTTCAAGACTTATTGCTCTATAATCATTTGCATAAGTTCTTGCATCATCAAAAATATCATAATATTCATTTTTCCAATCTCTATTTTTAAACTGTTCTTTTAGGTACAATACTATGGACAGTTTTCAATCTTAAAAAGTATATATGTTTTTTATTTTATAATTTATTTTAATACACTGAATTGTCCCGCCTATTTTCCATAATA
>JAYVGJ010000081.1:0-2030 GCA_043772375.1 Raineyaceae bacterium | reverse complement strand
AATCTCAATCCTTTGATAGATACTATTGGTTTTAGTTGGAAACGTGGCGTACCAACAGGAAGCAAAATAAATGCTACTAAAACGACTGGTGGTGCGTGGAGTACAGGTAAAAATAACAATAGTTTTTATCCAAATGAGCGTTCTTATGTAGAAAGTCCTTGTTTTAATTTTACTGACCCAACCCTTAACAAACCAATGATTGCTATGAAAATCTGGTATGATACAGATAGGGGAGCTGATGCAGGAGTTTTGTATGCCTCTATCAATGATGGTATTGCTTGGACGCTTGTAGGAAGCATTAATGAGGGCATTGAATGGTATAATACCTCTGGAATTATCTCTCAACCTGGAGGGCAAAACGTACCGCAAGCGTGGACAGGCAACAATTCTACGGATTATAAAATTGCTAAATTTAACCTTGATGTATTTAGAGGGCAGGCTTCTGTGCGTTTTAGAATGGCTTTTGGTAGCAACGCAGATAATCCTATAGGAACAATTTTTGATGGCTTTGCTTTTGATGAAGTGTTTATTGGAAATAGAAATAAGATTTCATTATTGGAGCATTTCACAAATGCAAGTAGTTCAGAGGCAAACACAGAAAATACGTTTATTAATAATTTCCCTGTTGTTACGCTGCAAAATGAAATTTATAATATTCAGTATCATACTAATTTTCCTGGAACTGACCCAATGAACGCAGATAATACGGCAGACCCAAGTGCAAGAGCCTTGTATTATGGTGTGTCACAAGTACCAAGGGCGGCTATTGATGGCATCATAGAAAACCGTAAATTTTCTGAATGGGGAACGCCCGTTTACAACAGAAGAACACTAGAAATATCTCCTTTTGAGCTTTCTGTTGATTTTACTTCTACCTCACAACTGCTTAGATTTAAGGCAAATGTGAAAGCATTAGAACCGTTTACACGCAGGGTGATTTTGCAGACTGCTGTTATTGAACAGGAAATACTGGGGAGTGTATTTACGAGTGGGAATTTTGGAGGGCTGACTTTTAAAAATGTAGTCAAAAAAATGCTTCCTAATGCTGCAGGAACGCTTATTGCGCAAACGTGGCTACAAAATACACAATTCCAGACAGGCGAGATTACTTGGAGTCCGTCAAAAATCTATAATGGAAATAGGTTGGTTTTGGTGGTGTTTGTGCAAGATGAGATTACCAAAGAAGTTTATCAAGCAGGTTTCTTTAATATTACTACAAATATATCCTCACAAGACCCAACAACGGCATTAGACCCACAAACGCAAACTAATATCCTTGAAAATGAGTTTGTTGTTTATCCAAATCCTGCGCAAAATGAAGTTTTTACAGGTTTTAGACAAGAAACTGCAGAAGATTTCAGCGTGATTTTGTTTGATAGTTATGGTAAAAGAGTAGATGTTTTTTCTCTTACGAAAGGTAATAAAGGGCTTCTAATCAATACTGAAAAATATGCATCAGGTATGTATTTTGTAGAAATAACAGGGAAAAACAATATTAAAGCAAGAAAAAAATTAGTGATAGCAAGGTAGTTTTGTATTCTATGTTTTCTATTTGCCTATGTGGTGAAAAATAAATAATTTCAAAAAGATTTGCTTTTAATAAAAAATTGGCATACCTTTTGAAATATAAGAGTTAGCAGTAAAAAATAGTGAATAATCAAACAAAACAACTAAAATAATTTACTACTATGAAAACGACAGAAAAAACTTTTGGTATTCCTTTTGGAAAAGCAGACACTTCCACGCAAGTTGTGCCACAGCAAAACCCTAAGAAGCAGAATCTTACGCAGGGGCGTTCTAAGGAAAATGAAACTTTCCCTTATATCACGAAAGACAGATAATTTTTACTCATAAATTAAATAAAGCGCAAACTGAAAGGTTTGCGCTTTTGCTTTTTTGTTGTGTTTTTGTGGTAAAAATGTATTCATTCACTTTGCTACCGTACACAGTTTTTGAGTTTATGGTAAAAAACTAAATATTCTATGAAACAGCGCAATAATATAGTAACTTTGTGTTCTCAAACTCACTTA
>JAYVGJ010000080.1:0-4353 GCA_043772375.1 Raineyaceae bacterium | reverse complement strand
TTCTTTGCGTACTTTGCGCCTTTCCTTTGCGTCTTTGCGGTTAAAAAATAACTATGTGGACTTTGAAACTAAGATATTATTAACAACTTATTCCTAAGTACGACTTACGGCTATGAATGTTAAATCCTTCTAGGATTCTAATACAATTTATAAATCTCGTTTTCTAACTAAATAACGAAAAATTCAACAATTTATTTAGTTTTTTTGTCTTGTTTTTTTGCTTTATTTTCAGAGAATTTTTTTAGTTGTTGCATTGCTGTTTGGCTTACTTTATTCTGTAAAAAACTTGTCCAACCCAACAATAAACCCATCAAACCCAACGCTTGACGTGACCAACGGTGAAAATCAAATTTATCTCTGTGCCTAAAAATCAGCCCATCTTTAAACTCAAAGGTAGCATCAATGCTATTATGAACTTTATTTCCAGTTTTAGAAAACGTATAATCAGCGTCCCAATGCGCTTTTCCTGTGTTTCCATCAGCAGAAACACCAGAAAAAGTTAGTTTTAGGTCTGTGCCACGTGTAATAAGCATTTCCCACATATCCGCCACCTGTGAGGCGTTGAGGTTTACGAATGCCTCATCTGTGAATGTAGCGTCTGGGTGATACAAACTGCCCATTGTTGCATAATCTTTGTTAGAAAACGCTTCATAAAACTTTTGTATAATTTGTTGATTATCTATTTTCTGTATGGTTTTTTTTTTTGAATTTTCCGAATTTTGAAGATTTGGGAAACCTGTAGTTTCTTTCATTAAATTTTCATAAATATGATAATTTTCTGTATCAAAGCAACAAAAAATCACTTCCTTAAAAGTCGGATTTTCTGCTAAAAAATCACGTACTTCTTTAAGCGCAATTTCTGCGGCAAGTTTTTTTGGAAAATCATAAACACCAGTGCTCAAATTAGGAAATGCTACTGTAAAAAGAGCATTTTCTTTGGCAAGAAGCAAACTGTTTTTGTAAGCATTGGCAAGTAAGGTAGGTTCATTGTTTTTTCCGCCTTTCCAAATAGGTCCTACTGTGTGTATAATACGTTTTGCAGGCATTTTACCAGCGTTGGTAAGGCGTGCTTCACCTGTCGGACAACGTACATAACCCACTACAATAGGAATTTGCATACATTCTTCATAAATAGTAATGCCCCCAGCTCTATGAATTGCGCCATCTACACCACTGCCACCTTTCAAAGTGTCGTTAGCAGCATTGACAATAGCATCTACTTCCAGTTGTGTGAGGTCGCCCATCATTAGGCGCATACGAGGCTCGTTTTTGTCGTAAAAATCATTCATAAGAGTAGTTGTTTATTGGTTGTTTGTTAGTTGTTTGTTAGTTGTTTTAGAAATTTTTTGACTTTTTGATTATTTTTTGTTTTATATTTGTACAAATTTACAATAATTTATCTTAATTTTATCTAAATAATGATAAAAATATCAGTTTTTAAGTTTCTTTTGAGTTGTTTCGTAACAATTTTATGTTTTCTGTGTATTTCTTGTGATACTTACAAACCTACGAATGATAAAATATTTGGTATTCCTGACAAAAACAACGAAATAAGTGAGGCAAGTTTGCTTGCGCTTAGTGATGCCGTTGAAAAAAATGAAAAAGATGCACAAAGTCAATATAAATTAGCTAAAAAGTACCAACAACTTCAAAAAAATGCCCTCGCACTCACGCATTTAGATAAAGCACTAGAAGAAAACCCTTTGAATAGCACTTATTTTGTTTTGAAAACAAAGATTTTGATAAATCTTCTGAAGTATGATGATGCTTTTTTGAATATAGAAAAGGCTTTTACACTTGGTGAGAGTGGTTTTGAGGCTTATAACCTAGCAGCGTATCTTTATATAAATAAAAAAGAATACATAAAAGCAGAAGAATATCTACAAAAAGCACAAAATATTACTTCAAAGGAAGCAGAAACTTATTATTTGACTGGAAAAATGGCAGTAGAACGCTACGACACAGCTCGTGCTTATCAAAATCTTTTCAAAACACTCCAAATAAAACCAACTTTTACAGAAGTTTATAAAGAACTTGCCCAACTTTCTAATAACTACAAACTTTACAATGAAGCAATTAGATACGCAAATCTGGGAATAACACAACGCCCAAAATATGATAGCCTTTTTTTGTTAAAAGGAATTGCATTTAGTAATGCGGAGATGGTTGATAGTGCCAAAAGAAATTATGAAAAAGCGTATGCACTTGTACCCAGTAGATATTTTGCAAGTTATCAGTTAGGAATAATCAATTTTAAGCAATATTATTATACAAAAGCTAAAAATTATTTTCTTAGTGCGCAAGAGTATAAGCAAGATTTGACTAAAATACACTTTTATTTGGGGGTTTGCTATCAAGCTGAAGCCAAAGAAGAGATTGCCTTAGAAGAATTTAGGAAAGCCGTTGCACAAGATGCCACAGATTTGTTAGCTAAACAATATTATTATATGCTTAATCAGAAAATTGAGCAAGAAAAATACTACAAATTACTCCAAAAACAACAAGAAGACTTTTATAGGCAACAAGATTCTTTAAATAAATTACGAATTACGAATTAACAATTATGTTTATATTGCATAGTTGAATTTCCGTAATTCGTAATTGATAATTTGTAATTGACTATTTGGTCTTTTCTTTTTCTTTTTTCCCATCAATAGTATTCATCAAATCAGCAATAAAATCAGCAATAGCATTCAGACAATCTTCATCTTTCCAATAACCAAAATGGCACAACGGATTCCAAGATTCTAGCCAATTGCCTACATTTACCTGCACGTCATCAGATACCATTTCGTTATAACTATCACTCAAACTTTTGAGGGGAAAGCCCAAAACATCATCTACATCATAAAAATTATACCATTTTGCTTTTTTCTTTTGGTTTTCTGGCAAATGCGCAGGCGGAAATTGGATAGCTTGCAAAGGGTGGTAGCCAAGTGTAAAAAGTGGAATATTTGAGCCAAAAGTAAAGAAACCACTTAAAGTGCGCATTTTCTCAAAGTCATTGTCTGCCATCAAATCAATAGAATTATCTTTGTCTAGCTGTTGTCTGTCCCAAATATAATCTGATGCTATCACAGAGCCAAAAGAGTGTGCAATAATGATAAGCGGTTTGTCTGCACCGCCCAAATCTACACGCAATTTTTGGATAGTTTCGTGCAAATTTTCGTGGATTTTATGGTACATTCCATTGGATTTGTTGGGCGTACCTGCGTAAGCCACCGCATCTCCAAAATAACTAATCATAAATTTCCTTAGTTTATTGAAGTTTAAGGGGTCTTTTTGGGTTACATTGCGCCAAAGCTCCTCTTCTGCGGCTTGTACCTCGTGTGACCACGTGGCAGGTACAATTTTCACAAATTCTGGGTTTATCTCAAAATGCTCCAATTTTTCTTGGATATCTTTGATAAAATTATTAGCATAATTAGGCATTTGGTTGCCTATGCCGTGAATGATAAGAACACCTATTTTATGGCTCATTTCTATTGATATGTAAGATAATATGTAAGATAATATGTGAGATAATGTGTTTTATATGATATTTTATCAACTTTTGTTACTTTTGCAAATATACAAAAATCTCTTATTAAAAAACAAATATTTTAAGCAGAGAAAGGGTTTTTCCATTGTTTTTTAACCATTATTGTCTTTACTTCCTCATAACTAATGGGCGCATAATTGTGGCAATCAATGCCTGCATCAAAGGAAAGAGAAGTAATATCATCTGGCAAAGTGCCGTGAGAATGCCCGTATAAGTGCCAACTTCCGTGATGGCTGGCGTTCCAAACACGCATAGCATAATGAAAAAGTACAATTAAACGCTCTCCTCTGTTTGCATCAGCATCTTTTACTATTAGTTCGTGGTAATCTTTTACCCATTCAAATTTCTGTTCATTTTGAAGTGCAGCCACTTCGTGATTTCCTTTGATGAGGTGAATTTTACCATTTAATTTTTCTAAAATAGGAACTAAATTTTGACCAGACATCAGTGCTACATCTCCCAGATGATAAATTTCATCATTTGGTGCTACTTTTGCATTCCAATTTTCAATAAGTTTGCCGTTCATTTCATCAATAGAAATGAAAGGGCGTTTTGTAAATTTGATAATATTATTATGCCCAAAGTGGGTATCAGCAGTAAAAAAAATGTTATTTCCCATAAAAAATCAGTAGAAAAAGTATTAAAATTATAAGCAAATAAAGCAATTTTTTACTACAAAACAACTTTATTATTTTTTATCAATAGACACTAGCGCAGTAATGTTAATTTCTGATTTTAAAAAATGATTAATATTTTATTTATTGTATTAAAACCCTGAAAGGGTTTAATATTAATAGCCGTAGGTCGTACCT
>JAYVGJ010000079.1:0-4675 GCA_043772375.1 Raineyaceae bacterium | reverse complement strand
GCGTGAGCAGGAAATAAAATATCTTTTCCATTTTGGACTATTGTCGTTTTGGTTTCTCCCACACGTTGTGTAAGATGCACCACGTGTACGGGAACGCTATTTTTACGCAAATTATAGACTATTCTGTCGCAAGAATTAGCCATTCCGCCCACATTAGGTGGATAATTTTCAGTAAGCCAAAGAATTTTCATAGTGTTTTATAGTGTTTTATTGGTTTTAGCGGATTTTTATGTATTTTTATACTTTTAAGACTTACAATTCACAACTATTTATGAATGATTTTTCTGAATACGAAAAAATCCCACAAAGTTTTAAATCTCTTAATCTTGACGAAAAAGCCTTCCAAGAGCTTACAAAGGTTAAATGGGTCGTTACGGAGAAAGTACATGGTGCAAATTTTAGTTTTATTTATGAACTAGATAATGACAATAATAGCGACAATAATAGCAACAATAATTACAAACTTTTTTTTGCCAAAAGAAAAGAAATATTATCTTGGAATGATGACTTTTTTGCTTTCCAACTTCTTGTAAATCAAATAGAAGACAAAATATTAAATCTTTTTGAAGCCTTAAATCAAGAAATCAGTAATGAAATCAGCAAAGAATACAGCAATAATACAACTATTTTCGTAAAAAAGTACATCATTTTTGGAGAACTTTTTGGGGGAGAATATCCACACGCAAATATTCCCAAAAATATAGACTTACAAGCCATACAAACAGGTGTGTATTATTCCAATAATATTGGTTTTTATGCCTTTGATATAGCTTTTGAAACAGAAAATAAAGAAGAGAATAAAGAAGAGAATAATCAACCAGAAAGAATTTACCTTGATTATGAAAAAGCATTGAATTATTTTGAAAAATATGATTTACTTCACGCTAAACCACTTTTTATAGGAAAATTAAATGAGTGTTTGGCTTTCAATACACGCATAAATTCTACTATTCCCGCACTTTTGGGCTTGCCATTGTTGGAAAATAATCTTATTGAAGGAGTTGTTGTCAAGCCGTTTCATAATCCTAGTACCGAAATCATTAAGTTTAGACCTATTATTAAGATTAAAAACAAAGAATTTGACGAAAAAATTGCTTTTCATCAAGCTAAAAAATGGTCTTACACACCAGAAACAACATTTTTGTCAAAATCTGTAGCACTTTCGTTTTTGGTTGATGAATTATGTCAATATCTCAACCAAAACCGCCTAAACAGTGTTTTATCAAAAATAGGGAAATTGGATAAAACTAATATTTTGCGTATGGAAAACATCAAAACAGAACTTTTGAGAGATATTTTAGTAGATTTTGACGAAGACACAAATAATATGTTTTCAGAACTTCAACCACCACAGCAACAATGGCTAAAAGACCGTTTAAATGCTAAAATAAATGATTTTTTGAGTTAAAAACAAGTATTGATTTGAAGTAAATAATATTTATCTCACAAGCTAATTTTTTTTACTAACTTTGCCAAAATTATTATCTAATTAAATTTTAACAAATCTCCACAAATTTCAAAAGAATTTTTCAATGCTAATACAAGTTTTCAAATCAAAAATACATAGAGCAAAAGTTACACAAGCAGAACTAAATTATGTGGGTAGCATCACCATAGACGAGGTTTTGATGGAAGCTGCCAACCTCATTGCGGGGGAGCGTGTGCAGATTGTCAATGTCAATAATGGCGAAAGACTGGAAACTTACGTCATACGTGGAGAGCGCAACTCTGGTACTATCTGCCTGAATGGTCCTGCGGCACGTAAAGTGGCGGTTGGTGATATTCTGATTATTATTGGTTATGGTTATATGGAGTTTGAGGAGGCTAAAACCTTTGTTCCGAGTCTGGCTTTTCCTGATGAAAATAACCGTTTAGCGTAGTAATTATGAGTTATGAATTATAAGTTATGAATAAATACAAAATACTGATAATTAGACACTTATAAAAAAAATAAATATATTTTCCGAGTTTTGAAATTTGGAAAATATACTTTTTATAAAACAAAAAATGAAAAAAATATTTCAAGCATTTTTGCAGTATGTTTTGCCCCTAGCACTTGGTTTGGGGCTTTTTTGGTGGGTGATGAAAGACCAAAATTTCACAGAAATAGCAGCTATTTTTCGTGGTGCTGATTACCGTTGGCTTTTTGCTTCTTTTTGCTTTGCTATGATAAGTCATTGGGCAAGAGCGCAACGCTGGAAACTGCTTTTAGAACCAATTGGCTATGATTTGCCTATTACTAAATCTTTTATTGGCGTGATGGTGGGTTATTTGGCTAATTTGCTTGTGCCACGTATGGGTGAGGTTACACGTTGTGCAGTTGTGCAGAAAATGCACGGAATTCCTGCTAATGTGTCGTTTGGAACTGTCGTAATGGAGCGTATTGTTGATGTTTTTATTTTGTTTTCTTTGGTTGTGGGCGTGGTTTTGCTAGAATTTGACAAGATAGGAAAAATGGTTTTGGGTATTTTTTCTGATAAACTAAAAAGCCTGCAAAACCTTTATATTTTCGCTATTATAGCTGTTTTGATGCTAGTAGTAGGGATTTTTATCATTTATAAAATGCGTGCAAAACTCCTTGCTATTCCGCTTATTGTGAAGGTTAAAAACTTTTCAGTAGGAATTTTTGAGGGTTTGCAAAGTATCAGAAAAGTCAAAAATATGCCTTTATTTGTGTTTTATACGCTTCTTATTTGGTTTATGTATTATATGATGGCGTATGTGTTGTTTTTTTGTCGTCCAGAAACAGAAAATTTAGGACTTATTGCAGGTGGCGTTATCCTCGTGATGGGCGGTATAGGTATGGCTGCGCCTGTGCAAGGTGGCGTGGGAGCGTATCATTTGCTTGTAAGTCAGGCACTTATGTTTTATGGAATTGAGGCAGGTTTTGGAAAAGATTTTGCAACATTTATGCACACAGTCCAAACTGGAATAGTGCTTTTTGTAGGTTTATTGGCTTTTTTAGCAAGTTTTTTCTTCAAAATAGCCCCAACTAGCGCAACGCTAGCCAAAGGGGAGTAATACATTTTTTATGTTTGTATTAAAATCCTGAAAGGATTTAATATTCATAGCCGTAAGTCGTACTTACGGAACTCGGTAACAATGTATTAAAAAACTAACGAACAATTTTTCTGCTTGTAATCATATCTCCTACAGCTCTATCTACCAAAATATCTTCAAGTCTGCTACCTGGCGGAATATCAATGATAGGAAAGTTGTTGCGTGGCAAGCCGCCTTCGTCATCACCTTCATCTGGTGGTGGCAAATTGTGGCTCATAGTTCTGAAAAGTATCCAAACCATCAACCCAAAGCACAAAACTGAAAAAAGTAAGTAAGCCCAAATCATTAACATAAGCTAAATTTTAGCAGGTAACTAACAAAATAAATTCTAAAACATAAAGATACGCACTTTTTCTTAGATTAACGAACTTTTAAAAAAATAGTTTAGATTTATCTTTAAATTACGTCTTTTTACAAAAATACATAAAAATTTCTTCAAAATTTTATTAGTTTTGTAAAAAATATTGCAGAAATTTGTTTGTATTCATTCATAATTCACAATTCATAATTCACAATTCATTAATGAAAAGAATACTCATCACAGGCGCAGCAGGCTTTCTTGGCTCACATCTTTGCGACCGTTTTATCAAGGAAGGCTATCACGTTGTCGCAATGGACAACCTTATCACAGGAAATCTTGCCAATATTGAGCATCTTTTCCCTCTGAAAAACTTTGAATTTTATCATCACGATGTTTCAAAATTTGTTCACGTAGCAGGAGATTTGGATTATATTTTGCACTTTGCCTCACCTGCAAGCCCCATTGACTACCTCAAAATCCCTATCCAAACGCTCAAAGTAGGTTCTTTGGGTACACATAATTTGCTAGGACTTGCCAAAGCAAAAAAAGCCAGAATGTTAATTGCCTCAACATCAGAGGTTTATGGCGACCCTAACGTTCACCCACAAAATGAAGATTATTGGGGAAATGTTAATCCTATTGGTCCTCGTGGCGTTTATGATGAAGCAAAACGCTTTCAAGAGGCTATTACAATGGCTTATCACACCTATCACGGCTTAGAAACTCGTATCATAAGGATTTTCAATACTTATGGTCCTCGTATGCGCCTAGATGACGGACGTGCATTACCTGCATTTATGAGCCAAGCCCTTAATAATGAAGATATTACAGTTTTTGGAGATGGCTCTCAAACACGTTCTTTTTGCTATGTTGATGATTTGGTAGAAGGAATTTATAGGCTACTACTTAGTGATTATGCCTATCCCGTAAATATTGGCAACCCTGATGAAATTACCTTGCTAGAATTTGCTCAAGAAATCATCAATTTGATAGGCACAAAATCAAAAATTGTGTATAAACCACTACCCACAGACGACCCAAAACAACGCAAACCTGACATCACTCGTGCCAAAGAAATTTTAGGCTGGGAACCCAAAGTAAACCGTTCAGAAGGCTTAAAACGCACTTTGGAGTATTTTCAAATGGCTATAAAAAAGTAATTTTTAGGACGAATTATGGTTTAAATAGTTTTTCCAAATCTCAAAGGTGGGCTGTTCAGAAGATATATAAAAATTCCCCCTATATTTGTGTTGCAAAACATATCTAAATAGGAGGAAAATATGCCCGAAGCCACAGCCAAAATTACTAAAAAAA
>JAYVGJ010000078.1:0-5335 GCA_043772375.1 Raineyaceae bacterium | reverse complement strand
AAATAAGGAAGAAATTATCATTGACCTTTTGCAAAAATATGCCGCTTAAAATAACTGATAATCAAGTAGTTATACTAATAATAAATATCAACAACTTAACGGAGAACGCAGAGTATTTGACATTTAAAGATTGTATCTTTAATGAGAAGCTACGTATTGTAAGTAGACAAACTTCTAGCAACATTAGGTTAAAAAAATCTACTTTTTTATCTCTAAATAACAATATGGGTGACATTTTCACTTTATTGAAAATATCAATTTTAACACAGAATTTTATTCTGTTTTTCCTTGTTTATATATCAATAAAACAAATAATTTATACTTTTAAAAATAAATTTAAAAATTTTATTTTAGGATAAATCTTTAAATTATGATTTTTCAAAAATGTCACCCATATTGAAATAACAAATTTAATGTTATAGAGGTTGATGGTGTTAATGGTATTGAGATAGATAGCTGCATATTTGAAAAATCTCCTCTGAAAATTCGTGCATCTTGTAAAACGCTTTCTATTACCAACTCTACTTTTAAAGGTGGTTTTTCTTTGGTAGATACAAAAATAACTGATGAACTTTTCTTAGAGGATAATAATTTTTCAAAATTTACTTTAAGTAGTGGCAGTGCTAAAAGTCAATCAGGCAGAACCTTGGTTAATTGGGAGAATTCATTTGTGCCTTACGAGCAGTTTAAGAGCAATTTGGGTTCTTACCTCAATGATAGCACTACTTATTTTGGCATTACTACCAAAGAACTTTCAAATGAGACAGAATACAAACACTTAAAAAGTCATTATGATGCGTTTTACAAAATGTATAGTGATAAGAAAGACAAGGAGTCAGCTAATGCTTGTTATATTGCCCTCAAAGATTTAGAAACCAGAAAATTAGCTTACAATTATCAACACAAAAATGATTCTTTTAAGGCTTATCTTAATTGGAAACTCAATGTTTTTTTACGTTATTTCTGTGATTATGGCACAGACCCAGTGAAAGCCTTAGAGAAGTCTGTCTATTGGGTTCTTGTTTTTGCTTTCTTATATGTTATTTTCCCCAGTGAAAAAGATTATTTACACAAAAGTATCCTAATGCCCAAACTTCAAAGATGGGCAAGTTATTTGAAAAAAGAAGAAGGATTTTCTGAGCTTGAAGATGCAAAAAGACAGGAAAAAATAATGGCTTTAGAAAGATTTAGAGAAGAATTAAAAAATACGGAGGACAAAATACCTACAGTATTATCCATATTTTCCAAGCCTTTATATGCCTCTACCATATTGTATTACAAACTCCACAAATGGTTTATTCATAAAATAGATTTTACCCAAGGACGTTGGTCTGGTCTGTCTAAGAAAAAGATGTTTTTTGTAAGTATGGGAATTTTTTTCTATTTACTTGCTTTTGTGCTGTGGGGGATTATAATGCGTGGAGTGAATGCTTTAACATTAAGCCTTAATTGTTTTATAACCTTAGGCTATGGAGAGATTTCAGCAACAGGAATAGCACGATATTTAGCAGTTTTGGAGGGAATGTTTGGTTGGTTTTTGCTAACAATTTTCAGTGTGAGCCTCATTGGACAAATTTTAAATTAGGTTGCTGTCATTGGTGTTGCTATGCTAAAACATCAATAATAGCAAAAAAAATTGAAAAAAAATTTAATTTTTGGCACTGATATTGTGGCTAGAAATAGTAATACGGACATATTCGCAAAATGAATCTCAATTAACCAATAAAAAAATAATTTTATGAACAAAAGTATCATATTGATTTTCTCAATTTTTTGTTTGTTTTCTTGCTCAAAAAATAATAAAGAAGTATTGACAGAAAATAGTAATAAGGTGTTAATGCTTAAAGTTGATTATTTAACTAATACTTTTGAAGGCGGAAAAGAAACAAGCTATCCGACAAGTACTTCAACATTTACAATTACCAATCAATATGTTGCGCCAGCTGATTTTGGTAATTTGAAATTAAAATACCAAGAATTAAATGAAATAATATTTGATGGTGATATTGTTTGGGCGGGCATAGGCGAAATCAAACAGCCGCAAAATATTTTACCTGCCACTCAATTTAGTAGTGTCGTAACCAATGATATTGCAAATCCAACAGCAGGGTTTCAAAATATACTTGATCCAAATAATCAAACAGTTGATTATTCACCCATTTGGCTATCTGTGCAAGGATTGGTAAAAGTAAGAGAGTACTTGAAGTCTAACCCAAATGCAACAGTAAAAATATTTCTTTATACACCAAGTGTTGGTGGAGGAGACCCTGCTGATTGGGATTGGATAATTTTTATGAAAAATTAATATTGATACTAATGTTTTTTGTGATGTTCAAAAATCACTGTTGCTTGCCTTTTATCAAGCAACAGTACATAAGTTGTATTTAACTCACAATTCATAACTCACGACTCACAACTCTTCAAGTGCAAATTCTTTCAGAAATCAATATCCTCATTAAAAAAGAAATTTTGTTGGAATGGCGACAAAAATATGCCCTCAATGGGCTTCTTTTGTACGTTATTGGCGCAGTAATGATTGCGTATTTGAGCTTTAATCTGCAACAAAATTCTCTAAATCCTATTACGTGGAACGCCCTTTTTTGGATAATTATGCTTTTTTCTGCCGTTAATGCGGTGGGTAAAAGTTTCGTACAGGAGCGTCCAAGCCGTTTTTTGTATTATTATGTAGTGGCAAATCCGTTGGCAATTATCATCTCAAAAATCATTTATAATACTTCATTGATGCTTGTAATGGCATTTTTGGGACTTATTGCTTACTGGATTTTGCTAGGAAATCCCGTTATTGATAAAATGTTGTTTGGTTTTAATTTGTTTTTGGGAGCGTTAGGTTTTGCTACAACCCTTACAATGGTGGCAGGAATAGCCGCAAAAGCTAATCAGAATGCTACCCTTATGGCTATTTTGAGTTTCCCTGTAATTGTACCAATGCTACTTTTGCTGATAAAAGTATCCAAAAATGCCCTTGACGGACTTGATAGAAGCGTAAGTTTTGATGCAATGCTGACACTTTTAGCTATGAATGTAATTGTGGTGGCTATTTCTGTAATTTTATTTCCGTTTCTGTGGAAAAGCTAAATTCAATTACGAATTACGAATTATCAATTACGAGGGAAAAACAGTAATCAAAATAATTACCATTGGTAATAAATAAACCTCAAAAAATTCACTGATATTTAGTAATTTTTCATTACCTTTGCACCAAAATTATAACCAAATAACTTATTCTAAAAAATGGCAACTAACAGAACTTTCACAATGATTAAGCCAGATGCAACAGCAGCAGGCAACATTGGCGCAATTACTAAAATGATTGAAGAAGCAGGCTTTCGTATCGTAGCTATGCGCCTTACACACCTAAGCCGTGAGCGTGCAGGGCAATTTTATGAAGTTCACAAAGAGCGTGGTTTTTATGCTGATTTGTGTGCTTATATGTCTTCTGGCACTATCGTACCAATGATTTTGGAAAAAGATAATGCAGTTGCAGACTTTAGAAAACTAATTGGCGCAACCAACCCAGAGCAAGCAGAAGCAGGAACTATCCGCAAAATGTTTGCAAAATCTATTGAAGCAAATGCCGTTCACGGTTCTGATTCAGACGAAAATGCAGCTATTGAAGGTGCTTTTTTCTTTGCAGGAATACAGCAATACTAAGTACGAACTTTGAAGTACGAGGTACGAAAAATACAATTTATTTTTAGAAAAGAGCCTCACTAACGCAAGTTAGTGAGGCTCTTTTGTTACTTTTCTTCTTCTTCTTCTTCAGAACTTTCTTCCTCTGCTGGTTCTTCTTCCTCTTCCTCTTCAGCTTCCTCTTCCTCTTCAGCTTCTTCTTCCTCTTCAGCTTCTTCTTCCTCTTCAGCTTCTTCTTCCTCTTCTGACTCTTCTTCTTCTTCCTCTTCTTCATCTTCTGACTCTTCATCTTCTGACTCTTCTTCTTCTTCCTCTTCATCTTCTGACTCTTCATCTTCATAATCCTCGTCGTCCTCATCTTCAAACTCCTCACCTTCAGAAGTTTCATCAAAGTCGTCTTCGTCGTCGTCCTCTTCTACTTCCTCATCTTCACCATAATAATCTTCGTCTTCTTCCTCATCATCTTCATAAACCTCATCTTCTAAGTCGTCATCTTCTCCGTCTTCCAACTCATACTCTTGATAAATGCTGCTCATTGCCTCGTCGTCTTCATCATACTCTAGCACGTCTTGGTCTGCATATAAGAGATTATCAGGCAAATCTTTGTACTCGCTTGGGTGATACACTTTTGCTTTTTTCTTTGGTGCGCCACTTTTTGCGGGTTTCATTACAGATTTCTTATCTTTTACCCAAGATTTCTTAACGGCAGGCATTTTGGCATTTTTCTTAATTATCCAGCAATCACCTGTCCATTTTTCATTCATTAGATAATTGTAAGGAATGTAGCAATAGCCTTCTTCTCCCCAACTTTCACCCCAAGAGTTACGAACAATAAACATTTTATCTTCATCAGAATACCCAACGCAAAGCATTGCGTGTCCGCCGTGTGATTTTCTACCAGCTTCTTTTGGGGAAGGCATTGGCACAATGCCGCCTTCTGTTGCCTCATCAAAAGATTTGTACAAAGTCGTTCCAAATACAATAGGATAGCCATCTGCAAGGGTTTTTTTCCACGCTTTTAGCTTGACAGGCACAGACATTATTTCATCAACCAAAAATTTCTTACCTTCTTGATAAGACTGTTTATGTGGTTTTTTATTTACAATATCTTTTTTGAATTTCCAAGTAACTTCAGAGCAAGCACCCGCTTTTTTGAGGCATTCCATTGCATATTGGATAACGCTGCCTTCATCTTCAATATCTCCACCGCCTTTGACTCTGGCGTTGTAATAGACAAACATACGACTGATGTCATAGTTTTGTTTCTTAAATCTTTTGAAAAGATACTCATACGCACCCACAACCGCATTAGCAGTACAACTGTTTGTTTGTCCTTGGTCTTCTACTTTTGTCATAAAAGGGCGCAAATCCACTGCTGGTGGTAGTTTGTCGCTTTTGAGCTTTGATGAGTAGGCTTTTGCTTTTGGATTTGGTTTAGCAAATTTGTAGCCTCCTTTGAATGCTGACTCTCCCATAATTAAAATTGTTTGGATTTTTGATGATAGTTTAGGCTGGAATATTTTTTGATTTACTCCGCTCAAATATAATTAAACTATCTTAAATTCCTACCAAATAATTAGGAATTTTTGGTAGTGCTATACTTGTAATGATTTTATTTGGAGATTATAGGCACAAATAAAATATTTAATTGCTCCTATATGATTGACTAATGACTTTGAAAAGC
>JAYVGJ010000077.1:0-13255 GCA_043772375.1 Raineyaceae bacterium | reverse complement strand
CAGAAAAATGCAAGATTTCCTTCCTCTCAATGGCACAGACCACGTAGAGTTTTACGTTGGCAATGCAAAACAAGCAGCTTATTATTATCAGTCAGCTTTTGGATATGAGCTTATTGCTTATGCAGGTCCAGAAACAGGCGTAAAAGACCGTTCTTCTTATGTGTTAGCACAGGGAAAAGTGCGTTTAGTGCTTACAACTTCATTAGACAGTAATTCTGAAATCTCGGCACACGTACACAAGCACGCAGACGGGGTAAAAGTGCTTGCTTTGTGGGTTGATGATGCAGAAAGTGCCTATAACGAAACCACAAAACGTGGTGCAATCAGCGTTTATCCTCCTAAAAAATATACAGACGAGTTTGGAGAAGTAGTCACGGCATCTATCCAGACCTATGGAGAAACTATACATACGTTTGTAGAACGCAAAAACTATAAAGGGGCATTTTTGCCAGGTTACAAACCTGCAAAAAGTGCTTTGAAAACAGAATCAGTAGGACTTTTGTATGTTGACCATTGCGTAGGAAATGTAGAACTAGGCAAAATGAACGAATGGGTAAAGTTTTATGAAGACGTAATGGGTTTTAAACTCATTATTACTTTTGATGATAATGATATTTCCACAGAATATACGTCTTTGATGTCAAAAGTGGTTTCTAATGGCAACGGTTTTGTAAAATTCCCTATCAACGAGCCTGCGAAAGGAAAGAAAAAGTCCCAAATTGAGGAGTATTTAGACTTTTATAATGGTGGCGGCGTACAACATATTGCTATTGCGACAAATGACATTATCAAAACTGTTGGGGAGCTGCGCAAGCGTGGCGTAGAGTTTTTGCACGTTCCAAGCACTTATTATGATGATTTGTTGGAGCGTGTGGGTAAAATTGATGAAGATTTGCAGCCACTCAAAGACCTTAATATTTTGGTGGATAGAGATGATGAAGGCTATCTTTTGCAGATTTTTACAAAACCTGTAGAAGACCGCCCAACGCTTTTTTATGAGATTATCCAGCGCAAAGGCGCAGTTTCTTTTGGAAAAGGGAATTTTAAAGCTCTTTTTGAAGCAATAGAAAGAGAACAAGAACTTAGAGGAAATTTGTAAGTTTCTGGAGCATTTAGTTTTTCCAAATCTTTAAGATTTGGAAAAACTTTTTTGTTGCTTTTTGGTTTTATTTGCTACTTTTGTAAAAATATAAAAAATATATAACTATGGAATGTGCGCATCTAGTTGATGAAAATTGGACGGAAGACACACAACTCAAAGCTCGTGTGTATAAAGTTGATAGAAAAAGAAATCTTGTCTTTTGTGATTGTCTTCTCCTAGAAAACGAGGAAAGAAAGTATGAAAAAAGACAATTTTCAATGTATTTATTTGATAATATTGATCATTTGAAAGCTGGTAGTTTTGTGATTGTGCAAATCAGGACAAAGACAGGCGCAATACGTATAGACATACGAGATGGTAAAGGGATTGTTGATGCCTCACACTTTGATTTGCAGGATTTATGGGATTTTTAAATTATCATTGAAATTATTAGATGCTAAAAATTACTTTTAAAAATGTCGGACAAGGTGATTCTATCATTTTGGAATGGCTGGAGCAAACGCAAGATACACAACAAACACAACCTAAAAAGTGCATTGGTATCATAGATTGCAAACTTTATCAAGGAGAAAACCCTGTTTTATCACATATTATTGAAGAAAATTACCAAGAAATAGATTTTTTATTACTCTCACATCCACACGACGACCATTTTTCTGGTTTTTTAGAACTATTACAGCATTGCGAAAGTAATCACATCAAAATAAAAAAGTTTTATCATACAAGTATTCAAGTGCCAGATTTTCTAAAAGTAGCTTGTAAATCAATTACATCAAGTAAAGACATAGCTGATTTGTTTAGAAAATTAAAAAATGATGATAGGAAAAACAAATATGTCTTACAATACATAAATGCGTTTTCAAATCCCATAAAACTTGGAAATACCTTTGAAATAAATTGCTTATCTCCCTCTAGCAGAGAAGAAAATGATTATCCAAAATCAAATAATGAAAATTATTATGACACTGATAATGATGCAAATAATCCAAAAGCAAACTTACTCTCAACTGTTTTGAAAATTACAGAAAAAAATTTAAAAATAGAAAATCCTTTTGTTTTATTAACTTCTGATGCTCCAAAAATAGTTTTAGAAAGGTTAGGTAAAAAAGAAGCTGAAAGTTTAAAAGGATTATTATCACTTGGACAAAGTCAGCCCGCCACCAAAAACAAATGATGTTCTATGGCACGTAGAACATCATTTTTGGAATGTGCTGTGATTTTTATTTTTCTTCAATAATTTCTGTTTCAAATATTTGTTGAAAATCTTTTTTGGATTTGTTAGTTTCAAACTTAAAAGCTCCAAAAAAAATTGTTAATACCACAAAAGGTATTACATAAAGCTCCAACAAAAAATTTACTTCTTTGGTCATTATTAATATCACTACAAAAGCAAAAAAAACAAACCATATCAACACAAAAACATTCACAAATTTGTGCAATCTCATATTTATTTTTATTAGTGTAGCATTATTTTCTTGTGTGATATTTCCCATAATAACAGGCAAGAATGAATTACGGTAGTTAATTATCCTTGAAACTTCAAATGTTTTCCCACTAATTTTGCCTTCATATAATTTGCCATTTGACGTATTATTATATCTATCAAATAAACTAAAATCTTTTTTGGGCGCAATACAATCTTGCAATTTTTCAATTACTTGATTTTCAGATAATTGCGTTCTATATATTAAATTTTCTGTTAGTATATTCATTTTGCTAAGTAATATTTATATATTTTACTAAAAATTTCTCACAAACATACCAAAAATAAGCGTAAATCTCCAATAAAAAAATCAAGTTTTTTATTCTTATCTTTTTTGTGTATTTTTGACAAATGTCTATTTCAAAAAATGAAAATCTCCAAAAGAAAAATCATTGTTGTTGCAGGAATTTTTTGTATTATGTCTGTTATATTTCTTTATTGGTTGATTTTTGCGCCACATTACAAGTACGCACAAACCAGCCCAAACGGAGAATTTACCATAGAAATCTACGAAGAACCAAAACGCTTATTTACTGCGCCAGGAGATGGCAGTTACAGAGATGCAAAATTTGTATTAAAAAATAAATATGGGTTTGAGGTTGCCTCCTCACCTCCTGATGCAAATTTTGGTTTTCCTTTTTGCGAAAATGGCACTTTTGAATGGGATTATAAAAATGATTTTGGGGATAATTTCGTGTGGTATGTATGTGGCAATGCTCATGCAGGATTTAACCTAAAAACCAAAAAATTTGAGTACTGATTTATTTTTGAAACTTTTATTTGTGAGAATTTTTGTATTCATTCACAATTTAAAATTCACAATTTAAAATTCAAAAAGATGAAACTAGAAGAACTTAAAAAAGAAATTGAACTTGCTTTTGCAGGCATAAAGTTAGAAAATGGTATTGGTTATTACGAGGCTGCCGCCATTGATGATTACCTAAACCCTACCAGCAAAGGGTACAAGGCACTAAAAGCAAAAGATGAGCGGGAAGACTGGAGAAAAATGCTTATTTTTATTAGGGACAAAGACCGTAATTTTTTGGATAGCTTTAGGTATCATTTTATGGATACCAAAGGCTTACGTTTTTTCTTGCCTATTTTGCTCACAAGGCGTGAATTTGAGTGTTTGAGTTATATGTTTTTAAATCTTATAAGTGGGCAACACGACTCTTCTATTATTGAAATGTTGTCTTTGCTCACGCCAGCGCAAGAAAAATGTATTTTAGATGCTTACAAAATAGAAATAAATTTTGAGGGTGAAATTGCCTATTATTCTGATTTGGGATTTAGCAGAGAAAATGCCATCAAAAAAATACAAGAAACAGATGATTATGCTATTTGTGAATTTTTGAAGAGATATTTTGATACTAAACGTGCTAACAATCTATTAAAATCCTAAAAAATCTACGAGAATATGAAATCAAAAACTTTACTTTTAATTCTCTTTGTTTCAACTATTTCCAGAATTTTTGGGCAAAACTCTAATCATAATATTTTGTTTGGGGAGCGAAATCTTGCCAATATTTCTGCTGACATTTCTTCTAAAACCTCTCTTTATTTTGATAAAGAGGGTTATCTTTATCCTGATTATTTTATCTCAAATGCGTCCTTACTCCAATCTGATGCCTCACTTGTCAAATGGTATGGAAATAATCAAGAAGTATTTTTTGAGGTTTCTAAAAACTATCATTGCAAGTTCTCCAAATACAGTTTAGAAAATTGTAATATTCTAAATGATTCTATTAGTTCATTCTATATCAAGCAGATAAATCAGAAAAAGACAGATTTTAACTCTCTAACTTTTCTTATTCACGGATTTAGAAAACCATTTATAGAAACCAACGGAGATGCTAGTTCTCCTGCCGACTACAAAACTATACAGGAAACTATCAGTCAATATACTAAAACCAAAACTTTTTTTGTAGAGATTTATTGGGACGGTTTGTATGGAAAACGGTTTTCTGCCAATTTGAAAGCAAATAAAATTATGTATGCTGTTTTTGAAAAATCCCAAATCAATGCGGAATTTGTGGGTGCAAGTCTAAAAAATATTGTTTCTAATGCAAAATTTGATACCATAAATATCATTACGCATAGTTTGGGCGCAAAAGTTGCGCTTTTTGCTTTATTAGATATGAAAAATGATAACCTGAAAACACCTTCAAACAACAAAATAAACCTTATTTTTATAGCTCCTGCTATTTCTGGAGAACTTATTGTTGATAATTTTTATAAAAGAAATACAAAAATTGCCTACAAAACGGCTGATAATTATCATTTTTCAATTATTTATAACGAAAATGATATTGCGCTAAGAAAAAAGGTAGGTTTTGTAGGTTCAGAACCTTACAAACACGGAAATACCACACTAGGCTGCAATTATGATGCTGCTGCGACCAAACTCCAAACAACTTTTCAGACAAAATTCCCCAATTCAATGCTAGACTTATATGATTGTTCTAGTGTTGGAGGCTGTCATTTGGTACGTTGTTATTTTTCCTCAAAGAAATTGCAGGACGCAATTAAAAATCTATAGCCTCAAAATATTTATTTTTTCCTGAAATTTGAAGGATTGGTATATTTGTAAAATCAAAATGAAAAAATCAAAATAA
This sequence comes from Raineyaceae bacterium, assembly GCA_043772375.1. GTDB lineage: Bacteria > Bacteroidota > Bacteroidia > Cytophagales > Thermonemataceae > JANYGM01. The sequence goes on along the minus strand of JAYVGJ010000077.1, from coordinate 8,055 downwards.
CAGTTTTATGCTTGCAGAAATCAAAAAAATTATATCTGAAAATTACACAGATATTTATACAGAAACAGACAACGAAAACTCGCTTAGAGTTGCTTTGAGGGAGAATTATTGGATAGATTTTTTTGTAAAAAACGAAAATATGGTAATGAGCTTGCTTCTTTGGAAAAACTTTGAAGATTTCCCTATTTATGGAGAAATGGGAGAGTATCAAGCACGAATGGAAAAATATTTGGAAACAAATCATCTTTCTCCAAAAAATAAGATTGTGCACAGTGGAGGCTATTTTTATGTGGAGCAAACCATCATCAATACAGAAAATTTGAAGGAAAATTTAGATGCCATAATGTCGCTGGCAAATACTTTGCATTATCTTTGAAAATAAGACTTGAAAATAAAAAGGCAAAATATTTGTATTACATAGAATAATAGTTATCTTTGCATTTATAAAAGCTGCCAAATGATACTAACAGAAAGAATAGAATCCGACAAATTGCTTTCAGCAGTAAATATGCTAAAAGTGATAGCACACCCAATAAGGCTTGCTATTGTAGATTTATTGACAGAAAACGAAAAAATGACGGTGCTGGAAATTCAAGAAGCACTAGGTTTGGAACAAGCTATTGCTTCCCAACAACTTACACTTATGGAAGATAAAGGCGTTTTGATTTCCAAAAAAGTAAGCAGAAATAAATATGTTTCTTTGAGATTTCCTAAAATGAAAAATATTATTATTTGTCTAGAAAATTGCTGTGAAAATATTTAAGGACAGACGGAACTTAAAAAATATTTTTTTAGTCTTTTACATAGAATAATAGCTATCTTTATATTTATAAAACATTATCAAAATAAATGGAAATAATAGGATTTGTACTAAGTATTTTGATAGGCATTTCATTGGGACTTATTGGTAGTGGAGGTTCTATTCTTACTATTCCAATTTTGGTGTATGTTGTTCATATTCAGCCAAGTACTGCCACAACATATTCATTATTTATTGTTGGGGTTACTGCTTTGGTGGGTAGCATTAGAGGTGCAAAAGATAATTTGCTAGATTATAAGGTGGCGTTTTATTTTGGGTTGCCAAGTGTGATTGCTATTTTTATAATGCGCCAATTTGTTGTGCCATTGTTGCCAACTATATTTCTTAGTTGGGGAGATTTTAGCGTGAGCAAAGATGTTTTTATAATGTTGGTGTTTGCTATTTTGATGATATTTGCTTCTTTTTCTATGATAAGAAAAAATAACTTGATGATGGAAGTTGAAGAAAATAATATTATAAATAAATGTCAAATAGTATTTAAAGGGATTTTTATAGGTTTATTAACGGGTTTTGTGGGAGTTGGAGGTGGCTTTTTGATTATTCCAACGCTTATTTTTTCTGCAAAATTACCAATGAAAAAAGCCGTAGCAACTTCTCTTATTATCATTGCTGCTAATGCGCTGATTGGTTTTGCAGGAAGTTTAAATAATTTGAATAATCCTCATAATTCTAGTGCTATTGACTGGCACTTTTTGCTGATTTTTACGTTGTTTGCTGTCATAGGAGTTTTTATAGGAATATTATTAAGCAAAAAAATAAGTAACGAAAAACTAAAACCTGCTTTTGGTTGGTTTGTTCTTGTTACAGGTATTTATATAATTTTAAAAGAAATTCTGTAATTATGAATTATAAGTTATGAATTATGAATGAATACAAATTTTTGATAATCAAATGATTATATAACCTTTGGCTAAATTAAAAAAAACTAATTATATAAAAAAACTACTTAACATAATAAAAAATATGGGAAATAAAACACATTGGGAAAATGTATTTACCACAAAAAATGCTAATGAAGTCAGTTGGACACAAGAAAATCCTGCAAGTATTTTATCATTTTTAGAGGAAATAAAACTACCAAAAACCGCTAATATTATTGATGTGGGCGGAGGAGAGAGTTTTTTAGCAGAAATTTTGTTGAATTTGGGTTATCAAAATATTTGGGTTTTGGATATTTCTGAAAAAGCGTTAGAAAAAGCCAAAAAGAGGTTAGGGGAGAAGGCGTACCTTATCAACTGGATAGTTTCTGATATTACTGATTTTCAAACTGATGGAGAAAACAGTATAAAGTTTGATTTTTGGAACGATAGAGCAGTTTTCCATTTTTTGACAGATGATGATAGTATTAAAAAATATATCAAAATCATTGAAAATTCAGTAAACCCAAATGGTCACTTTTTGTTGGGAACTTTCTCTGAAAATGGACCTTTCAAATGTAGTGGTCTAAATATCAAACAATATTCAGAAGAACAAATGAAAATTACTTTTGAACACAGTTTTAAGGCAATCAAATGTTTTACGGAGGCGCATAAAACGCCTTTTGATACTGTCCAAAATTTTCAATTTTGCGGATTTGTAAAAATATAAATAATTAAAATTATTAAGAACCCTTAGGGTGTAATCTTTTGATATTCAAAGTTTTAACCAAATTAACTTCGTGGTTTGTGTCCCCACAAACCACAAAACTTATTAATAATTTAAAAATAATCATATAAATAATAAAATAATAAAATAATAAAATGTTAGAATTTATCAGACAACCTTGGCATTGGGCAGTAGCAGGCACTTTATTAGGGCTTACCGTTCCTATTTTGCTTCTTATGGGCAACAAAAAACTTGGAATTTCATCATCTTTACGCCATATATGCGCTATGTGCATTCCTGCAAAGATTTCTTTTTTTAAATATGAATGGAAAGCAGAAATGTGGAATTTATTTTTTGTAGCTGGGATATTTATTGGTGGTTTTTTGGCTACAAATTTTTTGAGCAATCCTGATATTATTGTGGTTGCAGAAAGTACAAAAGCAAGTTTGGCACAATTTGGTATTACAGATTTTAGTCATTTGATGCCTATGCAGCTTTTTAGTATAGAAAATATTTTGACATTCAAAGGGTTTATTTTCTTTGTGTTTGGAGGTTTTTTAGTTGGTTTTGGCACTCGTTATGCAGGCGGTTGCACGAGTGGACACACTATTATGGGTTTGTCTAATCTTCAAATGCCTTCTCTGATTGCTACTTGCTGTTTTATGGCGGGAGGTTTTTTTTCAGCTAATATTTTGTTGCCTCTTATCTTCAAATTAGTATAGTAATCAGTTTGAGTAATCAGTTTGAGTAATCAGCTTGATAGCTACTAAATCCAACATTTAACCATTTTTATAAAAATGAAAAACATCAAATATCTTATTTTGGGAATTATTTTTGGGACAATATTTGTTAAAGCAGAAATCATTAGTTGGTTTCGTATCCAAGAAATGTTCCGTTTGCAATCTTTCTTTATGTATGGCGTGATAGGAACGGCTATTTTGGTAGGTATGATTTCTGTGCAAATTATTAAACGCTTTAATATCAAAACATTAAGCGGAGAAAACATCACCTTTGAAAACAAAGAATTTAGTAAAGGGCAAATTTTTGGCGGACTAATTTTTGGCATTGGTTGGGCAATAACGGGAGCTTGTCCTGGTCCACTTTTTGCACAAATGGGTAGTGGCTTTTTGGTAGTTATTGTTACATTTTTGAGTGCTATTGCAGGAACGTGGACTTATGGCTATTTCAAAGAAAAATTACCTCGTTGAAAAATTGAAAATTAAACTTTCCAATAGACTTTTCCAGTTTTTAAATAATATAAAAGTACAAAATCAAAAACCTGAATATCCTCGCACCGTCAGCTAAAGCAGACGGCAAAATATAATAAAAAGTAAGACAAAAAAGTTTCTGTTCGTTTTATCTTCTTTGCCGTCTGCTTTAGCTGACGGTGCAGATATTTTTGAGTGCTTAACTACTATTTATATAAAGAAAGAGAGAGAGGATATCCATGATTTCCTAAATAAAATTTCAATTATAAAAAAATACAAATAAAATGATAATAGAACAAATTTATACAAATTGCTTGGCGCAAGGCGCATATTATATCACCTCTAACGGTGAGGCGGCAATTATTGACCCTTTGCGTGAAACGAAACCTTACACAGACCGTTTGGAACGTGATAATGTAAAATTAAAATACATTTTTGAAACGCATTTTCACGCTGATTTTGTGAGCGGACACTTAGATTTGAGCAAAAAAACTGATGCTACAGTTGTTTTTGGTCCTGATGCAGCTTTTGATTTTGATGCAAGTTTTGATGTTATTTCTGCAAAAGATAATCAAATCTTTGAAATTGGAGATATAAAAATAAAAGTCTTACATACGCCAGGACACACGCTAGAAAGTTCTTGTTTTCTTTTGATAGATGAAAATGGCAAAGAAAATGCGCTTTTTAGCGGAGATACATTGTTTATTGGTGATGTTGGTCGTCCTGATTTGGCACAAAAATCCGCTACAATGACACAAGAACAGTTAGCAGCAATTTTGTATCATTCTTTGCGCACCAAAATAATGGTTTTGCCAGATGATGTACTTGTTTATCCTGCTCACGGTGCTGGAAGTGCTTGTGGAAAGAATATGAGTAAAGAAACTTTTTCAACTATTGGTGTTCAAAAGCAATTAAACTATGCTTTGCGTTCTAATATGACTGAAAATGAGTTTGTAGAAGAAGTAACAGACGGACTTTTGCCCGCACCTGCGTACTTTGGTATGAATGTACAAATGAATAAAAACGGTTACGAAAGTTTTAATACAATTTTGCATAATGGTATGAAAGCCATTGAGTTAGCACAATTTGAAATCATTGCGGAAGCAAATAATGCTTTGATTTTGGATACAAGAAGTAGCGGGGATTTTGCACTTGGTTTTGTTCCACAGGCTATAAATATTGGTATTGGCGGAGATTTTGCGCCTTGGGTGGGAGCAATGATTGGTGATGTGAAACAAGCAATTATTTTGGTTACGGAAGTTGGAAAAGAAGAGGAAACCATCACACGCCTTACTCGTGTAGGGTTTGATAATATTTTAGGTTATTTGAAAGGCGGTTTTGAGGCTTGGAAAAACGCAGGGAAAGAAATTTATACCATTGATACAGTACACAGAATTACGGCAGAACAATTTGCTGATGAGTTTACGCCTGCTAGTAAGGTAATTGATGTACGCAAAATGGGAGAATATGAAGCGGAACACGTAGAAGAGGCATATTCTCGTCCTTTGGCAAACATCAATGAATGGATAAAAGACATCAACCCTAATGAACATTTTTATTTGCATTGTGCAGGTGGCTACCGTAGTATGATAGCTGCAAGCATTTTGCAGGCACGAGGTTATAGGAATTTTACAGAAATTGCAGGCGGTTTTAGTGCCATTGCAAAAACAAATGTTCCTAAAAGTAATTTTGTTTGTCAGAGTAAAGTAGCCCCCTAACCCCCAAAGGGGGAATAATACAATTTTTGCTATTGTTGGTGCAGTTAGATTACATCAACAATAGCAAGAATTATCAATTTTTATCTTACTGCTATTTTGTATAGAGCAAATACAATAAAAAATATAGAAATATAAATAACAAACTCAAAACTATCATAATAGTTGAGTAAGTAAAAATCACAATCTAGCCCATTTTCTATTTCTTTTGATATAATAAAGGTTTCTGCATCTTCCCTATTAGGAACTGTATCATTAATGATTATGTATTCACTAGTTTTTCTCAACAATTCATCTACATATTCATATCCACGTGTATAATAACCACGACTAGTAATTTTATCACTAAATAACATAAGTTTTGTAATTTTTATACTTTTACCTTGTTCATTTGTTTCCACTTTCCGAATGGTATCAAAATAAACTCTAGCTCCAGTAAATTTTTTACGCATTCTTGTTGCAATGCTTTCTTTTTTTGCTGCTATTTCACTAGCATCAGTTAAAAAATTTATTTCATAAGCTTTTCTGCAGTTTTCATAGGGTGTTACGAATGGATAAAATCCATTATGAGCAAATGGATAAAATTCACTATTACTGTGTCTATTGAAAGAATAAGACCCTGATAAAAATAAAGCAAGTGCGTGAAACGAGCACCAAGCAACTATGACAAACCATTCTTTTCGTGTAGGATTTAAAAGATATTTTACTTTTATTTTTGGTTTTTCAGTAACAACCTTTATATATCCTACAACTTCTGTTTGAGAGGTATTAGGTGGAGGAGGTGGTGTTATAGTTATTCCTAGTTGCTCTAAAATTATAGGCACATCTTTTATTTTTTGCCATTCAGACATATTAGTTGCCCAAATATATGTTTCAGAGTTTAGGTTATTTTCCTTTAATTCCTCTATGGTAAATGGACCTAATTGCTTTTCATCTTTCAAGTAGTAATATTTTACAGACATTTTTGTAGTAAATTTATATTGTTATAAAAAGTGTATCAGAACTTCCAGAAATATTCTATTTATTCAAAACTGATTTTGGCAGCATCAGCAAAAAAGGCAAGGCTTTGCTATAATCCAACAACTCGTATTCTAGCCCTAAAACCCTAATATTATTGTAATATGTTTGATGCTTTTTATAATAATTTCTTTCTGATTCTATAAACCACACTTTTTCACCCAGTTTTTGTGCTAAAAACCATTTTTCTAAAAGCCTTCCTGTGCGCCCATTTCCATCATTAAAAGGATGAATTTTGACAAAGAATAAATGAATAATACTTGCGGAAAAAAACACTTCATCAATATTCATCTCTTTTTTAAGTAATATATCAACGTCAGCATAAAATTTTATCATTTCTGTTTTTACCTCAAAAGGAGATGCTGCAACATATTCTATACGCCCTTCTGGTGTGGTGATATACATATTTTGGGTTCTAATTTTCCCTTGCTGATGTTTAGCAACTACGTGTTTGGCTAATATTTTATGCACGTTTTCAACATTCTTTTTGTTGAGTGGATTGTTTTGGGCATAGGTGTAACCATTATACAAATCATCTATTTTTTTTGTATAATCTGGCAAAAATTTTATACCAAAACATTTATGTTTAACATAGCTATCCAACTCAATATCTTCTCCTTCTATTTTACTAGAAAATACAGATGAAACAGACGTATAAAAACTAAACGTATCAGTAGAAATTTCTGCATCTTTTAGCTTTTCAAAAGCGGTTTTCAGTTCATTTTCACTGATATTTAGCTGATATTCTGCAAAAAGTTCATTAAGTAATATTTCTGGAAATATTTTGAATTTGCCTTTGGATTTATCCTTTTTCATTCACAATTCACAATTAAAAATTCACAATTATTATGTTCTTTTCCTGCCACGCTTATTAAAATGTTTTCCTTCTGGGATTTCGTCATATTTTTTATTTTTAAAATATTCTTCCAATGCCGTCTTAATCACAACTTTATTGGTGGTTCGTTCCCAATATGCCTCACGCTCAATCATCTCAAAAAGCGGTTTATCAAGTAGGAGCGTGGTTTTTATCTCGTCACTTTCTGTAGAAGTAGAGGAGATAATTTTTTTTTCAGGTTTTGTGGTTTCAGTTTCTAGTCCAACTGTGCCACGAAGGTTACCCAAAAAACCTTTTCTGTCTGTTTCTTTATTTAATTTTGCCATTTTGTTTAGCCCCCAGCCCCGAAGGGGAGCAATACATTTCAAGGAGCATTTTTTGTGAATATTTTATATTTTTTTGTTTTTGTATTAAAGTCCCCTTTGGGGATTTAGGGGCTATCCTTTTTCACCATATCGTACCTGTGCATTCCCACACCATAAGAATCATTGGTGATTTTTGTCGTTACAAAACCGTATTTTTCAAAGAATGTAAATGAATGTTGAGTTGTGTCTAATACAATATTTACTTTTGGATATATTTTTTTGATTTCTTCTAATCTAAATTGCAATAATTTTTCTCCAAAACCTTTTTTGTGAAAAGCTGAATGTATCAAACCCCAAACAAATTTCACCTCATTTTTTTCTTCACTAAAAGCAAAGCCTCCACAACCAATAATTTTTTCAATATTTTCCTCATCAGAAGAATTTTCCAAATAGCAGACACTATAATAAAAAGTTTGGTAGTGCTATACTTGTAATGATTTTATTTGGAGATTATAGGCACAAATAAAATATTTAATTGCTCCTATATGATTGACTAATGACTTTGAAAAGC
>JAYVGJ010000076.1:0-15401 GCA_043772375.1 Raineyaceae bacterium | reverse complement strand
GAAAGTACATTATTGTGACATAATGGTTATTTGTGAAGACACAAACAACGGCGGTTTCTGCCACCATTTAAAAATCATTACAAGTATAGCACTACCAGTTTTTGATTTTTGGTAATTGGTATAAATTGTCTTGTAATTTGTATTAAAATGTAGGGGCTGGGCTTGCCCCTGCCCAACATGCGTAAGCAACACGACAAACAAAAAACAAGCTAAAACCTGCTCTACAAGGGCTGGGCAAGCCCAGTTCTTACAAAAAATTCATTTTATGTAACATCATTTATAAATATCTTTTTCCCAGTTTTGAGGATTATTTATGATATAATTTTCTATTTTTTCATAAGATACTGAATTGCGAATAATATGCTCATACATATTTTTTTGCCATATTTTACCTAGTGGTTTATCTCCAAATAATTTCAATGCGTGGTGCATAACAAGAGATTTATAAGCCCCAATAACATCACTAATTGAGGTAATTTTAGTGTTTTCGTCAAGGTTTAAGGCATTTTCAATAATTAAAATCCCGTGAAAATGATTAGGCATCACAACAAATTCACCTAATTTAGTATGAAGAAAACGAGTAGTTAATTCTAACCATTGTACCCGTGCAATTTCTCCTAATTCACTCATTATCATTTGATTGTTAATAATATCTCCAAATCTATTTTCTCGTTTTTCACAACAAATAGTAATAAAATACATTCCCTCGTTTGAATAATCATAATCTTTCAAACGAATAGAACGTCTATGATGAATTTCAGAGTTATATTGCATTATTTGCTAATTTTATTTATTGATGTTATGTTTGTATTAGATTTTATGAATAACTCAAAAATGTCTTTGAAAAGTCCCCCTACTTCCTAAGGAGGGGTTAGGGGGTGGTTAAAAATGGAATTATTCATAAACTCTAGTATTGTTTTTTTGTTAATGTTGTTTGTCGTGTTGCTTACGCATGTTGGGCAGGGGCAAGCCCAGCCCCTACATTTTTTGACGTAATTTGTTCTATATCAGTTAAAAACGCATTATCAGAACTAATAATATTTTTTCTCCAAAAGATAGTTTTTCACATAATCTTCCACGCCTTGCTCCAAAGTATGAAAAGGTTTTGCATAACCAATATTTTGAAGTTTTTGCATATTTGCCTCCGTAAAATATTGATATTTATCCCTAATATCCGCAGGCGTATCCACAAAACTAATATTTTCAGGCTTTGAAAGTGCCTTAAATGTGTTTTTGGTAAGGTCTAAGAAAGTACGAGCCGTTCCGCTACCCAAATTATAAATCCCAGAATTTTTGCGGTGGTGCATCAAAAAATAGCAAACCTCAACTAAATCTTTGACGTAAACAAAATCTCTCATTTGTCCGCCATCAGCAAAATTAGGATTATGAGAACGAAAAAGTTTCATTTCATTTGTCTTTTGGATTTGGTTAAAGGCGTGAAATATCACAGAAGCCATACGACTTTTATGGTATTCATTTGGTCCATAAACATTAAAAAACTTCAAACCAGCCCAAAAAAACGGCTTTTTTGGTTGCGCCAACGCCCAAATATCAAAATCATTTTTGGAATCACCGTAAGGATTAAGCGGTTTGAGAAGTGATATTTTGCTTTCGTCATCATCATAACCTTGCTCACCCAACCCGTAAGTAGCTGCAGATGAAGCATATACAAGCGGCAAATCATATTTTACGCAAAGTTCCCATATTTTTTTGGAATAATTTAGGTTGAGTTCGTTGAAAATATTTACATCAAACTCACTCGTGTCTGTGCGTGCGCCTATATGAAAAACAAACTCTACTTCTTGTTGATTTTTTTCAAGCCAATCAGCAAAAATAGTGCGTTCTACACGTTCTTTAATGGTTTTTCCTTCTAAATTTTTATTTTTTTCAGGGAAAGAAAAATTATCAACGGCAACAATGGCGTTAAAACCAGCTTGATTTAGACGAGAAATAAGGCAACTTCCTATAAAACCAGCCGCACCTGTAATAATTATCATATTTTGAGTTGTGAGTGAGTGTAGGACAATTTTACAAAAATGTAGGGTGCGACCCTTGTGGTCGCCCAAACAGGCGAAAGCAACACGACAAATAATACGCAAAATAAAGCGCAGCATCATATTTTAAACCTACTCAAACGGGGCGACCACAAGGGTCGCACCCTACGAAATACAATTTGTTCTACACCTGTTGTGAGTTGTGAATGAATACAAATACAATTTTTATAGCGTTTTTGCGTTTGTATGTTTGTTATTCGTAGGAATATCTCAAAAATAATCAATTCCTACATTGAATATTAGCAAATTAAGTGTAAATTTACGACTTTTACAAGTAGTTTGATTAAATCAAAAAAATAAACAACTTTATTCTTTCAATTTTAGTTATCAGTACAAAAATAACCTAAAATAATTTTGTAAAGCAAGCTAAAAAATACTTTGAACTGATTTTGAAGATAGTACGTTTTAAACTTGTACCAAACATTATACCCAAAAACATATTTTAATAACACTTTTTAATAAGACAAATTTTAGCAAATGCCTAAAAACACAAACGCAACTGATACGAAAGTGCAAGAAACGAAAACTGAAAACAACAATAACGGGAACATCAACGGAAACAATAATGGTAAAATAGAAAAACAGAAAATTGCAAAAAAAGATGCAAAAAAGCCTGTTTTGCCAAAACCAATGATGCCAAAACCCAAAAAAGATGAAAATGGAGGTTACCAAGTCTGGCTCGTTACTATGATAATAGTTTTGGTGCTTAGTATGGTTTATTTTAATAGAAGTGCCGCTCCTGCAGAAACAACTTATAACCGCTTCAAGCAAATGTATGCAGCTGGCGACATCACAAATGTGGTGCTTGTTTCCAACGAGTCTGCGGTGGAATATACCATCAAAAAAGATGCTATTGATGCCAAAAAGTATGAAAAAGCATTGTCAGAACGCTCTCCGCTTGCCTCATATAAAGGTCCACATTTTAGGTTTTTGATTGCTAATCCTGATAAATTTGCAGAAAATTTTGATAAATTAGAAAACGAAACTTTTCCAAAGGATAAGCAAATAGGGCTTGTAATAGAACGCCACAGCAATTATTCTGATACACTTATCAACTGGGGTATTTTAATATTGATGGTAGTTGGTTTGTTTGTACTGATGCGCCGTATGACGGGGGCAGGCGGACCTGGTGGACAGATTTTCAATATTGGAAAATCTCGTGCTTCTCTTTTTGATGCTGAAAACAGAGTGCCTATTACATTTAATGATGTTGCAGGGCTAGATGAGGCAAAAGAAGAGGTTATGGAAATTGTAGAATTTCTTAAAAATCCTTCCAAATTTACTAATCTTGGCGGTAAAATTCCGAAAGGTGCGTTGCTTGTAGGCGGACCAGGAACAGGAAAAACTTTGCTTGCAAAAGCTGTTGCAGGTGAAGCAGGAGTGCCTTTTTTCTCTCTTTCTGGTTCTGATTTTGTAGAAATGTTTGTCGGTGTGGGTGCTGCTCGTGTGAGAGATTTGTTTAAACAAGCGAAAGATAAAGCTCCCTGTATCATTTTTATTGATGAAATTGATGCCGTAGGGCGTTCTCGTGGGCGTGGGGCTATGCCAGGCGGAAATGATGAACGTGAAAACACGTTAAATTCACTTTTGGTTGAAATGGACGGTTTTGGTACAGATTCTGGGGTGATTATCTTGGCGGCAACCAACCGCCCTGATGTGCTTGATTCTGCTCTTTTGCGTGCTGGACGTTTTGATAGACAAATTAGCATAGATAAACCTGATATAGTGGGGCGTGAGGCTATTTTCAAGGTACATTTAATGCCTTTGAAACTTGCTAAAGACATCAACCCAAAAGAACTTTCTGCACAAACGCCTGGTTTTGCAGGTGCGGAAATAGCGAATGTATGCAACGAAGCGGCACTTATTGCAGCACGCCACAACAAAACGGCTGTTGATATGTTAGATTTTCAGGAGGCAATAGATAGAGTTATTGGCGGTTTGGAAAAGAAAAATAAACTTATTTCACCTGACGAAAAGAAAATTGTTGCTTATCACGAAGCGGGACACGCTGTAGCTGGTTGGTTTTTGGAGCATACAGACCCACTCGTAAAAGTTAGTATTGTTCCTCGTGGGATTGCTGCGCTTGGTTATGCACAATATTTGCCAAAAGAACAGTTTTTGCACCAAACAGAGCAACTTTTAGATGAGATGTGTATGACACTCGGAGGACGTGCCGCAGAAGAGATTATCTTTGGAAAAATATCTACTGGCGCACTCTCTGACCTTGAAAGAATCACTAAAATGGCTTATGCAATGGTTACGGTGTACGGAATGAACGAAAAACTAGGTAATATTTCTTTTTATGATTCTAAGCCACAAAGTGAGTTTCAGATGAACAAACCTTATTCAGAAGCAACTGCGCAGATAATTGATGAGGAAGTACAGAAAATTATTGCAGAAGCATATATACGTGTGAAAATTTTGCTTAAAGGAAAACAAAACGAACTAGAAATACTTGCAAAGGCACTTTTGGAACGTGAGGTTATTTTTCAGTCTGATTTGGAAAGCCTTATTGGAAAACGTCCTTTTGAAAAGGAAACTAATTATCAAGCTTATACAAATCATCATAACAACAACCCAGACGTGAAAACTGATGAGGAAGTAGTTAGTGATATAGTTGATGAAAACGAAAAAGATATTTAAGTTGTTTCAAATAAAAAGTCCGTAATTTATTAAATTACGGACTTTTTGGTTTTTGTGAAGTCAGGTGAAACATCTGGCTTCACCAAAATTTTAAATATAGTTTATTTGAAAGATACGTTTATTTTTGTTATGTTTGTAAAAATGTAAATTATAAAGGCATTCTTCCATCAAAAAATGATAAAACCAAAAGAAGCACAAGCACGAATTAAGATAAATAAACTGTTAGAACTTGCGGGTTGGCACTTTTTTGATGAAGGCAAAAATAAAGCTAATATCATCTGTGAAGATAGAATTACACAAAAAATAATCAAAATTGATGCGCTTGGCAACGACTTTGAACACACCAAAAATGGTTTTGCTGATTATGTTTTGTTAGACAAAAATGGTGAGCCTATTGCTATTGTGGAAGCTAAAAATGAAAGTATTGACCCACTTTCTGCATTAGACCAAGCCAAAGAATATGCACAAGTCAAAAGAGTAAGACATATATTTCTCTCAAATGGTCAGTATCATTTTTATTGGGATAGCCATGAAATGCCCACACCGCAACCAATTTCTAACTTTTTGAGTTATAAGCAACTTGGAGAAGCTGAAAAATGGCAACCAAAGCCAAAAGAAATGGCTAAAATGCAAATAGACGAAAATTATATTGCTATCTCGCAAGATGGCAACTGGACTAAACACACCAAAGAAAAACAAAATCAACTAAAAAAAGACAAAGGGATACGCATTTTGAGAGATTATCAGGTGCAGGGCGTGAAAGCCCTACAACTTGCTTACTGCAAAGAAAATAAACGCCGTTTTTTGTTTGAAATGGCTACAGGAACAGGAAAAACGCTACTTTGTGCTGCTATCATAAAACTTTTTTTGCGTAGTGAGTGCGCTAAAAAAGTGTTGTTTTTGGTGGATAGAATAGAACTAGAAAACCAAGCTAAAAGTAGTTTTGACGAATATCTCAAAAATGATGGCATCAAAACCGTTATTTATAAAGAAAATAAGTATAATTGGCAAACTGCGGACATTGTCGTCACCACTATTCAAAGTCTTGCTATTGATAACAGGTATAGAAAACTGTTTAATCCTACTGATTTTCAGTTGATTATCTCTGATGAAGCACACAGAACCATCAACGGAAATAATAGGGCTATTTTTGAATATTTTATTGGTGCAAAATTGGGGCTTACTGCCACACCAAAAAATTATTTGAAAGGCATAGATATAGCTGAATTAGGCAAAAACAATCAAAAACAGCTAGAAGAACGCCAAATGAAAGATACTTACAAAACTTTTGGTTGTGAGGAAGGAAAACCAACTTTTATCTTTGATTTGCTTGCAGGCGTGAAAGCAGGAGTACTTTGTAATCCCTTTGTGATAGATGCACGCACAGATATTACAACAAGTATGCTTAGTGATGAAGGACTTACACTTGTTTATGATGACGAAAATGGAGAAGAACAAGCAGATATCTATCATAAAAAAGATTATGGGCGTAAATTTACCTCTGATGAAACAGATAAAATTTTCGTCAAAACATTTCTTGAAAATGCCAAAAGAGACCCAATGACAGAAGAAATAGGCAAAACCATAATGTTTGCTGTTTCTCGCAGACACGCAACACGCCTTACACAACTTCTAAATGAAGAAATAGAACAACTTTATCCAAATCATTACAAAAATACTTTTGCCAAGCAAATTACCTCTGATTTGCCTGATGCACACGAAAATACACCAAAATTTAGCCACAATAAAAATAATTTGGAAGGAAAAACACAATTTTGTGAGCTTTTGCCAGAATACAACAGTTCTCGTACACGTGTTTGCATAACAGTTGCTATGATGACAACAGGCTATGATTGTCAGGATTTGCTGAATGTCGTACTTTGCAGACCTGTAATGTCGCCAACGGAATTTGTACAAATCAAGGGCAGAGGCACAAGATTATTCACGTTTGAATACACCAAAAATGCCAAAGGAACAAAAGAAAGCAAACCTATTCAAAAAGATAACTATTATTTGATAGATTTTTTTGGGAATTATGCCTATTTTGAACACGACTTCAATTACAATAAAGTAATAAAACTTCCAAAACCAAATGGAGCTGGTGACGGAAGACCAAGACCTACCACAGACCCACTTGATTATACAGGAGATGATAATGTAGCAGATGTTTCTGAAATACACATTACTGAAAAAGGAATGAGAATAGACAGAGAAATGTTTGCGACAAGTGCCAGTTTTGAGGAAAAAGTAAAAACAGAAATAAACCAAAATATTATCCTTAAAAAAGCCTTAGAAGAGGAAAATTGGGCGTTTTTGAGTGCGTATGTACAAAATGAAATATTTGAAAAACCAAAAGAATTTTGGAATATAGACAAACTTTGTGATGCCTACGAAATAGATAGGCGGCTTTCTATGCAAGAGATTTTATTTAAAACCTTTGGCAAAATTGATAAATTCAAAACTCGTACAGAACTTGCTGATGATGCTTTTGCTACGTTTTTGACCACTATCAAAGACGAAAAAATAAGAACCCAATACCAAGAACTACGCAATCTTTTTCATTGCTATTTGCTTTATAGTGATATTAGAGAGAAAATTCAGGACAATAAATTTGCTGATTTTGAAACAGATAACCGTTTGTCTTTTCAACAACTCAAAACACTTGGAAAAGAAAATATTCATCTTGTAAAAAATTATATTTTGGATAATATTACGCTAAATCCATTTTATAACCGTTCTTAAAAACGTGCAAAAACCCTTAGGGTGTAAACTTTTGATATTCAAAGTTTTAACCAAATTACACCCTAAGGGTTTGAATACCAACCAAATATATTTTTTAATAAAATTCATTTAAACCAACAAAATGCTTAACAGAGCCACCAAAAAACGCATTGATGACTGCAGAAATATCCTTGTCGGGCAACTTCCACTCCCTTCTGACCAAATAAATATGGTTACGCTTGTCCTTATCTACAAATTTATGAATGATATTGACGACCAAATGGCAGAACTTAACAAACCAGAGTTTTTTATCAATGATTTGGACAACTATACTTGGACAAAAATACTAAGTAACTCTGCTACAAGTACACACGAAAACCTACAAGACAGGCGTAAAAAGCTGTTTTTTGATGGAATAGAAGCCATACAGAAAAGTCAGCATATTCCCGAACTTTTCAAAAATATTTTTAGTGAGGGTAATATTCCACGCATCTCTGATAATGCCGTTTTTGGGCGGTTGCTTGATGAAATCAATAAATTCAAATACGACAATTCTGAAGAAATTGGAAACGCTTTTGAATACCTACTAATGACAATGGGGACACAGTCCAAAAATGGGCAATTTCGTACCCCAAGGCATATTATTGATTTTTTGGTGGAAGTCGTAGCACCTGATAAAGATGATAATTTTTTAGACCCTGCTTGCGGTACAGCTGGTTTTCTGATTGCCGCTTTTAATTATTTGCGCTGGAAATATACCTCAGAAGACAAAAAAGAGGTTTTGATGGAATTTACTGGAGAAATTGAAGCAGAAATTACCAAAGAAATAAAATCAAAAAAAGACAAAAACGAAATTGTTTTTGAAAAAACAACCGTTATTCACAAGGTTTATAGCTCTGTGAGCAATATTTTTATTGAAAATGCAAAAACTGATAATGATGTTTTACTTGCACCTGATACATACAAAATCAAAAAAGCAGAAATTGTTTACAAAAAACATCTTCTAAGTATTGAAAATGGCACTATTTCCAATAATGGCACACATTGGCAAATTCAGGATTTTGAAATCAAAAAAGTGAAGTTACAAGAAAATATACAAGATTTTCAGCATATCAAAACATTGGAACTAAAACCAATACAATATGCTAATATGCTTAATGTAACGGATTTGAACCACTTTAATACCGCTTTTCAAGGATATGACAACACGCCACTAATGGTCAGGTTGGCTAAAGTAAATATGTATTTGCATCAATTCAAAACGCCACAAATACATAATTATGATACTATTAGCAACAATGAAAGATGGAATGAAAATTATTCTTGCATACTCGCTAATCCGCCATTTATGACACCCACAGGAGGCGTGAAAGCACATAACCAGTTTAATTTTCAAAGTACAAAAGCGGAAGTTTTGTTTTCTGATTATATTCTTTCGCATCTAAAAGTAGATGGAAAAGCAGGTTTTATTATCCCAGAAGGCATTATTTTTACTAATTCTGACGACTACACGCAGCTACGAAAACAACTTATCAATGATTTGGGACTTTGGGGCGTGATTTCTCTGCCTGCAGGCGTGTTTCAGCCGTATTCTGGCGTGAAAACTTCTATTTTGCTCGTGGATAAGAAAATATCCAAAAAAACAAATAGTATTTTGCTTGTTAAAATTGAAAATGATGGCTATACACTCAATACCAACCGTAATCCTTTGGATACCAGCGACTTGCCCAACGCCATAAAGCTAATGACAGACTACAAAAATGCTATTTTAAACGAAGTTGTAGAAAATGAAAATAACCAAATAGATAACCAAACGACACAACACAAGAAGTTTGTAGAAAAAAATAGCCAAATCTTGCATAAAGATGATTTTGCCAAACTTGATGCCTACAAATCTGCCAATAAAGCACTTGATGCACTCAAAAAAGCCTATAAAATCATTACGAGCTACCAACTCAAAATGAACAAGGAAAACCCAAAACAACAAAAACAACTGCGCACACTTACAGATAACTTTTTGAATGATAGCGGTTTGCCACAACTACCAGAAAATGAAAACGAACTAAAAACACTTTTTAATGACCTCATAAAAACTAAAGCTATTGCCTACGGCACACTTGATTTTGAAACTTATGGAGATTTGAAAGACCTAAAACCACTCTACAAAAACGCTATTGACAACCAAAGAGAATATAATTTGAGCTTTGATAAGCATAGCGCAGGAAATGAAGAAGTGGCAATTAGTAGTTATGAAATGTTTGAACTTCAAGAAATTGCAGAAATAAAAAAAGGCTCATCTATTACCAAAAAAGATACTAATGAAACTGGGGATATTCCTGTAATTGCTGGGGGACAAAAACCTGCATATTTTCATAATATAGCTAACCGTTTTGGCGACACCATTACAGTAAGTTCATCAGGAGCTTATGCTGGGTTTATTAATTTTTTTAAATCTCCTATCTTTGCATCTGATTGTACGACAATTCAATGTGATAATGAGAAATGTAGGACTGATTTTTTATACTATATTCTAAAAAGTAAACAAGAGGACTTTTATTCATTACAACAAGGAGGAGCGCAACCTCACGTTTATGCAAAAGATTTTGGAAAAATATTAATTCCCCTTCCGCCTTTGTCTGTTCAGTCTGCGCTGGTATTGGAGATAGAAAAGTACCAAAAAGTAATAGATGGTGCAAGGCAAGTAATAGCGCATTATGCGCCCCAAATCCCCATAAAAGAAGAATGGGAAAGAGTGAAGTTAGCGGAAGTATGTATGTTTCAATATGGTTACACAGATACTGCAAAAGATATTGGTGATGTTAGGTTTGTGAGAATTACAGATATTGATGATAGTGGAGAATTAAAAATAACAGATAAAAAATTTGTATTATTGAGTGAGGAAAGCAAGCAATTTACATTAAATAATTGTGATTTGCTAGTGGTGAGAACTGGCGCAACTTTTGGTAAAGTGCTATTTTTTGAAAGTTCAGAAGTTTCCGTTTTTGCGTCTTATCTAATAAGATTAAAGTTAAATATGGAATTAATTTCCCCTAAATTTTACTGGTATTTTAGCAAAAGTCAAAGCTACGAAAATCAGAAAAATAATTTGGTTACAGGTGGAGGACAACCTCAATTTAATGCTAATGTTATGCAGGACATTGAAATCCCTCTTCCTCCGTTGTCTGTTCAGTTGGAGATAGTGGCGTTATTGGAAAGTGAGCGTGTGGCGTTGTCTGGTTGTAAGTTGCTTGTGGAGCGTTATGAGGAGAAAATAAAAACTTTGATAAGTGGTATTTTCAGCGCAGAAAACCCTTAGGGTGTAAACTTTTGGATATTCAAAGTATTAACCAAATAACACCCTAAGGGTTTTAATACGACAAACAAAACCCTTAGGGTGTAAATTTTTAGACATTCAAAGTGCTAACCAAATAACACCCTAAGGGTTTTTTAATATAAGCTAACACGACAAACAAAATGGCATCTAAAAGACAAGCATTAGTTCCAGATAAATTTTATCATTTTTATAATCACGCTGTTGCCAACAACAATTTATTTAGAAATGATGATAATTATAAGTATTTTCTCAAAAAAATTGCAGAATATGTGCATCCAGTTGCACGTATATACGCTTATTGCCTAATGCCCAACCATTTTCATTTTCTTATTCAAATAAGGTCTGAACAAGAATTAAGGGCTTTTTTTAAAGTAGATACAGAATGTGATTTGAGTAATAAACTTTCGCACCAAATAGGGACTTTCCAAAATTGCTATACAAAATCTATTAACAGTGTTTTTAAACGTAAAGGCGCACTTTTTATGCAAAGTTTTGGGCGCAAAGAGGTTAAAAACATCAACTATTTTTCAAAATTAGTGCATTATATCCATTATAATCCAACGCATCACGGGTTTACAGAAAAATGGCAAGATTGGAAATATAGTTCTTATACTATAATGCTATCTGATGATACCACTTTGCTAGAACGTGAGTATTTGCATCAGTGGTTTGGTGGGAAGGAGGCATTAACAGATTTTCATACAGGAAATATAGATATAACTTTAGTGGATTTGATGGAAATTTTTTAGGTCTTTATAACGGATTTACGGGTTATTTTGGCAAGTTCTTTTAGTATTTGGCTCAATGGTAGTTTTGCCACACAAAAAGCAAACCCAAACGACCTAGATTGTGTTATCTTTGTGGATTTTGAGGTGTATGAAGCAAATATTAGTAAATTATTGCAACTCAAAATGAAATGTAAAAAGATGCAAATAGATAGCTATTTTGTTGCTATTTATGGAATAGGGCATAAAAGAAATAATACCTATGAATTAGACAAAAAAGAATGGTTTTCGTTATTTAATGCTACTAAAAGAGATATTTATACTGGTAAATGTTACCCAAAAGGATTTTTGGAACTAAATTTTTAAATATTATGGACTTTATAGAAAAACCCAAATATGAGCATATTTTACTTGCCATAGACGACCAAATCACGTTAATAGACAAAGCTAATCTAGCAATAGAAAGGCATAAAGGCGACATTTTGCAAGAAACACAATATACAGAACTCAAAGAACAACATACCAACGAACTCAAAAACTTATTAGGTATCATCTTCCAAGAGCATAACATCTCTTTAAAGCTCACCGCCTAAGCAAAAAAACCTACTAAAATTTAGTAGGTTTTTTGCTTTAAATTTATCTATTAGCGTAAAAATTTTCTTTGAAAATGATGTTTTATTGTTTGGAGGGAATACTACTTGAATAGATTTTAATTTATCAAAATCTTGTCAAAATCAAAGTTTTTTCGTACTTTTGCGCAATAATTCATAAGCGTTGAGAAT
Organism: Raineyaceae bacterium; assembly: GCA_043772375.1. Classification (GTDB taxonomy): domain Bacteria; phylum Bacteroidota; class Bacteroidia; order Cytophagales; family Thermonemataceae; genus JANYGM01. The sequence continues at coordinate 3,142 of JAYVGJ010000076.1, read as the reverse complement.
GACATTACATTAAATTTTTGTAATTTTTTGGATTATTTTTTGTTATGCAAATAAAACAACATTTTTATGGGATACAGCAATTATAAAAGAATAGAACAAGTTACAAAAAAGTTTGGTTTTTTGGCTCGTAGAGCTGATTTATTTGAGAATATCAAACCTTATGATGCAAGTGCTTGGCTATTAGAAACTTTAAAAAAGGCAAAATTAGTGCCACTTCGTAATGAAAAAGTGAAGTCAGAACGGATTGTTTCGCCTATTTTGGTAGAGCTTGCTCAAAGTTATCAAGCAAACATTACTTTATTTTCAGGAGAAGAACTGGCTGTGGATAGTGAAAAGGATTTATCAGGCGAATGTGATTTTTTCTTTACGTTAATTCCTCAAAGTGCCTATCTGGAATCTCCTATTATTTCGCTTGTAGAAGCAAAAGATGAAGATATGGATTATGGCATTGCGCAGTGTGCTGCCCAATTGTACGGTGCAAAATTATTTAACGAAATGGAAGGTAAAAATATTCCCATTTTATATGGTTGCGCTACTGATGGTACAGAATGGAGGTTTTTAAGATTTGAAGATAATGTTTTTTATATTGATAACCAAATTTATACAGATTTAAAAGAAATTTTAGGTGTTTTTCATTATATCATAGAAAGTTACTTGTAGTTAAGATTTCTGCCACAGAGTAAGGAGAAGCAGCAGGTTTTGATTTAATCACCAAAACCAATAAAAATATGTTTGATGGGGTTTTCGTAAAGTCTGGTGGAAACACTTGGCTTTACGAAAATATTATTTTAAGCCTAAACGAAACAAAACCCTTAGGGTGTAATTTGGTTAAAACTTTGAATATCAAAAGATTACACCCTAAGGGTTTATCCTATTAAATAAGGCTTATTACTTACTACTTGAATAGATTTTAATTTATTAAAATCTTGTCAAAATCAAAGTTTTTTCGTACTTTTGCGCAATAATTCATAAAGAATTTTTTTAGCAATTTCCTTAGCAATTCCAAATAATGTTAGCAATAAATAATCTTTCTTTTCATTTTGGCGGTCGTACTTTGTATGATGAAGCCAGTTTACATATCAAACCAAAAGACCGTATTGGGCTTGTGGGCGCAAACGGTACAGGAAAATCCACGCTTTTGCGCATCATTACGGGCGAGTATTTGCCTGATGGCGGGACGGTCAGCAAGGCAAATGATTGCTCTTTGGGTTTTTTGAACCAAGATTTATTATCATATCAAACAACAGAAAGCATTTTGTCGGTGGCTATGCAGGCGTTTGAGCGTGCCGTTTATTTGGAGAAAGAAACAGAAATAGTGCTTGGTGAGATGGAAACAGAATATTCAGACGAACTTTTGGACAAACTTACCAAATACCAAGAAGAATTTGAAAGATTAGAGGGCTATACAATGCGTGCCAAAACAGAAACAGTTTTGGAAGGTTTGGGATTTGCTACAAAAGATTTGGAACGCCCGCTTAAAGAATTTTCTGGAGGTTGGCGTATGCGTGTGATGCTTGCAAAGCTACTTTTGCAAAAACCTGCACTTTTGATGCTTGATGAGCCAACCAATCACTTGGATATGCCCTCTATTCAGTGGATAGAAGGTTATTTGGAAAATTATGAAGGCGCAACCATTGTGGTTTCTCACGACAGGCAGTTTTTGGATAATGTTTGTAATATTATTGTGGAAGTTTCACAACAAAAACTCAATGTTTATAGCGGAAATTATACGTTTTTTCAGGAAGAAAAAGCTATGAGAAACGAGATACAAAAAAGTTCTTTTGAAAATCAGCAAGCCCAAATCAGACAAACTGAACGCTTTATTGAGCGTTTTAAGGCAAAAGCAAGCAAGGCACGTCAGGTACAATCTAAGGTGAAATCTTTGGATAGAATTGATATGATAGATGATGTAGTTGCGGAAAATGCAAAAGTGAATTTCCGTTTTACTTTCCAACAAGCATCTGGGCGGTATGTGGTCAAATTAGAAAATGTTTCTAAGGCGTATGGCGACAATCATATCCTAAAACATACCAACGTCAGCATTGAACGTGGCGACAAAATTGCCCTTATTGGTGCAAATGGTAAAGGAAAATCTACGCTTTTGCGTGTTATTGCGGGCACAGAACAAGTGCAAGGCTTGCGCATAGAAGGGCATAATGTCATACAAACGTTTTTTGCACAACATCAATTAGAAGCATTACGTGTTGATAATGATTTGATTACGGAACTAAAAGAAGCAGGAAGTGGCAAACTAGAGTCTGAACTGCGTGGGGTTTTGGGTTGTTTTTTGTTTTCTGGTGATGAGGTTTTTAAGAAAATCAAGGTGCTTTCTGGAGGTGAAAAATCTAGGGTTGCGCTGGCTAAAACGCTGATTTCTGAAGCAAATTTTTTGCTTTTAGATGAACCAACCAATCACTTGGATATGCAATCTGTCAATATCCTGATACAGGCTTTGGCGCAATATGAAGGCACTTTTGTAGTGGTTTCTCACGACAGATATTTTGTAGAAAATGTTGCTAACAAGATTTGGTACATAGAAAACTACGAAATAAAAGAGTATATGGGTACGTATGAAGAATACGAATATTGGAGAAAGAAAACAGAAGAGGAAAATAAAGCTAAAAATGCCCTAAAAGCAGGTGAAAAATCAACTGAAAAAATCATTGAAAAACCTAAAAATCAGACAAATAACAACACAAATACTACTTCTTTTGAAAACAAAGAAAAAGCTAAAAAACTTCAAAAAGAGTTAGAAATAGTTGAATTACGCATTAGTGAACTAGAAAAAGAAAAAGCTATGTTTGAAAAACAATTAGCAGATAGCAATATTTATAATGATAATCAGAAGCTAAAAGCCACCAATGAGAGTTTCCACAATGCTAAAAATCAGCTAGATAAAAGCCAACAAGAATGGGAAAAAATAGCGTTGGAAATTGATAAACTTTAAATTGTGAATTCTAAATTGTGAATTGTGAATTGTGAATGAATACAAAATAACAACCAATCAAAACAAATTATTTATGAAAATAACAAACAACTAAACTATAAATAAATCTTATAAAAATAACTGGGTATAAATTTTGGTGCAAAGATAAGAATAATTCTTTACAACTAATTATCAAACTGATAATTTATCAAACTG
>JAYVGJ010000075.1:0-6293 GCA_043772375.1 Raineyaceae bacterium | reverse complement strand
TCCTCTCTGTATGGGTGTAGGACAAGTTGTATTTTGTAGGGTATGACCCTTGTGGTCGCCCATATAGGCGAAAGCAACACGACAAAAAGTATGCAAAATAATGTGCAAAATCAAGTTTTTAGGCTATCCAAAGAGGGCAACCACAAGGGTCGCACCTACATTTTAATACATTTTCAAACTTGTCCTACACCCAATATAATAGCTCCAAATCTTAAAAATTTGGAGCTTTTTGTTTAAATAGTTAAGATTTGAAAAATAAATCATAGCCTAATCTTATAGAAAGGCACATTACGACCACCAAAAACATTATTCTGATAAATGAATTTCCTTTCAAAATAGCCAAACGACTGCCCAAATATGCTCCCAAAAGATTGCATAAAAGCATAGGAAGTGCCAAGTGAAACAAAACAAAGCCATTTATCAGAAAAAATATCAGTGAGGCGCAATCAGCCACCACATTAACAAACTTTGAGATGCCAGAGCCACCCAAAAAGCTGAATTTAAGCCACGCAATAAAGCCAAAAACAAGCAAAGTACCCGTTCCAGGTCCTATCAAACCATTATAAAAACCCATCAAAGCACCCAAAAATAAACTTTTTAGGAGTAAATTATTATCCAAAACAGGCGTTCTATTGTGTTGCCCTAGATTTTTATTAAAAAAACTATAAATTCCTAAGGAAATAATCAATACCAAAATAATAGGTTTTAGGAGCGTAGCAGAGATAAAACTCGCTAGCAACGCACCCAAATAGGCACAAATAGCAGCCGTTATTCCTGCAAAAAAGACGACTTTCCACATAATAGGCGTGCTTTTTGCATATTGATAGCCCGCCATCAAAGTTCCTACAAAAGAGGCACTTCTATTAGTACCAATTACCACAGAAACAGGCATTTGAGGAAAAACAAGGAACATTATAGGCACTTGAATAAGTCCGCCACCGCCCACAATGGCATCAATAAAACCTGCAAAAAAAGCTGCCAAACTGACAATTAAAACATCATATTCCATAAATAGTTGTGAGTTATGAATTGTGAGTTGTGAGTTAATTAAATATAAATACTGTCAAATGTAGTGTTTTTTGGTGGTTTTCTACTGAAAAATACTACATTTGTGCATTAAAAACACTCAAAAAATGATACAAAAAAATATTTCAAAAATACTTATTTTAGATAATTATGATTCTTTTACTTATAATCTGGTGGATTATGTAAAGGAAATTGTTGGTTTTGAGGAAGTTAATAATGTTTTTGAGTGTGTTTCTGTTGATGTTTTTCGTAATGATGAGATAAGTTTGGAAGATGTAGAAAAATATACAACTATTGTGCTTAGTCCTGGTGCTGGGGTGCCTTCTGATGCAGGAATTATGCTAGAGCTTATCAAAAAGTATGCTGCTACAAAAAATATTTTGGGTGTTTGTTTGGGTCATCAAGCTATTGGAGAGGCATTTGGCGCAACTTTGCAAAACCTAGAAAAAGTGTATCACGGAGTAGAAAGTGAAATACAAATTATTGATAATCAAGATGTTATATTTAAAAATATTCTGAAAGAAAATCAAGAAAACAATCAAAAAATCATAGTTGGGCGTTATCATAGTTGGGTTGTCAGCCCTGAAAATCTCCCAGAATGCCTAAAAATAACGGCTATTGACAAAAACGGGCAAATTATGGCACTTAGGCACAAGATTTTTAATGTTTTTGGAGTACAATTTCACCCAGAAAGTATTATGACACCGCAGGGAAAACAAATGATGCGCAATTTTTTTGAAAATCAAAAAGCAAACTAAAATTAGTTTGCTTTTTGCTTGATAGACAGTTGAGTACCTTACTTATTGGTACTCTATTCATATTTTTTGCTTGCTTTTTTCTCATCTTTGGCTGCTTTTTTCTCTTTGGTAGTCTTTGCAGGCTCTTTTTTGACTTCTTTTTTGGCATCTTGTGATTTTCCCATAATGGTATTTATTAGAATTTAGGTAAATGAAATGATTATTTTGGTAATTTCCACCCTTAGGGTGCGAATAAGGCAAAACTAAAAAAAAATCTACAAAAATCAAACCAAAAATAAAATATTTTTGGAAATATTTTATTGTAATACTGCTTTTTCTGTTTTGATTTCTGTTTGTTTAGGTTGATGTTTCCAACCAGGACGAGCAAAAACGTACTTTAATTTGTCAGAAAACGTAGGTGCGTGTTTGACATCTTGCCACATAGCCGCCCACTCGTGGAAAATAACCTCTTTTGGGTGAAAAGAAGTAAGATTTTTAGACAATCCAAAACTAATTTCAACGCCTTCTTTTTCCTCTTTGAATGTCCCAAAAATCTTATCCCAAATAATAAAAACCATACTCATATTTTTGTCCAGATACTCTTCATTTGTGGCGTGGTGTACTTTATGATGGGAAGGCGTAACCATAAACCACTCCAAAAAGCCCAATTTTCCTACGCTAGTCGTATGCACAAAAAAACCATAAGTTTGGCTCAAGGCATACACAAGCAATATATCCAGCGGTTTGAAACCCAAAAGCGCCAACGGAATGTAATAAAAGAACTTATAAAGCGGCTGAAACACAGAAGAACGGATAGCCACCGTAAAATTAAACTTTTCAGAAGAATGATGTATGTTGTGTACTGCCCAAAAAAACCTACAATAATGCTCCCCTACGTGCAAGGCATAGTAGGCAAAATCTTGAATAAACACAAGCGCAACCCAATAAGTAGCGTTTTGTTGCCAGTGAAAAGGCGCGAGATTATAAAAATAAGTAAGTGCTGCAAGCCCTATGACAAAGCGCATCACCAAATCTACGACTACGTTTAGAAGCCCCATAAGTGTACTAATGAGCGTATCTTTGAGGTTATAAACTTCTTTATGATTGATAAAATGCCCTACAAAAAATTCTAAAGCAATAAAAAATATATAAATAGGTGGCACTGCCCACGCCATAAGCGTTTCAAGTGGATTTATTTCGTTCATTTATTAGATAATGTTAAATTAATTTTGTATTTGATATTGAATGCAAAAATACAGATTTTTTAGGTTTTGTGCAAATGTTTTGTAAACTTGATTTTTTTATTTTGAGATTTATTTTTGAGATTTAAAATATTTTTTGATAAAAAAACTTACCTTTGCAGACGGATTATAATGAGTAAGTTATTATAATTAGTTTAGTTTTGATGTTACAAACACATTATCTAATTGATTGATTACTAGAATTTTGTATTCATTCATAATTCATAATTCACAATTCATAATTAAAAATGACAAAATTACAAAATGATTTACTTTTGCGTGCAGCACGAAAGCAACCCACAGAACGTGCGCCTGTATGGCTTATGCGCCAAGCAGGGCGTATTTTGCCAGAATATAGAGCCGTAAGAGAGAAATTTCCTAATTTTATAGAATTCGTAAAAACGCCAGAACGTGCCGCAGAGGTAACCATACAGCCTGTGGATATTTTGGGCGTAGATGCCGCTATTATTTTCTCTGATATTCTTGTTATTCCAGAGGCAATGGGGCTTCCTTACGAGATGATAGAGAAAAGAGGTCCTTATTTTCCAAAAACTATTCAAACCATTGAAGATATACGCAAATTGCGTGTTTGTGATGGTGTAGATGACCTCAGCTATGTAATGGAAGCTATCAAAATCAGTAAAAAGGCACTTAATAATAGAGTTCCTTTGATAGGATTTGCAGGTGCGCCCTTTACTTTATTTTGTTATATGATAGAAGGAAGTGGCTCAAAGACGTTTTCTAAGGCAAAAAAAATGCTTTACACAGCACCAGAAATAGCTCACGAACTTTTGCAAAAAATCACAGACAGCACAATAGCTTATCTCAAAGCGCAAATAGCGGCAGGCGTTGATTTGGTGCAGGTTTTTGACTCTTGGGCGGGTGTGCTTTCTGCGGTGCAATATGAAGAATTTTCGTTGAAGTATATTCACCAGATTTGTGATGCTATTACGGAAGTGCCTAAAACTGTGTTTGCAAAAGGGGCGTTTTTTGCGCTAAAAAGTATGAAAAACCTTAATTGTGAAGTAGTTGGGCTAGATTGGAATATGGACATACAAGAATCTGCTGCATTATTGGGAAACAAAAAAACACTGCAAGGCAACCTAGACCCTTGCGCTTTGTATGCTAGTTTTTCAAGTATTAGCGCATATACAAAACTAATGGTAGAAGAATTTGGAGATGTTCCTTTTATTGCTAATTTGGGGCATGGTTTGTACCCAGATACAGACCCAGAGAAGGTAAAATGCTTTATAGAGATGGTAAAAGAATTTTCTGTAAAAAAATAAAGAAAAAATACATAATAATACGAAATAAATATTTTTTATTGCGTATTATTGCATTTAGGACATTACAAAATATCTTTAAATTATTACATCAGACTATTATGAAACTCAATTTTGATACGGCAATTCAAGAAGTTGCAAAAAAATTTATGGCACAAGTGAAAGAAATTTCGCCAAATTGCTATTCTTTAGATGTACCTTTTGAGCTTCAAGACGGCACAAAACGCTATCAATATGTATATGCGTGGGTAATTGCAGAGCGTGCCAAAGGAAAAGACTGTTATTATTTCAGTAGTCGTTGTGGAATTATCAATAAAACAACAGATTATTATAATTTGCTTAAAGAAGCTAGTTATGGCATTTATACAAGTATTACTATAGCAGCAGACCAAACCTCAAGTGGAGAGCCTTGTGAAGCGGTAGTTATACAAGCCAGCCCCATTGCAGAATACGTCACGAGTGTAGAAGAAATGGCAGTTATTTTGTGGGAAGTAGCAGAAATGGCTGATATTATTGAAGAAAAATACTTTGGAGGAGACAAAAATTAGGTGTGAAGTGTGATGTATGATGTAAATACATTGTTTGTAGCAAAAAACATTTCATACCTCATACTTTACACTTTAAAATTTGTACTTTTTTTTGCACCGTTCATTTTTTTATTTATATTACGGCATCAAAAAAGGAAATACAGAAAAATATATTATTCAACCATAGATATAACTATTATGAGCAAGAAATTTAGTTTTTTCCATCATTATCTCAACCTCAATGATAGTGATGTGATAATGTCTTACAAAGGTCCAATGTCTGATGTCATCATCAATGAAATCAGTAAAGACATACAATTTAAGCTAATAGAAGACCCAAAAGCAGGCAAAAAAGTCTATGCCATTTTTATGGAGCTTGCGCAAAATATCTTCTTTTACTCATCAGAAGTTACCAAATTTGGTGAAAAACCCTACCGCATTGGCTCTGTCGTTTTGAACGAAGATGAAGACTGCTACACACTTACAGCAGGCAATATTGTTGATAAAAAATGGATTCCCGTGCTTTGGGACAGATGCGAGATGATAAACTCTTTGGATAGAGATGCTTTGCGCCGTATGAAGTTTGAACAAAGAGATAATGGGGAGATGAGTTCTGAAAATAGTAAAGGCGCAGGAATTGGGCTTATTCAGATTGCCCTTACCTCCGCACAACCTATTTCTATTGAATTTAGAGATATTGACGAGCATAACTCATTCTTTGCGCTTGCCGTAAATATCAAAAAAGGATTATAGGCAGTTTTGAGTTGTGAGTTGTGAGTTGTGAATTAAATACAATGCCAATACAACAAAATTATCAACAAAATTATCAACAAAATAATCCTAATAAACAAAAACATCAACAACAAAATCAACAGACAAACAACTATGGAAAGTTTAGAAATTGAAGGAATAAAAAGCACTTATTTCACCCCTCACGTATCTTTGAACGCAGAAACAGGGGAATGTTTCATCAAAGGAGAATCCTATTTGGAAGATACTTGGGATTTTTATAGACCTATCCTTACCTGGATAAAAGAGTATTCTACCACAGACAAACCGCTTAATTTCACGTTTAATCTTACGTATTACAATACAAGTTCGTCAAAATGTTTCTTGGATATTGTAAAACTTCTCAAAGAATACCAAGACAAAGGCGGCAATACTGTCGTTAATTGGTACTATCCAGAAGATGACGAAGACATTATGGAGGAAGCAGAAGACTACAAACAGTTTGTAGGCATCAATATCAACATTTTCCCATACTAATAACTTACAAATACACCAAAAAAATTGTGAAAAATTATTTTTTCACAATTTTTTTAGTAAATTTGTAACTAGAATATTTGCTACTGTACACAATTTATTATTTGGTCAAATCTCCTTGGTTTGTGTCCCCACAAATCAACAATTACGGCAAATAATGTATTTTTATCCATAATAAAAAAGGCTATTTTACTACCTCATTTTGGTTTGTGAGGA
>JAYVGJ010000074.1:0-14053 GCA_043772375.1 Raineyaceae bacterium | reverse complement strand
TTTAATATTAATAGCCGTAGGTCGTACCTACGGAACATAGAGCAATGTATTATTTCCACTTGGAGAACAATATTAATCAGAAATTAACATTACTGGGGGCAAGCCCAGCCCCTACAAATACAACTTGTCCTACACCCTGTGTGATTCAAATCAATGCCTTATTTGGAAATTAGTACAAACTTTCTTAATTTACTATAAAAGTTCTCTCGTTTTTGTTGTAGCAAAAAATGAGGAGAATAGATTTATTTTGCTTTTTCCTTAAAAATTCGTACCTTTGCATCTCAATTTTACATAAAACACTACTGTTCTATCTCAAAAATAGATTTATGCAAAAACAAAATATAGAAAAATCTTTGAAGAAATCTTTGAAAAATAACCTATTCTTATTTACTTTTTTGATAATTAGTTTGCTAAATGTACCTTTTGCACAAGCACAAGAAGATAAATTCAAAAAAGATACCACCACTATCAAAGGAAATCCTAAGAAGGATAACAAAGATAAAAACGCTAAAAATAATCCAAAAGAAATTAAGAAAAACCCTTCTGAAGCGTTTGACCCAAAAAAAGAGTTGTCTATTGTAAGTGAAGATACCACCACTGCCAATGAAGATTTTACTTCTGTTATTCAAGTGTCGGAGTTTCTAAAAATTGATTGTGTGTTTGTAAAAGCAGCAGAATATTACTCTGTTTGGAACTCCAAATTTATCAATCCCTATAATATTAAGTCCGCAAAACTGCGTGATACCATTCCTATACAGGTTTTTAACCCTAAAAAAAATCAGCTTTGGGCATCTCCGCTAGACGAAATTTTGGTTACATCTCCTTTTGCGTGGCGTTGGGGACGTATGCACGCAGGCATGGATTTTAATTTGAAGACTGGTTGGCCTGTTTATAGCCTTTTTGATGGTATTGTGCGTATTTCTACTGCGGGAAGTGGCTACGGTTATCACGTAATGGTAAGGCATTATAATGGCTTAGAATCACTTTATGGGCATTTTTCAGCCCTAAAATGCAAAGTTGGTGATGTGGTGAAAGCTGGGCAGCTGATTGGTTTGGGCGGTTCTACGGGTTATAGCACTGGTCCGCATTTGCATTTGGAGGTACATTATGCTGGAAATGCCTTTAATCCTGCGGAATTTCTGGACTTTAAAGACCCAAAAAATCTCGTAAAAACAGAAATGTTTTATATTACTTCCCGCCTTTTTAGGCATTATGGCGCAAATTTCGTCAAAAAATATGAACATATAGTAAGACCAGACGACACACTAGAAAAAATTGCCAAACGCTATGGTGTTACAGTATCTTTTCTTATCAATATCAACCGACTAAAAGAAGTAAAAGATAGCAAGGAAAATATAGACAAAAAAGAAGGCGTGGAACTCAAAATTGGCAGCAAACTGAAAATCAAGTAAATTTCATCAATTACGAATTATCAATTACAAATTACGTGAGTTTACACTTTTTTAATCTCATTTTGTAACTTTTTAATGTATCAGAATGTTGTCATTGTAGAAAAATAAGTAGCTTGTTATAATTAGTATCTTGTATTCATTCACAATTCACAATTAAAAATTCATAATTACTAAGTAACTAAATCTAAGTTAAACATAAGCAATAAAATGAGCCTCAAATTATCTTCATTATCTCAAAAAACAGTTTTTATCTTTATACTTTCTTTGGTCGTTTTCACGCTTGTAAGCGTAGATTCATACGCACAATGCGCAATGTGCAAAGCAAGCATAGAAAGTAGCGACAAAATGAAAGCCTACACAGAAGGCATCAACAAGGGTATTTTGTATATGGCAGCAGTCCCATACATAATGATAGGTTCTATTGCCTATATTTGGTACAGAAGTTATAGGAAATTCAAAGACAACCAAAAATTAAAACAAGATGCAAAACGTGCCAAAAGTATCAAAATTTCAGGCTATACTGCATAGCAAATGCCCAAAATGTCGTGAGGGAAACATTTTTGTAAGTCCCTTGATAAGTACCAATTTCGCAGAAACGAACACAAATTGCCCAAATTGTGGTGTGCAATTTGAGCGTGAGCCAAGTTTTTGGTCTGGTGCTATGTATATTGGTTATGGTTTTTCTGTGGCGTTGTGTGGTTTTTGTTTTATTTTTCTTAATGTTTTTTTTGATGATGCGCCTTTGAGTTATTATATGGCAATGATTTTGCCTTTGGTTTTGCTGATGATTCCCGTTAATTTTCGTTATTCAAGAACAATTTTTTTGTATTTGATGGGAGATATTAAGTACCAAGATACAGAAGAAAGTGTCAAATTGCGTAGAAAAGCACAATTATAATGAGTTGTGAATTTTGAGCTATTTGTATTCAGTCCCAGCGGGACGACATATTTATAGAAAACAAATCACGCAAAAAATGTATTCAGTCCCAGCGGGACGACATATTTATAGCATTTTAATAAATGAGAAAATATAATTTTATTCCAATTTTAATGTTGTTTTTGGTAACATTTTTTTGCCTTTCCTGTCTAAAAACGGTTACCCCAGAAACGCAAAGCACACCTGCAGAACAAGCAGGAGCTATGCGAGAACTGCTTAATTTGTCTGTGGATACTTCTTGCTTGCGCCTTAGCCAAGTAAAACAAATCAACTCTGCAACAGGTTATAACGGCAATATTGATGTAGAAATCCCTTTTGCGCCTTTTATGCAGACAAATCAAGCCATTTTATCTGCCAATGTGCGTTCTGGTGCATCACGTATATTTAGACTAAAAACACTTATCAATACTGCGGCAGAAAACACCGCATTACTTGCAAAAAGAGACCTCCAAAATGTAGTAATGGCGTTAGATGAGGCTGATTTGCCACCGCTTGTATTGGCTGATGTTTTTTCTGGTACTTCTTATCTTCAAAGTAAAGTACAACAAATCCCAACACCAACAGAAACCAATAATCCTATTTATATTTTTAGGCGAAATTATTTGAGAGAATATAAAAAAAAACTTGCTTTTTTGGGTGCTGACACTGCTTTTAGAAATATTATTTCAGAATATAACAGCATTGCAACACTTGCAGATTTGGACACAACAAACGCACTATGGAAAGAATTTTCTTCTGAAAAAGCTATCTTAGCCATTTTTCTTAGAATGAAAGATACAGAAAAAAATATACGCCAAAAGCCTACAAATCATACTACAGTACTTCTGAAAAAGGTTTTTGGATAAGAAAATCTAGATGAAAATTCTGTAATATCATTTTTGTTGTTGCTTTCTTGCGCTTTTGTTGTATTTTTGGCACAACTATTGCAAAAGTCTAAAAGTAACTCAAAATTTTTACAAATTTCTATCTGTTTTCTACAAATTCTTTATGAAAAAAGCCTTACTTTCTCTCTCTTTTTTGCTGATTTCTTACATCAGTTTTGCGCAATTAAATTGCCTGCGCCCAATCACCACAAACGACTACAACCAGAAAAAGCGTGTCGTTGCAGCTATCTACAACGAAGCTGAAAAACTCCAAAAAGGTATGCAGTTTGCACAAACCAACTGCCTTAGCGCAGCGCAAGTCAAAGATTTTGCTGGTATGTATAGAAATGATGAAGACCGTTTGCAGTTTGCGCAAGAAGCCTACAACAACACCTTTGATAAGGATAATTTTTATGAGGTTTATGACACTTTTACGAAATTCTCACAAGCATTTCACCTGCACGACTACGTGCTTGCTAGGCGTTCAGGCATCACAATTCCCATAAATCCAAATAATCCTAACAACCCAACGAATCCGCCTGTTGTCATCCAACCAACAACTACGCAGATAGAAATAAACTATCCTCCAAATATAGATTTTCCTTCAATAGCAGGCTACAATGGCAGAAAAAACTGTAGTAATGTTGTCAATGAAACTAGCTTTAATGCGTATATGCAACAAATTGTAGCTACGGATACAGAATTTTCAAGGGCTGGTTATATCAAAAAACTTACTAGCCAGAGAGCTGGTGGGAACTGTTTTAGCATTGCACAAGCTATGAAAATGACTTTGCAACTATCAACAGAAACTACTCGCCTAGACGTTTTGAAGAGTTTATACGCTCGTTTCTATGATTTGGATAATACCTCGCAAGCCGTACAAGTGTTTTCTACTCGTGAAAATCAAGATGAGTGGTTAGCTTTTATCCAAAATCCAAACGCAAACCCAACAAATCCTAATGGAAACCCCAATAATGTCCCTCTAACGCCTTGTGTAGTAACTACTCAAGAGTTTGATGCTTTGACAACCCTTTTGAACAATGAATACAGTTCAAGTAGTCGTATGCTTGTTGCTAAAAACACTATCCGTAATTTTAAGTGTTTTTCTATTGCGCAGGTGCGTACACTCGTAAAAATGTTTAATACAGACGCTCAAAAATTAGAAATTGCCAAGTATTTGTATGAATATACTGAACTGACACAACGCAAACAGTATTTTAGTATTGCAAATGAGTTTTATACAAGTTTTTCCCGCACTGATTTTAGCAATTTCCTAGCAGCTAAAAAATAAATAAAACTTAATTGCCACAGATGCACGGATAAATGTATTCATCTGTGCATCTGTGGCAATTAAAAATTCACAATTCTTTACAATCCTCTGAAAAGTCTTGCACTTTCGCCCCAAGGAATGCGGCTCATCATCAAAACGAATGAAATACTAAAGAAAATAGCTGCTTTTTTGTGCTTGATGATACTTTCAGTAGCTTTTTTGGATAAACTTCTGCCTACCTGTGCAAACACAACTGCCAAGAGCATCACGGTAATATGCTCCACAGCCCAATAACGCACAGAAGGCGTTTTCATTACATTTACATCTGTTCTGCTAAATGCCTCAAACCCCAACGGACTATACACAAAGTACAAAATAAGCCCTGTCAATGCTTGTAAGTGCATAAAACCTACAAATGATGCATTAAGAATATTATCTTTTTTCTCAAAATTTTTGTTGTTCAGCCAACCTATGTAAGCGTTTGCAATGGCAAAAACCGCTAAGATGACAACCGCCCAACGAGACCACGAGTGAATGAATTGAATAAAATTATACATTTTTATTTTGTTTTGTTTTGACGTTTTTTTGTGATGAGCTTTTTTGTGACGGACTTTCTCCCAAGATTGTAAACAACAGATTTTCCAAGAAGTTTGCCGTAAATTCTGATTTATTTTCTGGTTTAGAATCTGTAAGTTTTGGCAAAAAAGCACTAAAAAACTGCTGATGATGTGCTGTTTCTATAAGTGTGCTACTCAAAGATTTGGGATACTGGTAAGTAGGATTATACTCGCTAATCACGTCTGCAATTTTGGCGCATAACTGCTTGTAAGGCTTAAAAACTTCATTTTTATTGATTTCTGCCACATCTTTCACAAGATAAACCTTGCTACTTTCTGCTATCACAATTTGATTAAGATTTTTCTTATTATAATCCCAATCACTTGCGTTTTCTGGCAACTCGTGTGTAAGCAATTCAAGAATTATTTTGAGTTTTTTTGTTGTGTCTGTTATGTTTTGCAAACGAAAAACCATCAAAAATTCCATATATGACCAATACCAGTTCAGAATATACAAAAGTAGCTTGTGCTTGTTTTGGAAATACCTGTAAACGGTTGCCTCTGTCGTGTCGGCAATTACGGCAAGTTTTTTGAAAGTAAATTGTTCCAGCCCTATTTCATTGATAAGGTCAATACCTTTTTTGACAATATCACGCCCAATTTGACTGTTTTCTGGGTTGCGCATAAATATTTTGTCATTTACCTGAAATTTTACTTGAAAGTCCATTGAAATAATTTTATGATAAGTTGTGTAATAATTAAAATATAGTTAATAATTTATTTTCAGCAAAGATAGTAATTGTTTTTTATGATAAGTAAAACTTTGTTGTTTTTTATTTATATTTATGCAAAATAATCAAAAACAATCTGAAAAGTAAATTTATCAAAAAAATGAATAATCAAGAAAAACTTACTCCAGAAAACATCTTGTTCTTGCAAGAAGACGCAAAAAAATATTACAAAAATACCGCTTTTATTGCGTTTTTTGTAGCTTTCATCATTGCGGGACTTCTGTTTTGGTATAGAAACGAATTTACCTACAAAGAAAACCTAATATCCGTTTGTATGGGTTTTGCTATGGTTTTGTATGTCTTTTTTAATGCTTTCAAAGAGAGTCAAAAACTCAAAAAAGAGATTGAAAATGGCTACAAAGAAATCATTTTGGACACTATTGTTGTCAAACCGTCAGCTAAACAAAAATACACTATTATTGTCAGAAATGTTACCTACAACATCACAGAAGAACAATATGATAGTTTTGAGGAAAATGACAATGTCAAAATTGAAATCACGCCCATCACCAAAATTGTTATCAAAATTAGCAAACAAGTTTGAAGTTAGGGGTTTGAAGTACGAATTTTTGTCGTAAAAATGTATTTTTCGTATTTCGTACCTCACACTTCATACCTCACACCTCACACCTCATTTTGTGTTCCAGTAGCTTCTTCCGCCCAAAATTCGCATTTGATAGGCTATTTGATTTTGCCTTAAAAGCGTATGACTCGTAGGATTTTTGATAGAATAAACAATAGGATTAGGCAAAACTGCCGCAATACGTGCAGATTGTGATGAAGTAAGTTGCGAGGCATTTTTTTTGTAAAAACGCTTTGCCGCTGCCTGCACACCAAAGGTATTTTTGCCTGTTTCTGCTACATTTAGGTAAACTTCCATAATGCGTTTTTTGCTCCAAATAGTTTCTATCAAAAACGTAAAATACACTTCTAAACCTTTCCTAAGCCAACTTCTGCCTTGCCACAAAAAAACATTTTTTGCAACTTGCTGACTTATGGTACTTGCGCCATATTTGGTTTTGCTGGTTTTGTTGCGTTCCATAGCACGCTCAATAGCCATAAAATCAAAGCCATTGTGCGTAGGAAAATTTTGGTCTTCTGATGCAATAACGGCAATAGGCATATCTGGCGAAATATCTTCAATAGGTGTCCAATCATAATAAATGGTGGCTTCCCCATTTTTGTCAAAAAGTCCGTCCATACTTCTAGAAAGCATTGTAAGCGTGAAAAATACAGGAATAAAACGCAACACAATCACCCAAAAAATAGTTATACCAAAGAAATACAACGTAAATTTCAGCAAAAACCGTTTTACACGCTCTTTGAGTGGCTTTTTTTCTTTTGGCGGAATTATTTGCCTTTCTTCTTCTGGCAAAAATTCATCATATTCTTTCATTTATGCTTGTTGCTTTAATTTATATTGTTTTTGTAGCGCAAATTTAGCATAATAACCCAAAAATTCAGCAAAATAATTGCAGGTTTTTGATTATCTTTGCACAAATAAATAATCTAAAAAACTAAGAAAATGGGATATAGTATTTTTAGGAAAATAGAAACAGTCGTTAAAAAATTTGGACTTTCTGCAAAAAGAAGAGCATTATTTGGTGATATTATCCCTTATACGCCTAGTGCGTGGCTAGTAGAAACGCTGAAAAAGTCAAAATTTATGCCACTTATGAATGAAAAAACAAAGTCAGAACGTATTGTGTCGCCTATTTTGGTGGAAATAGCAGAAAGTTATCAAGATAAAATTACGCTTTTTTCTGGTTCAAATTTAGAAGTAAATCCCAAAGATGACCTTTCTGGTGAATGTGATTTTTTCTTTACTTTTGTGCCAGAAAGTGTGTATTTAGAAACGCCCATTATCTCGCTTGTAGAGGCAAAAGACGAGGATATGGAATGGGGAACTACACAGAGTGTTGCACAATGTGCAGCGCAACTCTATGGCGCAAAATTATATAACGAGATGGAAGGTAAAAATATTCCTGTTTTATATGGTTGTGCTACTGATGGCGTAGAATAGCAGTTTTTGCGCTTTGAAAATGATACTTTTTTTATAGATAATAAAGTTTACACAGATTTGAAAGAGATTTTGGGCGTTTGGCACTATATTATTCAGACGTATAAATAATTATGAATTTTAAATGAATTTGTATTAAAATTTTTTGTATTAAAAAAACCCTGAAAGGGTTTAACAATCATAACCCACGTGGAACGTGGGGAAACCAAAAAACTAAATGAAACTAATTGATAGTGTGCTTTTGTCTGCTGCTGTGGGCTTTTTGGTGATAGGCGTTCACAGGATTTTTGTTGATGGAAAAAATAGTTTCTACAATAATTATTGGATTTTTATGTTGATGTTGCTTTGTTTGTATCTTTTTAGTTGGAGAAGGAAAAAACAAGAGGAAATCAAACAGAAAAATCTTCCAAAAAATAACCCAATAAACATAAATCAGCCTAAAACAACGCTTAAAATTGTAAAAAAGAAAAAATAAATAGAGTTGTATTAAAAAACCCTGAAAGGGTTTAACAACCATAACCCCACGTGGAACGTGGGGAACGACAATAAAAAATTACACAATAGTTAAAAAAATCTTATATTTACCAAAATTCTAAAAAAATCAACAAAAATCTTTAATAATACTAGAAAATTATATGAGCAAAAGTTATGACCTTATTGTCGTTGGAAGTGGTCCTGGTGGCTATGTAGCGGCTATTCGTGCCTCCCAATTAGGTATGAGCGTGGCTGTGGTTGAAGCTGCAGAACTTGGCGGAATTTGCCTAAATTGGGGCTGTATTCCTACAAAAGCCCTGCTAAAATCTGCGCAAGTCTTTGATTATATCAAGCACGCCAAAGATTATGGTATCAATGTGCCTGAAGCTGACGTGGATTTTACCGCTATGATAACCCGCAGTAGGACTGTTGCAGGCGGAATGAGCAAAGGAATAGAATTTCTTTTCAAGAAAAATAAAATTGATTTGATACAAGGTTTTGGTAAGCTCACCGCAGACAAAAAACTCTCCGTAAAAGATGCAAACGGTGCAAATACTATTTACGAAGCCAAGAATATCATTCTCGCAACGGGCGGACGTGCAAGAGAACTTCCCAATGTCAAGATAGATGACAAAAAAATAATAGGCTACCGCAGGGCTATGTTTATGGAAAAGCAGCCTAAAAAAATGGTTATTATGGGTTCTGGCGCAATAGGCGTAGAATTTGCTTACTTTTATAATTCTATTGGAACAGAAGTTACCATTGTAGAGTTTTTGCCCCGCATTGTGCCTAATGAAGATGAGGATATTTCTAAGGAATTGGAGAAAACATACAAAAAAGCAGGCATCAACATAATGGTAAACTCCTCCGTTGAAAGCATTGATACGGCTGGAGAAGGCTGTAAGGTGCATATTAAGACCGCAAATGGTATGCAAATAGTAGAATGTGATGTCGTACTTTCTGCGGTTGGAATGACCACAAACTTGGAGGGCATTGGACTAGAAGAAGCGGGCGTTAAATTTGAAAAAGGGCGTGTTTTAGTAAATGATTTCTCCGAAACTAACATTAAAGGCATCTTTGCAATAGGCGACATCACCCACGGACCAGCTTTAGCTCACGTTGCATCTGCAGAAGGCATCATTTGTGTAGAGAAAATTGCAGGACATCACCCCGCACCCCTCAATTATGCGAACATTCCTGGTTGTACCTATTGCCAACCCGAGATTGCAAGTGTAGGAATGACGGAAAAACAAGCAAAAGAGGCAGGTTACGAAGTAAAAGTCGGCAAATTTCCTTTCTCCGCTTCAGGTAAAGCAAGTGCAGCAGGCGTTAAAGGTGGTTTTGTTAAGGTTATCTTTGACGCTAAGTACGGAGAATGGTTAGGAGCGCACATGATTGGCGCAAATGTTACGGAAATGATTGCGGAAGTCGTAGTGGCACGCAATTTGGAAACCACAGGACACGAAATAATCAAGTCCGTACACCCGCACCCCACAATGTCAGAGGCAATTATGGAGGCTACCGCAGCCGCTTATGGCGAAGTTATACATTTATAAGGAGGTACGAAGTACGAAGTTAGAGGTACGAAGTTATAAGATGTACCCAAATAAAGAACTATTTTCACCAAACGAAAATAGTTCTTTGTTTAATAGCTTAAAGCATACAAATAAGCATTATTTATCCTCAATATCTTTTTATCAAACGTCAAACTGTATTCAAAACCCTGAAAGGGTTTAACAATCATAACCCCACGTAAAACGTGGGGAACGACAATAAAGCATTTAACCCACACAAAACACCATGGAAACTCAAGAAAATAAACCCATTCAAACAAAAAACAACACAAATGCCAGCTCTAATATCTCTGCAACCAGCATTTTTAAGACTGCAAGCAGTGCTTTTTTTGTGGCAACCTTCCGACTTATCTTTTTTGTAGTCTTTGGCTTGTGTTTGAACATAGCTATCTCTATTATGACCTACAACGACCTTGATGCGTGGAGAAATAACAGTACAAATCTCCTTACCAACATCTTAGGATATGTAGTTCCTGTTTTTTTATTGCTGATTTTCCCTTTTTTATTCTATGTTTTTGGGCAAAAACACGCCCTTAAAGCTGCTTTATTTCACGTAGTTAGTCGTTCTAAGGAGTTTTTGTTTGTGTATTTTACAGATAAATTGTTCGCTTTTATAACTAAAAACCCTAAAACTTCCGCTATGATTGCAGAAGGCAAGCTAACGGAAGTAATAGCTCAAACTTTACCTAATTATTTGGAGAAACTGCAAGGTATGTCTTTCGTTTTTAAAGGTATCTTTAGAAAATTCTCTTCTAAAATTAACTTTACGGAGATATTTGCTACGGCTCAAACTGTTTTAGGTGCAAACGCCAGCCCAGAAACGCTAAAAAACTTTGTTGCACAAGAGGCTAATAAGCGTATTCCTATGGCTTTTTTGTCGCCTGCTAGCTGGGTAGGGTTTTTCATCTTGACTATCATCAATTTACTGATGTTTGCTGCTATTTATTTGCTAATGAAAGAGAATATAGTTAGCTAAAAATAACGTCTAACAATAACTCATAACTCATAATTCACAACTCATAACTTAAAATGGATAATTCACACTTAGATAATCCTTGGAAAATACTAAATAGTGTCAATATTTATGATAATCCTTGGATTTCTGTCAAAGAAGATGCCGTACTAAATCCCGCAGGAAACAATGGCATCTACGGAACGGTACATTTTAAGAATAAAGCAATAGGTATTATCCCATTAGACAAAGATAATTATACGTGGCTCGTGGGACAATACCGCTATCCTCTCAATGAATACTCGTGGGAGATACCTATGGGAGGAGGAAGCCTTAATGAAGATTTGTTAGTGTCGGCAAAACGAGAACTTAAAGAAGAAACTGGTTTGGTAGCCCACAAATGGACAAAGATACTACGCATTCATACGTCTAATTCTGTAACTGATGAAGAGGGTTTTGTGTATTTAGCAGAGGAACTTTCGCAATACGAACCAGAATTTGAAGAAACAGAAAAAATAATCATCAAAAAAATACTTCTTTTTGATGCTATTGCAATGGTAATGCAGGGAAAAATAACAGATAGTATCAGTATGGCAGGTTTACTTCTGCTTGCACGCTTAAAAAACATCTAATAAATAATGTGTATTGTCAGTTGTTAAATGTAAATTGCCAAATAATTAAAGTTATTACCCAAATAACTTTAATTTACCCCCTATTTATTTTAATTATTACCCAAATAATTTTAATTATTCTACAAATAACTTTAATTTACCCCCTATTTATTTTAATTATTCTACAAATAACTTTAATTAACCATCAAATAACATTTAATAATCCACAATAAAATGTTTAATCTCACTTCTCAATATGTTCCAACTGGCGACCAACCTTTAGCTATCCAAAAACTTGTAAAAGGTTTGCAAGATGGAGAACAATCACAGACCCTTTTAGGTGTTACAGGCTCGGGCAAAACTTTTACTATTGCTAATGTTATACAACAAGTGCAACGCCCAACACTTGTACTTAGCCACAACAAAACGCTTGCTGCTCAATTATATGGAGAATTTAAGCAATTTTTTCCAGAAAATGCCGTTGAATACTTTATATCTTACTATGATTACTACCAACCAGAGGCTTTTATGCCAAGTACAGGCACGTACATAGAAAAAGATTTAGCTATTAATGATGAAATTGAAAAATTACGTTTACGGACTACTTCCTCACTACTTTCAGGGCGCAGAGATGTAATAGTAGTTGCCTCCGTATCTTGCATATACGGAATAGGAAACCCAGAAGAGTTTGGTAAAAATGTCATACACCTAAAAATAGGTCAAGTAGTCCCAAGAAATCAGTTTTTATACGCCCTCGTAAACATATTATATAGCCGCACAGAAGGAGAATTTGAGCGTGGAAACTTTCGTGTCAAAGGTGATACAGTAGATATTTATGTTGCTTATGCAGATTTTGCCTACCGTTTTTTATTTTTTGGAGATGAAATAGAGAGTATTCAGCGTATAGACCCAAGTTCTGGCAAAAAACAAGCTGATGAGAAAGAAGTATCTATATTTCCTGCTAATTTGTTTGTAACAGGGCAAGAAGTATTACATCAAGCTATGAATGAAATACAAGATGATTTAGTAAAACAAGTTAAATTCTTTGAAAGTCAAGGAAGAGAGGAGGAAGCTAAACGTATTTTGGAGCGCACAGAGTTTGATTTGGAAATGATGAGAGAGTTAGGCTACTGTTCTGGAATAGAAAACTATTCTAAATACTTTGATAGGCGCAGCACAGGGCAACGTCCTTTCTGTTTGATAGATTATTTCCCGAAAGATTTTTTGTTTATTGCAGATGAAAGCCACGTTACAATGCCTCAAATAAAAGCTATGTACGGTGGCGACTTAGCACGCAAGACAAACTTAATAGAATATGGCTTTCGTTTGCCTTCTGCCCTAGATAACAGACCATTAAAGTTTAATGAATTTGAAACATTGATACCACAAGGGATATATGTCAGCGCAACTCCTCAAAAATACGAGCTAGAACTATCACAAGGCGTAATAGTTGAACAGGTTATCCGCCCAACAGGTCTTTTAGACCCAGAAATATTTATAAGACCTACCGTAAATCAAATAGATAACCTGCTAGAAGAGATAGATAACACCATCAAACGAGGTGCAAGGGTGCTTGTAACAACACTTACCAAGCGTATGGCAGAAGAATTGTCTAAATACTTAGATAAAATGGGCGTAAAAGGTCGTTATATTCATTCTGAAATAAAAACTTTGGAGCGTGTAGAGATACTTAGGGAGCTTAGATTAGGTGTTTTTGATGTTTTAGTAGGTGTAAACTTGCTTAGAGAAGGTTTAGACTTGCCAGAAGTAGCATTAGTTGCCATTATGGATGCCGACAAGGAGGGATTTTTAAGAGATGAGCGTTCTTTAATACAAACTATTGGGCGTGCAGCACGTAATCAAGAGGGTAAAGTAATTATGTATGCCGACAAAATAACAGGTTCTATGGAACGTGCTATATCAGAAACAAATAGACGTAGAAAAGTCCAAACAGATTACAATAAAGTTCACAATATTACGCCAAAAACTATCCTCAAATCAAAAGAGGCTATAATGGAACAAACAGGTATTGCAGATGCAAGCATATCAGCCAAAAACTATTATGCAGAATCTTTAAAAGAAACACTAATTACTGACCCTATTGTAGCCACAATGGACAAAACAGAGTTAGAAAAGCTTGTAAAACAAACGCAAAAGTCAATGGAAAAAGCTGCTAAGGAGCTTAATTTTGTAGAAGCGGCACGCTATCGTGACGAAATTATAGAATTAAAAGAAATGATTAACAAAAGATAGTTTTTAATTGTAAATTGTGAATTGTGAATTGTAAATTAAAATACATTCACCGTTAAAATGTAGAGGCTGGGCTTGCCCCTGTCCAACATGCGTAAGCAACACGACAAATAAAATACCAAATAATAATCTTAATATTACAAAAAAATAGTCGTAAGCTATGCTTACGACTATTTTTGTTATCTCTAAATAGATAATTTTGAAAGAAAACTACTTATCTTTTTTAGTTTTTGGGGAGTCATCTACATTAAACCCCCATTCTCCTAGCTTTTTAGCATTTTTACTGAACGCTCCTTTAAGAAGTCCTTTGCTTGCACGCAGTCCTTCGTTGATATCTGGAAG
>JAYVGJ010000073.1:0-4752 GCA_043772375.1 Raineyaceae bacterium | reverse complement strand
ACACGACAAATAAAACAGATAAATAATGCTCTGCGTGTTGCTTTCGCATGTGGGCAGGGGCAAGCCCAGCCCCTACAAATACAACTTGTCCTACACCCCTTACGGAACTCCGTAACAATGCATTAAAAAAAAATTAGCAATGTCGTTATCTAAATCATAAATTTAAACATAAAAAAGCAAACTTCTAGAAGTTTGCTTTTTTATGTTTTCATAATTGAAAATACTATTTTCTAAGATTTCCCAAGCTACCTTTCAACGTGTTGATGTCTGCTTGTAATTTTTCTATTTCACTTTTGAAATTCATATTTTTTTCGTTGAAAGACTTAATATTATTACGCAATTCAACATTTTTGTTCTCCAAAGTAACTTTTTTGATAGCATCTTTTTGCTTACCAATTTTCTTTTCGTTAGATGCAATATCAGAATTAGCATTTTTTACGTTTCTTTCATTAGAACTAATTTGCTTGTTCATACTTTTGATAAGCTCTTCTTTCATTTTGATTTTATCATTGTAGATGTTTTCATAGTGATACACCAAAAAACTACGTGTAAACTCTTTCAAAAGTGCCATTTCACTAGGATTTTGCTGAGAATTTAAGAAAATATCGTAACCCATAGCAAACACAATAGCAAGTTCTGGAGCTTGCCCTTTCTCTTCTGTAAACACAGCGTGCAAATCACCACGTTTAGACGCAATTTGGGGAATAGTTGCCATTTCAGCTACCAAAGAGCCATTATCTCCTTTGCGCATTTTCACTTTCAATGTTTCTTTTGTGTACCTTGTGAAGGTTTTTTTCACGTCATCAACATTGTTGATAGGGTTTGCCCACGCATCAGCAGATGCTTTATTGACTGTTACTTTTTTCTCAACTGGGTTGATGTTGATAACGTCTTCCTGTGCAAAAGCAGGCGTACACAACGCAACGCCAAAAAGACCAAATACGACATTTAGGATAACTTTTTTCATAGAATTAAACTTTTTTTAGATGAATTTGAATGTTTTTTTGAATAAATAAACTTATTAGTTTAGCTAAAAATATAGCCAAAACCTTACTTTTCAAATACTGTGCCAAAACCGTGTGCATACAAATCAAACAAATAATTATGTAACAACGTCTTACAACACGTAATGATGCACAATAATACATTTTCTAACGTATTCTACCAAAAAAAGTTTCATAAATATAAAAATAACATCTCTTTTAGTAACAAAAAATGTACTCCTACGCTTATTTATGCAATAAAAATAGTAGTTTTGTTCTAAAATAAAACATACAATAACTAACTTACTTCATACCTCACACTTCATATATCTCCCAGCAAATGAATCCAATCAAAGAAACGCCCTTAATGAAACAATACGCCCTATTTAAGAAGAAATACCCAGGCGCAATACTATTATTTAGAGTGGGTGATTTTTACGAAACCTTTGGAGATGACGCAATTAAGGCTAGTAAAATATTAAGTATCACCCTCACAAAGCGTTCTAACGGTGGCGCAGCTGATATGCCGCTTGCAGGCTTTCCACACCACAGTTTAGATACCTATTTGCCCAAATTAGTGCGTGCAGGGGAGCGTGTAGCCATTTGTGACCAACTAGAAGACCCCAAACTCTCCAAAGGACTTGTGAAAAGAGGCGTTACGGAACTCATAACGCCAGGCGTTTCTATGAATGACAACGTCTTAGAAAGCAAACGCAACAATTATCTTGCAGCAGTCCATTTTGTGAAAGATAAAAGTACCAGTATTGCAAATAGTACCCTCATTGGACTTTCTTTTTTGGACATTTCCACAGGAGAATTCCTCACAACACAAGGCAATTTTGAGTATATAGGAAAACTTTTGCAGAGTTTCGCACCCGCAGAGGTGCTTGTAGCAAAGCCATATAAAAGAGAATTTTTAGAAACCTTTGGAGAAGAGTTTAATACCTTCTTTTTAGAAGATTGGGCGTTTGCCAAAGATTTCGGATACCAAAAAATTACAACACATTTCAACATCTCAACACTAAAAGGCTTTGGTATTGAAAACTTAGATGCAGGTATAGCAGCAGCAGGAGCAGTTTTACAGTATCTTTCTGATACAGAACACAACCAAATTAGTCATATAGCCACGCTTGGGCGACTTGAAGAGGATAAATACGTGTGGTTAGACAGATTTACCATAAGAAATCTAGAGCTTTTACAGCCACAACAAGATAATGGCGTGCCTCTTATTCGTATTATGGACGTTTGCCAAACAAGTATGGGCGGAAGACTTCTAAGAAAGTGGGTTGTTTTGCCTTTAAAGGAGAAAGAAAAAATAGAAGAACGCCTTTCTATTGTGGAAGATTTGATGCAAAACAAAGATTTTTCTAGTCAATTATTAGATATTTTGAGTGAAATAGGAGATTTGGAAAGATTAGTTTCTAAAGTGGCGGCTTGCAGGATAAATCCTCGTGAAACATCAACCCTAAAACGCACATTACAAAACGTAACCAAAATACAACAAACATTTAACCAGTATTTTGGAGAAAACTCTGACAATTTTAAAGCAAAAAACATACTCCCCTCCTTACAAGGAGGGGCTGAGAGTGGTTTTACCAACAGTTATCTACAAAAAATCTTTACTAACTTTAAAAATTGTCAAGAACTTATAACAGAAATTGACAAAGTTTTAAAAGATGATGTTCCCATTCTGAGCAATCAGGGGCGTATGATAAAAGAAGGCAACGACCAAGAGTTAGATGACCTGCATAATCTTCTTAATACTTCCAAAGAATATTTAGAAACTGTGCTTCAACGAGAGATAGCCAACACAGGAATAAACTCACTCAAAATACAATACAACAGAGTTCACGGCTACTACATAGAAGTTTCCAATGCTAATAAAAATAAAGTCCCTACTGACTGGATACGCCGCCAAACGCTCACAGGTGCGGAGCGTTATATCACAGAGGAGCTAAAGATTTATGAAGAAAAGATACTCACTGCAGAAGACCAGATAAATGTGATAGAACAACGCCTCTATAACGTTTTAGTAGAGCGGTGCGCACAATTTGTTGCGCCTATCCAACACAATGCACGCCTGATTGCAACAATAGATTGCCTGCTTTGTTTTGCGCAAATTGCCCTCAAAAACTCGTATGTCCGCCCCGTTATCTTAGAAAATGACATCATTAACATAAAAGACGGCAGACATCCAGTTATAGAGCGTCAATTACCAATAGGAGAGCCATATATCCCTAATGATACCTACCTTGACAATGCTACACAGCAGATAATTATTGTTACAGGTCCTAATATGGCAGGAAAATCTGCGCTATTACGACAAGTTGCGCTGATTACTTTGATGGCACAGATGGGTAGTTTTGTGCCAGCCACTCACGCAGAAATAGGAATTGTGGATAAAGTTTTTACACGCGTGGGTGCATCTGATAATCTTTCCAAAGGTGAAAGTACATTTATGGTTGAAATGATGGAAACCGCCAGTATTATGAATAATATTAGCGCAAAAAGCCTTATTTTGATGGACGAAATAGGACGAGGCACCAGCACTTATGATGGTATCTCTATTGCGTGGAGCATTTTGGAGTATTTACACAATCATCCTTACGCCAAAGCTAAGACACTCTTCGCCACACACTACCACGAGCTAAACGAATTAACACATGACTTTGAGCGCATCAAAAACTTTAATGTTTCTGTAAAAGATGTCAATAATAAAATAGTGTTTATGCGCAAATTAAAGGAAGGAGGGAGCGAACATAGCTTTGGTATTCACGTAGCGCAAATGGCAGGTATGCCAAAAGAGATTGTAGCACGTGCCAACGAGATATTAGTCAGCCTTGAAAGCTCAAAATCTCACGAAGAACATACAGAAAAGCTCAAAAATATGCCAAAAAATGAAGAAAAACTTTTTCAAATGAAGATGTTTGATGCATATAATCCTAATTTTGAGAAATTAAAAGAAATATTACAAAGCATTGACCTTAATATCACAACGCCAATGGAGGCTATGATGAAATTAAGTGAAATGAAAAAAGTGTTAGACAAGTAATTATAAGCATTTATTTAAGTTGTTGCTTATAAAAATATCAATAATAAACCAAAAAATGTAAAATATTTTTTGGTTTACATTTATTTTTAATTATCTTTCGTAAATTTTTAATTTTTAATCTACCCTAATTTTTTATTTCTTATGGCAAGAACAACCAAAGGTCGCATTGCAATTCCTACTAACATAGAGGAAAACCTACAACTCGCAAGCAAAGTTTATGAAAAGCATCAAAAAGATGGTGCTAGTTCCCTACTTAACAATCTTGATGATATGGATTGGAACGTAGTAGGTCCTAATATTGCTTTGTGTTTGCAAAAACACTTAGAAGCAGAAGAATTAAAACGCAAAATGGAAGAAGCATACCGCACAAGGGACTTAAATCTTCCAGTAATCAACGAATTATTGCGTGCCAGTAAGGGACTTCTTAAAGGAGTGTTCAGTAAAAACCCTAAAAAGCTAGGAGAATGGGGCTTTAGTGTAGATGATTCTCCCAAAGTAAAGAAAGATAAGTAGTTATCTTTCACAATTATCTATTTATAGATAAAAAAAATAGTCGTAAGTCTAACTTACGACTATTTTTATTGTATTTTGTAGGGTGCGACCCTTGTGGTCGCCCTGTTGGAATAGGTTTAATATCTATTTATTGCTGTTTATTTGTTGTTATTGTTTGTCGTGTTGCTTTCGCATTTGGGGCGACCACAAGGGTCGCACCCTACA
>JAYVGJ010000072.1:0-2351 GCA_043772375.1 Raineyaceae bacterium | reverse complement strand
TGCCACACCCACAGAGTCTATATTAAACCTAAAACCAGTTTTTTCTGTAACTGTAAATCTCACGTTTGCCTGCCTATAAACGCTGTCTAAATACGTCTGCAAAACGCCCACACTAGGTGCAGTAGCACCATTTACAGGCACTAAAATCACTTTTTCCTCTCGTCTTTTTAAAGGGGAAATATTGATTTTACCTATTTTCTTTGTGCGGTTTTTCTTACTTTTACAAGGCTATCAATATTTTCTTTTGTCTTTCTGACAGGTTTCCCATTCATTATCCAATATTCTACTTCATACTTTTCACTATCATAATGCAATCCTTTTGAAAAATACAAATATAAATCACTATAAGGTATTTTTACATCCTTAACGATAGTATGTGCAAGGTCATTAAAATAATTTTCATACTGTTTTTTATCTGCATCAAAAAAAGAATTAGACTTGAGTATAATAAACGTTAATGAAGATGGGTCTTTATCAAGACTTTCGCCTTCTGTCCAATGATCAATAGCAAATGTATCTAATCCAATCAGGTTGAGAATATTTTTTGAAAGCAAAGTTTTATCCAAATATACTCCATGACTAATTCGCTCATTATTATAATAATATTCCCACTTACCACAGGGAATACCATTGCAATATTGATATTTTGCTTTATCTGGTGGCTCATTTACTTCTAATATACCTGTAAATGGCGTATTATTTCTTTTCAGATAAACTAAACGGTCTATTGAGATGTTATTTTTCGTTATTGGTTTCATAAGGAGATAGGCACAATAACTAGATAACAAAATAAAAGTCAACAATACTATTTTTATGTTCTTGTTTTTCATCATCTTGTATTAGAGTTAAAACCTGTTTGCACCATATATGTATCTCTTTTGGGGTCAAAACTAAAGGTGCTGAAAACTTGCGCCCAAGAAGCTCCATAACGTAATGTAGAATAATCATATCCGTAAGATTTCCCCCAATATCCATAAGAAAAATTCCCATAGTCATCATTGAACATCAATTTACCTCCAAAAAAAGAGTATTGTCCTATGATTACGGCTGCATAGGGTGGTATAGCTGATAGATTATTTCTTGACGTACTTTTTAAATCATAAGGTTTATTTGTGCCTACTAATTCAATCCATAAACTCGCTTTTAATGTTTCCCTCATAGCAGGGTCTGTGCCAAGTTGCTCAAAATAAACTTTATGAGTAACAAATATTGGAATTTCTCTTAGCAATAATGCATTAAATTCAGTTGTCATATCTAGTAAATCTTCTTTATATACTTGGTCACGAGCCTTCCAACCAATATTTAATAATGGATGATTTGCACGTAAAAGCTTGCCTGTCACTCCCTTGTAAGAAGTGGCGGCACCTATTGTATAAGTTAGTGGAGTTGCTTTTGACCAAGGATTAGAAGATGTATATCCGCTTGTATTTGTATTTACCACCCAAATTGCTATTTTTTCATTTAGGATATTACCATCTCTTACTAGATAATTTCCTGTTTCTGCATCATATAACTCTCTGTTTTTACTTATATAAGTAGTTTGACAGTATTTGTTGGGCATTTCAACTATACCTGCAGTTTGTTTATGAAGCCCAGTTAGAGCAATTTCATTAAATGTCAAATAATTTGTTTGTGATGTGGGGGTATAATCTATAGCGAAGGTAGTTATCTCGCATTTTCTAGTTTCTACTCCTATGAGTACACGGTAAGGACTTGATGATGCAAGTTGATAAGTATTATTTTTGCTTTCAAGTTGATATGAAAAAGTGCTTTGTCCATTATTATCTTTCACAACGGTACGATAGTAAAGAAAACGTGCTGTTTTATTTCCGTTGATATCAATAAAACTATTAAAATGAGCTTTCCATATTTTACCATCTACTTCAAATGCCATTAGTGTACCAATAGCATTCTTCATAAGATTAGATAAATCTCCCTCAATAGTATATCCTAAAAAATTAACTCTTGATGTTTTTGGCAACTTAATTATACCACCGTCAGGAGTTACATACTGAATAAAGCCCCCTTGTGATACTGAGGTTAAGTTATTATCATTATATGGGAAGTCTAAAAAATATCTTATACCAAAAACTTCATCTGTAATATTTACATTTTCTGCATCTTCCTCACTATCCAACCAATTAAAAACAAATTTACGTTTAGCAATATCTTTGCATTGTTTGTGGGTCAGGTGTGTGCTATCTCCATAATCCATCAGGTTATTAGAAAGGCTTTGCCCTATTTCTGGGAAGGTATGCTCCAAGCCAAAAGCTCCGTGTCCTAGCTCGTGGGCATAAGTACGCTTATTTGCACCACTTGCCACAAAACCCATACTACGCCCTCGCACCATA
>JAYVGJ010000071.1:0-2656 GCA_043772375.1 Raineyaceae bacterium | reverse complement strand
AAAATTGAGTACAGAAGGTGTTGTAGGCAAGGAAACATTAGAAACACTTGATATGTTTTTATGGAGGGTAGAAACGCAAAATTTACTTTACCCAACAACAAATCCAACAACGCAAATTAAAACTGATGCTTTTGATTTGGTTACACTTACTAATAATTTTAAAGCCCTTAGTGCAACTGACCAAACAACCAAAAAAAATGCACTTGAAAGACTTATACAAGAATTAGGAAATAGTAAATATAGCAATTATACTGGTTGCCTTGTAATAAATGATTCAGATGGAGAATATAAAGTCGTAAAAAATGGTAATACAGGTTTTATACTGATAACTCTTGACACAGAACAAAAAGGAGCTATTGTAGATGCTTTTGGTCACGGATTGCTTGGTACTTTGGTGATGTTTTCTAAATCTTTAGAAAGTCAATACAAGGAGTATGTAAAAGTTCAAAAACCACCTGTTATTACTAACCCTTGTACTTTTTGCCCTGCTGGGACAACACCCACGTCAGCTATTTTAGCTATTATGCAAAGGGTTTATGACAATGCAGGGCAAAGCCCTATAGCTTGTAATGCCTTACGAGGTTTAGGGGCAAATACTAATATTTGTACTAATGTTGCTATGGTGCAAGCATTATTAGCTTTTGATACGCCTCAAAACACAAAACAGCAACTTCAAGACCAACTAAATGCTTTTTTTGCTGATGTACAAGGCAGTTCCACACGTGGTAGCACATGGGATTTAACGCATATTTCTAGGTTTATCAATGCTGATTTTGGTGCAGACCAAATAAGTGCTTGGGGAAAACTCTATGGCTCTAATTTTGAATGGAATTTTGAGTATATTCGCACTTTGAGTTATAAGGGACGTGTGGGTAATGACGCAAATGGAAATATATTTGTTGATATGACTTTGTGCAATGTAGTAGCCACACTTGGTAATCTTAGCGTTACTTCTAATAAATCTCCAAGTTTTAATGGGTTTATAAGCACTATTAGTGTGATTAGTGGAATACTAACCATCAGAGCAAATAGTGCAAGCCCAAGTACTCCTATTGGTACATATAGTCAGTCGCTTACAGGCACTAACCAACTTCTTAATGTTGTGCCATTATTGCCTGATGCCACCTATATTGTAGATAATGGTTATGTTACTTATCTCACAGATGAATTGGGAAGAGTAAAACAAATCACAGCAACATTACGCAATGGACCAAGTAGAAGGGATAATTTTCAGACACCACAAACAAAATTTTTCAAAGACGGTGTACCAACGAATGGACGTGATGATGAAGGTGGACATATGATAGGCGCACAGTTTAACGGACCAGTAGAGCAAATTAACTATTTTCCCCAATTATTTAGTCAAAATAACATTTTTGGTAATCCAAGAGAATGGACAAATATGGAAACAGAATGGAGAAACCAACTTAATGCAGGTGTAACCGTGAAAGTGGAAATAAAACCACAATTTACAGGGAATAGTAAAAGACCTGATAGCTTTGACGTGGATTTTAGATATGGTAATGGTGCGCTACAGAATAGACCAATTTCTAACCTTTAAAAAGTAATAAAATGACAATTTCAGAAACAAAACAACTAATTATTTCAAAAACAATTTCAGATTATGAAAAATTTGACAAAGCATCAATATCCCTAAGAGATATTAGTTTTTCATTAAATTCTAGAGGTGAAACATTTGTTTCTTATGTTTTGCAATCAAGTTATTATGATTTGGATAATAATATTATTAACAAAGAAACAAATCTTAACTCTTTGATTTCTAATGATATAAAACAATTATTATTAGCAATCTCCAAAGAACAAAAAATCAACAAAGGTATGCTCACCATTTATCCAAATGGTGAGTATGAAAGTAGTTTTATTTGGGACGAGCAAGCAGATAAGGAATATCGTCTCACAGGTCTTTTTGGCGGATTAGATTATCTAGGAAATACTTTTTTTGTTGAACACTTTTTTTTGAATAAACTTGAATGGGAAAATATGGCAGGTAACATTGTAATAACCATTCATATCTCTACCTCTATACAAACCACCGCAGTAATAGAAAGTGGAGATATAAAAACAAAAGAAGTGATTGAATTTCCAGATTATATTGAAGAGGGTTTGAAAAATATTCATTATCAAACCAATGAAGGAGATTTAAAAGGAATGCTGTCTCCTTGGAACACTATAATATTATGTATAAGTAATTCTGATAGCTTTGATGTTAATAGAGATGTAAAATTTGAGTGGAGAGAAGACCTTGCCTAAATATCCCAAAAAGCTAGTAAGAAATTACTAGCTTTTTTTATTGCCTTAAAACTACACCATAGCCACCACAACGGCACTTTTTAAGAATAAATTAAGCATTGCAGGGAATTTTGGACTTCAAAAAAATAATCTTGATGAGCTGAAAACCGCCCAAACCAGTCGCTTTGTGGGAAGTGTCAATGTGAGTTTTGCGCCTAATGAAAAGTGGACGACAGGACTTAATTACTCTAATTTTTCCTCTTATACACGTGTACGCCCACTAGATGACCCTTTTTTCAGAAATACGTCTGATACACTTAATTTTTACCAAATTGCTAATAATTTTGATGGTACAGCTTCTTATATTTTTGGAGATAAAAAAGACAAAAAAACGGTTGTTTTGGCG
>JAYVGJ010000070.1:0-4858 GCA_043772375.1 Raineyaceae bacterium | reverse complement strand
GTTGATATTTTAGTTGATGTAATATACTGTATGTCAAATGATTATAGTTGAAATATTTTGCAAAAGGTCTATTTGAAAATGATATTAAAAACTGCCTTTATTGGAGTTTTAGTGCAGCAACACCACAAAGAACTTGGACAAAAGATGTATTCTTTATTTGTGTGTATTGTTCCACGTAATTCGTTGTTGTTGGTCGCTACGCTAAAACACCAAACAACGGCAGTTTTCTTTGATACCTTTTGCAAAAAAATGATGCTAAAACTATTTGATTATCAGACTATTATATATTATTTCTTATTAACAAATTAATTAGTTAAATAGTAACGAAAGTGGCTCGTTTGGTAATGTTATTGGCAAATATAACTTTTATTTTTATTTTTTGTTTATTATAAATGAAATAAATAAATAAAATTCTTTGTATTTTATTTCATTGCAAAAAAGCGTATCTTTGTGGTATGAAAAACCAAATAAAATTCCCGTATGGTGTGAGCAACGCTGAAGCAATCATAACAAATGATTACGTTTTTATAGACAAAACACCTTTTGTTGAATTATTAGAAAATAATGAGCTTTTTGTGTCTTTCTTGCGCCCACGCAGGATTGGGAAAAGTTTTTTTATTTCTATTTTGGAATATTACTACGACCTTAGGCAAAAACATAAATTTGAAAAAATCTTCTCCAAAACCTACATAGGGCAAAATCCAACACCTTTGGCAAGTAGTTTTCGTGTATTGAAATTTAATTTTAGCGGGATAAGCACGCAAACCAATAGAAGTAGTGAGAGAGGTTTTTTGCTTAGTGTAAAGGCAACTTTAAAAGAATTTCTAAAGACTTACCAACTATTGGACGAAGAAGAGAGAGCAGAAATTCTTGCGCAAACAAATGCCGCTGAAATGATGCTTTTTTTCTTCAGAGCATACAAAGAGCAAATAATCCCTATTTATCTTTTAATTGACGAATACGACCATTTTACAAACGAAATCTTAATAAGAAACCTCACAGAATTTAAGAGTTCCGTTTCCAAAGATGGTTATGTGCGCAAGTTTTATGAAACTATCAAAATTGCTACAGAAGACGGAAGCGTTGGGCGGTTTTTTATTACTGGGGTGTCACCAATTACGCTGGATAGCCTTACAAGTGGTTTTAATATTGTCAAACATCTTACCCACAGTTTAGATTTCAATGGCTTGGCAGGTTTTACGGAAGACAACGTAAAAACCCTTTTGGAACTTGTTTTGGATGATAAAACACGCTTAAAAACCATTATGCAAGACCTTAAATGGTGGTACAACGGCTATAAATTCAATACTAAAGCAAAAGGCACTATTTATAATGCTAATATGGTGTTGTATTTTTTGGATAATTTCAAAGATACACAAGAATATCCTGCCCAAATGCTTGACCCCAATATTATGCCTGATTATGGCAAACTAAAACAAATGTTTGAGGTGGCTAATATTGATGAAAATACCAAAGTTTTGGAAGAAATTTTAGAAACAGACGAGATAGAGACAAACCAAATTTATCAATTTGACCTTAGCAAACACTTTGGAAAAGTAGAATTTGTCAATTTTTTGTATTATTTAGGAAACCTCACTATCAAAAAAGCAGGTTATTTTGGCATTGAAGTCGTGTATAAAATCCCTAATTATGTCATTTCGGAGTTGTATTGGCAGTATTACGCTACTGTTTTGAAGAAAAGAAACGAACTACAATATCCAGAAAGTGAAGTCCCAAAAATAATGCGTGCTTTGGCAGAAGGAAACATTGAACCTTATTTGCGCCTTGTAGAAAGCAATTTAAAAGCACTTTCCAATAGAGATTTTCAGCGTTTTGATGAAAAATATGTCAAAATGATAATGCTGCTTTATGCCATTGAAAGTAGGTTTTTTTATGTTCCAACAGAAAGAGAAACTTCCACAGGTGGCTATGTTGATTTGGAGATTTTTATTCGCTCAAATAACTTAAATAAACACGCACAGTACATTTTTGAGATAAAATACATCAAAAAAGAAGATGAAAAAAAGGATTTTGAAAGAGTGAAAGCTGAAGCCATTGCACAACTAAAAAATTATAGAGATACAGACACTCTTTTACAAGAAAAAGAAGATTTGCATGCTATAGTAGTCATTTTTGTTAAAGATGAATTGTATTGGGAAGAAATTTGATGAGGGGTGAGGTAAAATATAGTATTAAATATCAAACCTCAACATTGAATACTCAAAATTTAGAGATAAGAGGAGATTGGGATACAAAGACAAAAGGAAATACAGGTAATTGTATTTCCTTTTTGTATTTTGTATTAAAGTCCCCTTCGGGGATTTAGGGGCTATTCCGACTTATTTTTTTAGGTCTGCAATGGGCATAATCTTAATATCTGCTCTACGCATTTTTCTGCGTGCTGCTTCTGGGTCTGCTGATTTTTTGCTTCCTGCGCCCTTGTAGGTGATACGTGTAGCTTCTACACCATTCAGAACGAAATAATCATAAGCGGCTTTGGCACGTTGTTCTGATAATTTCATATTGGCATCTGTATCTCCTTCTGATGAGGCATAACCTATGATTTGCATGCCTGCCGTTGGATTTTTCTTGAGATAATCAGCAAATTTTAAGACTTCTACTTTGGCTCGTGTGTCCAAAACAACCTCTTTGCTAGGATAAAAAGCAGTATAAGTTTTATTTAAAACAATATTTCCTTTATTTATTGAATACTCATCATCATTGTTTTGAGGGTTTTTTGTGTCAATAGCTTTCAAAGTTTTGACTTTTTTGCCATCTACATTCATTTCAACGAGGTTTCCTGAAGCGTCATCATAAAAGAAAGTAGCCTGTACAGCTGCTTCTTCTTTTGTGCTATTTTCTTGAGCATCAATGCTTTCCTCATTGTACATAATGTCTAGCAAATAATTACGAGCAACCGTATCTTCAGATTCTGCAATATCTTCCATCAAATCATATAAATCTAGATTTCTACCTTGAAAATTTGTTGCATCTTCTTCTTGTGGAGCTTTAAAATCCTGCTTAATCACAATATCTTGCCCAACTTCTTTGTTATCAACCATTTTTTTCTGTAATGTAATTTCTTGGTACATTTCGTAAAAATACGTCTGATTAGGAATGTTGATATTTACCAAATAGGGCAAATAGCCTTCCGCCTCAATAAGCATATCATAATTTTTTCCTGGCGGGAAAATCATCAAATAATCACCTGTTTTGGCATTAGGATTATAAACGTGTTTAAGTGGCTTATTCGTGGTTTTATCAATAACTCTTATTTTTGTAGGAATGGCTTTTGGCGGATTTCCCGCTAAGATTTTGCCTTTTATCATAGTCAAAGGAATGCCGTTTTCTTCAGGAATACCCAAAAAATAAATATCCTGCATACCTTGTCCACCCAATCTATCAGATGAAAAGTAGCCTTTTGTGCCGTTGGCAGAAAGCGCAAAATAACTATCATTATACACGCTATTGATTGGATAACCCATATTTTTTGGTGCGCTACATTTCAAACCGTCTATTGTTGTCTTAAAAATATCATCACCACCAATAGTATTGTGTCCGTTGCTGGTAAAATAAAGCGTTTTGCGGTCTGGGTGAATAAATGGTGCATCTTCATCAAAAGGCGTGTTAATTTCTTTTAGATTTTCAGGCTTACCCCACGAGCCATCTGGTTGCTTTTCAACCCTATAAATATCACGTCCGCCTGCGCCACCTGCACGGTTGCTGGCAAAATACATTACACTTTCGTCTGTGGTCATACTTGCAGCACTTTCCATATTGCCCGAGTTGATAGGTGCAGGGAATTTCACAGGCTCTGCCCATTGCCCTGCTTGTTGCTTGCTCATAAATAAGCCACCTTTGCCATTTTCACCACCCATATACAAGATAAGTTCTTGCCCATCAGCAGAAAGCCCAACAGAACCTACGTTAGAAGAGGTTTTGAAGCTAATTTGTTGTTTTTCTTTCCAAGAATAATTTTTCTTACGAGCCGTAAAAAGTTGCTCTACATATTGCCCAGACTTATCTTTTTTGGTAAGTGTATAAATCATCAGATTTTCATCAGCCGAAATAACAGAACCATATTCTGTATTTGGCGTGTTGATATCTTTCCCAAGATTTTGAATAAGTACATCTACAGTATCTCTGACAATCTTTTTAGCGTTACTTACAATCACCAAAGAGCGTTGTGTATCTATAAAAAGTTTGTCATCTTTATTTACTTTTGATTTATATTTTTCAAAATTAGCTTGTGCTTTATCAAATTGGTAGCCTAAATGATAGCATTTTCCTAAGTAATAATACAACCTAAATGGTACTTTATCTGTGACTTTTGAAAGAGAGGCTTCCAAATAATTAAGTGCTTTACTTTGTGCCTCTGCATCAGGAGTACGGAAATAGGCAACGCCAATTTTATAGTTAAGCATTGCATCAGTTGGCGTGCTTTTGTGCGCAGAAAGGTAAGTTGGTAAGGCTTTTTCATATTCACCAGCATTGAAAGCCACGTCTGCACGTTTTAGCTCGTCTGATGTTTGTGCGTTTGCCTGCGTTGTGAGCAATATTGTAGCAATGGTAGCACAAAAAAGTAGGTTTTTCAACATAAGGAAGAAGTTTTTATAGTTAGTTTATATTTAGTTACTGTAATTTGAACTACAATAAAATAATGCCAAAATTATCAAGTGATAAAATATGAATATATAATTAATAAGTTACGCAAGATGTGTTTGTATATACGCACTGTGGTTGGTATATACGAGGAATACATTAGAGTTTTTATTATTTGATTATCAAGCATTTATAGGAAAATGTATTTAAATGTAGGGTGCGACCCTTGTGGTCGCCCAAACAAGCGAAAGCAACA
>JAYVGJ010000069.1:0-21868 GCA_043772375.1 Raineyaceae bacterium | reverse complement strand
TTTCTTTGATAAATTCCGCACCAGTTGTTCTACCTCATTTGTTTTGTGCCAAAACACCACTTGATAAATCAAGCGGCTACGAAGTTTTGAATACAAATTAGTAATGTCGTTATCTAAGTACTCCCAAAAACACTCTTACATAACATCAATAAATCATATAGAATTATGGAAAAGAGCAAAAGATTAGAAAAATTCCTGACGTTGATAAGTGATGAAAAATCAGGCTGGCTAGAAAAAATGAAAATGAGACAAGTTAATAAAATGCCAGCAAATAAATTTGACAAAATTATACTAAAAACCCAAAATTAAATAAGGCTATACAATCATAAAAATAAATTTGTTTGATTATTTACTTTCGCAGGAGGTCTAATTACGAATTATCAATTACGTTGATAGTATTTTTCAGTTTTTCTAATCTTTCTGAACAGAAATATTAGAAGTTTGCGAGAGCCAAACCCACTACAAGACGTGTGTCATTGTTTTTACGGTTATTCACAACAATACTTTCATAAAAGCGTTCATACGTAACACGAAAACGCAAAATATTGGTAATAGGCACTTCCAGCGTTAGGAGCGTGTTCCAACGCAGGTTTTTGATGTCTGTAATGGAAGGTTGCATAAAAGTAACGTGAGAAAAAACAAGTTTTTTGGAAATTAGCGTATGTTTTCCTTTCAAACGAGTAGAATTGCGGGCAAGTTCTATTGTTTCTTTTTTGGTATCATCTTGAAAATCAGTCTTTTCGTGGATAATAACATTCGTAAGAGAAAGCATATTATTAGGTTTATTGAATATATGAAAGCCTATACCAGCCCCCGCCTGACTACGAAACTGAATAGCACGCAGGTTACTTTGCTCCAAAATACCAAAAGCAAGTGCATAAACCTTGTTTTTGGGGAATAAAATGGCTGTTAGGTCCGTGTAATATTCTCTTTCAGCAAGTTTTCCATTTTGCTCACCATACGCAAAACGTGGACTCATTGCAAACTCAAAAACACTATCAATATGAGCAATATCTGTGCGAAAAACGCCTAGTTTGCGTTCTACGTTACCTGTCATTAGCGTACCATCAAGGGCAATCTTATATTTGAATTTTTTGTTAAAACGCTGTTTTTTGGTAAGTGGAACTATTTTTGGTTTGATAGGTACATTTTCTTTTTGTTTTAGCGTATCTTTTTTTGTATTTTTAATGGTATCTTGCGCCATTATTGGCACAGAAAACATAAAAAATAATAAAATAAACATGTAATTTTTCAAGTGATTAGTTCGTTTTTAACACTGAGGGCATCAAGTAGGCACAAGTAGGCACTAAGAAATACAAAGAGAAATACAGAGAAGAGAAACAGAATACAAAAGTAGCAAAAAATATCACACATCACACATCATATATAATACATCAAAAAAAAGTGTTTAAGAAAATCATATATATTACTAAAAGAATACTTCAAATAAGCCTTTTTTTGTTGATTTTGGCACTTATTTGGTATTATGAACTTGTTTGGTATGGCATACAACAAGGCACAGGACAAGCAAAAATACTATGGAACGCAAAACCTACTAATGAGTTTTTAGAAAATCCTACTTTTGCAGATAGTTTGAAACAGAAAATACGCTTGATAGCTGAAATAAAACGGTTTTCTGTGGATTCTTTGGGTATAAATCCCTCTAAAAGTTATGAGAAAATGTACGACCAAAAAGGCAAACCCATTCTTTGGATTGTAACGGCAAGTGCGCCTTATGAACTGAAAGCGCATCAGTGGGAATTTGGTTTTCTTGGTAAATTCTCATATAAAGGGCATTTTGACAGAAAAAAAGCAGAAAAAGATTCTGTTACGCTTGCGCAAATGGGCTTAGATGCAGATGTGGAGCAGGTGAGTGCGTGGAGTACGCTTGGTTGGTTCAATGACCCCATTTTGAGCAGTATGTTGGCACGAAAAGAAGGAGATTTGGCTAATCTTATCATTCACGAGCTAACTCACGGCACACTTTACGTGAAAGATGACGTGGATTATAACGAAAATTTGGCTAGTTTTGTGGGAGATTATGGCGCAATAAGGTTTTTAACACAGAAATTTGGTCAAAATTCTGCGCAACTTGCGTATTATATGAATGACAAGGTTGATGATGATATTTTTAATAATTATATGCTTAATGGTGCTAAAAAGCTAGATACGCTTTATAAAAATAAGGATTTCCTGACGAAAAATTTAGCAGAAAAGAAAGAATTAAAAATTGCACTTATCAAAGAAATAATAATTGGACTTACAGAAATACCTTTTAAGACCAAGAAATTCAAAAAAGAGAAATTGCTTAAATTTGTGCCAAATAATACATTTTTTATGGGTTACGTGCGTTATTATTCTAAACAGAATGAATTTGAGAAGGAATTTAAGGAGAAATTTAATAGTAATTTTCCAAGATATTTTAAATATCTCAAGGAAAAATATCCGTCTTTGTAAAAGCATTTTATAAAAAATATTTCATTCAAATTTTACAACATCATTTTATGGTTATTCCTAAAAAAATATTTGCTAGACAACACGAAATAACTGCTGATTTTCTCAAAGAAGTGGACAAACATTTACTT
The DNA here is from genome assembly GCA_043772375.1 of Raineyaceae bacterium. Lineage (GTDB taxonomy): Bacteria > Bacteroidota > Bacteroidia > Cytophagales > Thermonemataceae > JANYGM01. The sequence goes on along the minus strand of JAYVGJ010000069.1, from coordinate 19,283 downwards.
GATATTGTGGAAGGCAGAACAATGGAAATGTTTGAAATAAAAGATTTGGCTGATATTTTGTGCATTCACCCAACGCATTTGAGCAACGTAATTAAACTTACTACCCAAAAACCTCCTTGCTATTTTTTTGAAGAAAAAATTTTGAATGTAGCAAAGAAAATGTTAGAAGAAAACAAAATGTCCATCAACGCCATTGCAACTCTTTTGACCTACGACCCTTCTAATTTTACAAAATTTTTCAAAAGATTTGCCAATCAAACCCCAAAACAATATAGAGAAACTTTTTTATTGGAAAAAACTGAAACTATCACCATTTAAACTGAACTTCTCACCATAAAAATATGCTTTTGTTGCGTACCTTTGCATTGTTCAATTAACTAAAATTTCAACTAAAAATTTCAACAACAAAATGGAACAATTTAGAAAAATAGCCATCGTAACGGGTGGAAGTCGTGGGCTTGGTAAAAATATGGCACTTAGCCTTGCCAAAAAAGGGCTTGACGTAATCTTGACTTATAATAGTAAAAAAGATGAGGCTGAAAACGTTGTCAAAGAAATTCAGCATCTGGGACAAAAAGCCGCTATATTACAACTAGACGTGGCTGATGTGAAAAGTTTTGATGCCTTTTTTGTGCAATTAGAACATATTTTGAAAGAAACTTTCGCTACTGACAAAATTGAGTTCCTTGTAAATAACGCAGGAACGGGTGTTCACGCTCCTTTTTCAGCAACTTCTGAGGCGCAATTTGATGCAATGGTCAATGTTCATTTTAAGGGAGCGTTTTTTCTTACCCAAAAATTATTACCAATAATGGCAAATGGTGGCGGTATTGTGAATATTTCTAGTGGTTTGACACGTTTTTCATTTCATGGATATGCTGCTTATGCGTCTATGAAAGGTGCTATTGAAGTGCTTACCAAATACCAAGCAAAAGAGTTGGGCGAAAGAAAAATCAGGGTCAATGTAGTTGCGCCAGGTGCTATTGAAACTGATTTTGGTGGTGGTGCAGTGCGGGATAATGCAGATTTGAATAGTCGTCTGGCATCTATGATAGCACTTGGACGTGTTGGTTTGCCTGATGATATTGGTGGTGTGGTAGCTTTTTTGTGTACTGATGATGCCAAGTACCTTAATGGGCAACGCATAGAAGTATCTGGAGGAACATCATTGTAAATTTTCTTGCAAACTTCTTATTTTGAATAATTATAAATAAGCCTATTTTCTTTGGAGAAAATAGGCTTTTTTTTGTTTTAAGGGATTTTTTTAGTAAAATTGTGTGTATGTGGCAGATTTTATGTAATTTTCAGAAAAAACAAAAAAAATGAACCAAGAATTATCTAAAATATTAAATATTTATTCTACACAAAAACATATAGACTTTACCACAAGACTATTAAATTCATCAAAAGAAACAATAATTTCTTTATTATCTGACCTACTTACAATGTATATGAATGATAAAAATTCATCTACATTACGTGAATATCTCACAGTAACCATTGCGGGGTATGAACATAGTGAGGGGAAAATAGGTTTTAATGGTTTTCAACAATCTTCAATTATAGGAGGAAATCCTTTATATTGTGAAGCGAAACCAAAAAATATCAATTCAGTTGATTTTCATAATCCAGATAAAAAAACACGTAGAAAACTGAATGGGGGTGGAAATTATACTGATTATACTTGGGCAAGATTTGAAAAAGATAAAAGAGAAGCTCCACAACTTCTTGTAAGTGGTTTTATTGATGGGAAATTGATTTATATAATTGAATTTCCGTTTATTTGTGATAGTTTTATTGCCAATTTTGATAAAAAACTACAAAAACATTTCCCAAAAGGAGATGTGAAAGGAAGATACCTAAGGAGTTGTGATTTTGATTATAGAAATTTTATAGATGAGAAAGACGTGAAAATTGTATATTTGTTAGGAGAAACTGAATTGGAAATATACAAAAAATATTTTATTAAGAAATTCTACCAAAAACTAATAAGCAAATGATTGATAAAATATTGATGGGTGATACTTTGGAAGTGCTAAAAACTTTATCAGATGAAAGCGTTGATATGGGTGTAACATCTCCACCTTATAATAAACAAGAAAATAAAAAAGGTTGGCTTGTCAAAAATGTTAAATACGATGTAATTAGTGATAAACAAGATGAAAAAACTTATCAACAAAATCAAATAGAAGTATTAAATGAGCTTTACAGAGTAATAAAACCTGGGGGAAGTTTCTTTTACAATCATAAAACTAGGTGGGAAAATGGTATAATGATGCACCCTATTACGTGGCTAAATCAAACTAACTGGCTTATTAGGCAGGAGATTATTTGGGATAGAGCCATTGCTGCAAATATTAGGGGTTGGAGGTTTTGGCAAGTTGATGAGCGGATTTATTGGCTTTACAAACCAAAAGATAAAAATAATATTGGAAAAGAACTTTTGTCAAAACATGCTTTGATGACTTCTATTTGGAGATTTTCGCCAGAACAGAAAAATCCGCACCCAGCACCATTTCCGCTAGCCTTGCCATTACGTTGTATTCATTCCATTTTAGACGAAAATGAAGGAATTATAATTGACCCTTATGCAGGGAGTGGTACTACTTGTGTAGCAAGTAAACTTCTGAATAAGAATTATATAGGAATAGAAATGTCGGAAGATTATATATGTATGGCAGAAGAGAGAATAAAAAATGCACATCAAGAAGTTGAAATAATGCTTAAAGAAACAGAAAAGCATAAAGTAAATAAGACTTTTAAACAACGCAAAGAAGAAGGAAAATGGCAAAATAAAAATATTGAAAAAATAACAAAAGAACCAATTTTAGATTTATTTAGTTAGCCTTAAATTTACCAACAAAAAATCAAAAACATTTCAAAGTCCAAAAAGTTATTTCTACATAAGAAAAGACAATAAAGCAACCATAAAAAGTACAATATCAGCACAGAAAAATATAACAAATTATCAAAATATATCCACAAAATGAAGCTAGAATCAAAAGTCCCAGCAGGCGCACTCGCTGAAAAATGGGAAAAACACAAGTTCAATATGAAACTCGTAAACCCTGCTAATAAGCGTAAATATGACGTTATTGTTGTAGGAACTGGGCTTGCGGGAGCGTCTGCAGCAGCTTCGCTAGCAGAACTTGGCTATAATGTAAAAGCATTTTGTTATCAGGATAGCCCACGCAGAGCGCACTCTATTGCAGCGCAAGGCGGTATAAATGCCGCTAAAAACTATCAAAATGATGGTGATAGTATTTTTCGTTTGTTTTATGATACCATAAAAGGCGGTGATTATAGGTCAAGAGAGGCAAATGTGTACCGTTTGGCACAAGTTTCTATCAATATTATTGACCAATGCGTGGCGCAAGGTGTGCCTTTTGCTCGTGAATATGGCGGACTTTTGGCAAACCGCTCTTTTGGTGGAGCGCAAGTTTCACGTACTTTTTATGCGAAAGGACAAACTGGACAGCAACTACTTTTGGGTGCTTATTCTGCGCTTAGTCGTCAAATTGCTACTGGGAAAGTGAAAATGTACACTCGTACGGAGCTTATGGACGTGGTTGTTGTTGATGGCAAAGCTCGTGGAATTGTGGTAAGAGACCTTGTAACAGGCAAAATTGAAAGCCATTCTGCACACGCAGTTTTGCTTTGTACGGGTGGTTATGGAAACGTATTTTTCCTTTCAACTAATGCAATGGGTTCTAATGTTTCTGCGGCTTGGAGAGCGCATAAAAGAGGTGCTGTATTCTCTAATCCTTGTTTTACGCAAATTCACCCAACGTGTATTCCTGTGTCTGGCGACCACCAGTCAAAACTTACGTTGATGTCTGAATCTTTGAGAAATGATGGACGTATTTGGGTGCCAAAAACCAAAGAAGATGCTGAAAAAATCAGAAGTGGACAACTTAAAGCTGCTGACTTGACAGAAGAGCAAAGAGATTATTTCTTAGAAAGAAAATATCCTGCATTTGGTAACCTTGTGCCTCGTGATGTTGCCTCACGCAACGCCAAGTATGTATGTGATGAGGGACGTGGCGTAGCGAAAACAGGTTTGGGCGTTTATTTGGATTTTACAGATGCTATCCAACGTGACGGAGAAGCACTTATTGCGGCTAAATATGGTAATTTGTTTGAAATGTACCAACAAATTACTGACCAAAACCCTTATAAATCTGCAATGATGATTTACCCAGCGGTGCATTACACAATGGGCGGTTTGTGGGTAGATTATAACCTAATGACAACAGTTCCAGGACTTTATGCTTTGGGAGAAGCTAATTTCTCTGACCACGGAGCAAATAGATTGGGCGCAAGTGCGTTGATGCAGGGTTTAGCTGATGGTTATTTTGTTATTCCTTACACTATTGGTGATTATCTTGCGCCAATGTCAAATGAAAAAATTTCTACTGAACACCCAGATTTCAAAAAAGCTGAAAATGACGTAAGAGAGCGTATCAATAGACTTCTTGCTATCAAAGGAACGAAAACGGTTGATGAAATTCATAAGGTTTTGGGCAGACTTATTTGGGATTATTGCGGAATGTCAAGGAGTGCAGAAGGGCTTACATTTGCCAAAAAAGAAGTACAAGCACTCAAAAAAGAGTTTTGGACGAATGTGCGTGTGAGTGGTGCAAATGAAGAATTTAACCAAACACTAGAAAAAGCCTACAGAGTGGCTGATTTGATAGAACTTGGTGAGCTAATGATAGATGACGCACTTGCAAGAAATGAATCTTGCGGCGGACACTTCAGAGAAGAATACGAAAAAGATGGCGAAGCAATGCGTGATGACGTTAATTTCCAGTTTGTTTCTGCTTGGGAATACAAAGGTGAGAACGTACAGGAAGAATTACATAAAGAAATGCTTGTATTTGAAAACGTAGTTCCGAGCCAAAGAAGTTATAAATAATTTGCGTTCAACTTCCCGAAAGTTGAAAAAACTTTTGGGAAGTTAAAGACAAAAACAGTTATTGTTTTTAAAATAAATCAAATGGAAACACTCACAAAAGTATCAGAAGAAGAATATTTGCTTTTGGAAAGTCAAGCAACTTTCAAAAGCGAGTACCACGCAGGCGAGATTGTGGCTATGGCAGGGGCACAGGAAGACCATCATAAAATAGTAAGTAATATTGGTGGGGAACTGTATATTTGCATAAAGGGAAGTGATTGTAGGGTTTATTATGGTGATTCTCTAGTTAAATTAGCAGAATGTAAAAAGTATGTTTATCCAGATGTAGTAGTGTTTTGTGGGAAAACAGAAAAAGAGAAAAGAAAGGGAATAGATGTTTTTTTAAATCCAAGTATTATTATAGAGGTTTTGTCGGAAAGTACGGCACGCTATGATAAAAAAGATAAATTGGAATGTTATTTAACCCTAGATTCTTTGAAAGAATATTGGTTATTTGATAGCCTAAAAATGCACGCAATTAGTTACAAACGTGTTATAAATGATGATTGGACAATACAGACCAATAAAGACATCAACGAGAAAATAAAAATTGGAAATTGTGAAATTGCTTTGAAAGATATTTATGCTGGTGTGGCTTTTGATACTGAAAATTAAATAGAAAAATCTTAAAAGGAATGGAAAAAAGACGGTTAGAAATACAAAAAGCCATAGAAGATTATGAAAAATGACCAAGCAGAGCAAATAATCCATCATTGGATAAATAAAATCCTTAGTGTATCAACTGAAAAACAAGATGAAATAGCAGAAGAATATACCATTTTTCTTGATGGATTGACACTTGAAGAAAGAAAATTGGTAGAACAGACTTTTAGCAAAATCTATCAGAAACGCTTTGAACGCTTTGAAAGTAAAACAGAAGAATTAGAAGAGCGTTTATTACAAAGATTTGCCTAAATATAAATTCTCAAAATCAAATGGAAACACTTACAAAAGTATCAGAACAGGAATATTTGCTTTTGGAAAGTCAAGCAACTTTCAAAAGCGAGTACCACGCAGGCGAAATAGTGGCTATGGCTGGTACACAAGAAGACCATAATTTAATTGTAACAAATTTGATATTTGCGCTTACTTTGTGCTTGCGAGGCAAATATTGCAGGGTTTATCATAGTGATATTTTGGTAAAGTTAGAGGAATGTGAGAAGTATGTTTATCCAGATTTGATGGTTATTTGTGGAAAAACAGAAAAAGAAAAAAGAAATGGTATAGATGTTTTCTTAAATCCAAGTATTATTGTAGAAGTTTTGTCAGAAAGTACAGCAAATTACGACAAAAATGATAAATTAGATTGTTATTTGACTTTGGAGAGTTTAAAGGAATATTGGTTATTTGATAGCCTTAAAATGAAAATAGTAAGTTATAAACGTAGTCTGGATAATTATGATGACTGGGTGAGGCACATAAGCGACAATATTAACGAAACTATAAAAATTGGAGAATGTGAAATAAGTTTGAAAGATATTTATACAGAAGTAACTTTTGATAGCAAAAATTAAATATAAATCTCGAAATCAAGATGGAAACACTTACAAAAGTATCAGAAGAAGAATATTTGCTTTTGGAAAGTACTACGTTTTATAAAAATGAATATCACGCAGGTATTATTGTACCTATTGAAGGTGTGCCAATAGACCATTGTTCAATGATGACCAATATTGTTGGACAGTTAGGCATAAATTTAAAGCACAAAGGTTTTATCATTTATATTAGTCGTATGCTTGTGAAAATCCCTGCTTATGAACGATATGTTTATCCAGATGTGATTGTGGGCTATGGAGAAGGCATTTTTGATAGAAAAAAAGACATAGACGTACTTTTAAATCCTGCCATTATCATAGAAATAACATCAAAAAATACTAATGATTATGATAGAACAGAAAAATTAAGTTGTTACATAACTTTGGAAAGTCTGCAGGAATATTGGTTGGTAGATAGTGAGAAAGTTCACGTAATGAGCTACAAACGTACTTTAAACAATGATTGGATAATGCGTATGACCAGCAACATAAACGAAAAAATAAAAATTGCAGAGGCTGAAATAGAAGTAAAAGAATTATATTTAAACACAGTTTTTGATACTGAAAATCCACATAAACGAATAAGGAAATCAACAAAAAACTTAACGTAAAAATTCATATATAAAATCAAAATAATCAATATGACAACGGAAAAAACAATGAACCTCACCCTGAAAATTTGGAGACAAAAAAACACCAAAGAAACAGGCAAAATGGTAGATTATAAGGTTACGGGCATCTCTGCGGATATGTCTTTCTTAGAAATGCTAGATACTTTGAACGAGGATTTGCTGAAAAATGGAGGTGAGCCAGTTTCTTTTGACCACGACTGTCGTGAGGGAATTTGCGGAATGTGTAGCCTTTATATCAACGGAAAGCCTCACGGACCTAAACAAACAACTACTTGTCAGCTACATATGCGTAGTTTTAAAGATGGCGACACTATTTTTATTGAGCCTTGGAGAGCTGCTGCGTTTCCTGTGGTGAAGGATTTGGCAGTAAATAGAAGTGCTTTTGACCGTATTATTCAACAGGGCGGTTTTGTGTCGGTAAATACTGGCGTTACGGTTGATGCTAACGAAATTCCTATTCCAAAAACGAATGCAGACCTCGCAATGGACGCAGCTGCCTGCATTGGTTGCGGTGCGTGTGTGGCTGCCTGCAAAAATGCCTCTGCTATGCTTTTTGTGGGTGCAAAAATTTCTCATTTGGGACTTTTGCCACAAGGACAAGCAGAAAAAGATGCTCGTGCCGAAAAAATGATTGCTCAAATGGATTTAGAAGGCTTTGGAGCGTGTTCTAATACGGGGGCGTGTTCTGCGGAGTGTCCAAAAGGCATTTCTTTGGCTGTTATTGCACGTATGAACAGGGATTATTATGGCGCAAAAATTTCTTCAAATACACTAGAATAATTGCGGATTTATAAACCTAAAACTCAGATACTTCACGAAAGCCACTGGCTATTCGTGAAGTATCCAAAACTCAAATTTCTATCCAATCAACTTGATATAGTCATCTTCCGAAATCATTGTAACTTTGAGTTTAGTAGCTTTTTCTAGTTTTGCGGGTCCCATTTTGTCGCCTGCAATCAAATAATCAAGTTTTGCAGAAATACCAGACGTGAGTTTGCCACCATTTGCCTCAATGGAAGCGTGCAACTCATCTCTACTAAATTTAGAAAACGAACCAGAAACCAAAAAACTCTTCCCAGAAAGTTTGTTACTTGCCAAAACCACGTTTTTAGGCTGTTGAGAGAGGTTTACACCTGCTTTCTTTAGCCTGTCAATGGTTTTGATGCTTTCTGGGTCTTTGAAATAATCTACCAAACTTTGCGCAATTTTATCACCAATTTCAGGAACTGCCGTAAAATCAGCAACTGTACAAGTCATCATTTTATCTATGCTCAAAAGGGCATCAGCGAGTTTTTTTGCGCCACCGCTCCCCACAAACCTGATGCCAAGCGCATAAAGCACTTTATCAAAATCCATTTTTTTAGATTCCTCAATGCCTTTGAGTATTTTTGTAGAAAGTTTATCACCAGAACGGTCTAAACTCGTAAGTTGAGCGTGTGTGAGGTCGTAAAAATCAGCAAAAGTAGTCGCTATTTTTGCATTGTAGAGTTGTTCTATGATTTTCTCACCCAAGCTATCAATATCCATAGCTTTGCGCTCCACAAAATGCTCCATTTTTCCTTTGATTTGTGGCGCACAACCGTTTTCATTGAGGCAATAATAATTAGCCTCACCAGCATTACGAACAAGTTTTGTGTTACATTCTGGGCAATGCGTAGGATAAACAAGCGGAGAACTAATAAGTGGGCGTTTGCTCAAATCAACGCCTGTAACTTTTGGTATAATTTCGCCCCCTTTTTCCACATAAACTGTATCTCCAACTCTCAAATCAAGTTTTTCAATAAAATCAGAATTGTGCAAAGAAGCACGTTTTACAGTACTTCCAGAGAGCAAAACAGGCTTCAATTCAGCTACAGGCGTGATTGCACCCGTTCTGCCGACTTGATAGGTGATGGATTGTAAAAGTGTAGGCGTGCTTTCTGCTTGATATTTGTAAGCAATAGCCCAACGAGGACTTTTTGCAGTAAGCCCCAATTCTTCTTGTTTGGCAAATTCATTCACCTTAATAACTACACCATCTGTGTCCATTGGTAGTTTTTTGCGGTCTGTGTCCCATTTTGCTACATATTCTAAGACTTCTGCCATATTCTTGCACTTTTTGTAGGTGGGAGATACATTAAACCCCCATTCTGTAAGTGCTTTGATAGATTCTTCGTGCGTTTTGTAAGGTAATTTTTCACCCAAAAGAAAGTATAAAAAGCAGTCCAAACCACGTTTTGCCACTTCTCTAGAATCTTGTTGTTTAACACTTCCAGAGGCTAAATTTCGTGGATTTGCGCTTAAAGGCTCACCATTTTTTGCTTTTTCAGCGTTGAGTCGTTCAAAGGTTTTGTGCGACATAAAAACTTCTCCACGTACCTCAAATTTTGTAGGAAAACCGCTTCCTTTGAGAGATAAAGGCATAGTTTTGATAGTTTTGACGTTTGCCGTAACATCATCTCCCTGCACACCGTCCCCACGTGTAACTGCCTGCACAAGTTTTCCGTTTTCGTAGGTAATACTCATAGAAACGCCATCAAATTTGAGTTCACAGATATATTCTACATCAGCATCATTTCCCAAAAAAGTCTTTACCCGCTTATCAAAAGCCTCTAATTCTTCTTGTGAATAGGTATTTCCGAGAGAAAGCATAGGATATTTGTGCGGAATACTGGCAAAATCTTTGCTAATGCTTCCGCCCACACGAGCCGTTGGAGAGTCATCTTTTTTGAGTGCTGGAAAATCTTTTTCTAGCTTCTGGAGTGTTTCTAATGTTTTATCAAACTCAAAATCAGAAACAACAGAGTTGTGTTTTTGGTAATACTGGTCGTTCCAGTAAGAAAGTTTTTCAGAAAGGTCAGAAATTTGCTTTTCAGCGTCTTTTGTAGTCATTTTTCTAGAGAGATTAAGTAATTATGATTTTTTTTGATACTTTTTGATGCATTTTATTTTTCAAACGTAAAAATACTTTTTTTGTGCGTAATATTTTTGTGGAGTAAGAATTTTTTTTTGAAAATAGAATTTTTTTTAGATAAAATATAACAATTTCAATAAACTTTCTGTATCTTTGTGTATAGTTTCACCAAAACTATAAAAAAATTTGTCAAAATCTATAAAAATCCTAAAAAACTTAAAATCCTAAAAAAATGATAGCAGAAGCCATTGAAAAGCAAGACAAACAAGAAATTTTAGATAATATTACGCAATCTGTGAAAGAATTTGCAGAAAAACACATCAAGCCTCAAATGATGGAATGGGACGAATCACAAGAGTTTCCTGTCCATGTTTTCAAAGAATTGGGCAAAATGGGACTTATGGGTATGCTCGTACCTGAAGAGTATGGCGGTTCTGGCTTTGGTTATCACGAATACGTGGCAGCAATAGTGGCACTTTCCAAAGTTGATCCTTCTATTGGGCTTTCTATGGCAGCTCATAACTCCTTGTGTACCAACCAAATACTAATGTTTGGAAGTGAAGAGCAAAAAGAAAAATACCTTCCAAAACTTGCTACTGCAGAATGGATTGGTGCGTGGGGACTTACAGAGCCAAATACAGGCTCTGATGCAGGAAATATGAAGACTACAGCAGTTCAAGATGGTGATTATTTCATTATTAATGGTGCGAAAAACTTTATTACTCACGGAAAAACAGGGCAAGTAGCCGTTATTATGACTCGTACAGGTGCGCCAAATACGTCTAGTAACTCTACAGCATTTATTTTGGAGAAAGGAATGGCAGGTTTTACGGCTGGGCGCAAAGAAAATAAATTGGGTATGCGTGCCTCTGAAACAACAGAACTTATTTTTGACAATGTACGTGTGCATAAAAGCCAAATGCTAGGCAATGTAGGCGAGGGTTTTCACCAAGCTATGAAAATTTTAGACGGTGGGCGTATTTCTATTGCGGCATTGTCGTTAGGAATTGCCATTGGAGCGTATGAAGCAGCTTTGCAATACTCAAAAGAAAGACATCAGTTTGGGCAAAACATTGGCAAATTTCAGGCAATAGGCTTTAAATTAGCGGAAATGGCAACAGAAATAGAAGCCTCAACACTTCTTATTGAAAAAGCCTGCAACCTTAAAGATGCGCACAAACCAGTAACGACAGCATCAGCAATGGCTAAATATTATGCGTCAGAAGTCTGTGTGAGGGTTGCTAATGATGCCGTACAGATTTTTGGTGGCTATGGCTACACAAAAGATTATCCAGTTGAGAAATTTTATAGAGATTCTAAACTTTGCACCATTGGAGAAGGCACAACAGAAATTCAGAAATTAGTGATTTCTAGAAATTTATTTAAATAATTTTATTCAATTACGAATTACGAATTAAAAATTACGACAAAAAGTCTTCAAATTTCAAAGATTTGAAGGCTTTTTTGTTGTTTTTGTACGTTCTAAAAAATAATTTTAAAATCAAAAAATGAAAGAATTTATACAAACTATTGAAGATGAATTATTTACAAAAAACAATATTAGTGTAGATGTTTTACGTTTAGACTTGGCGCACCCACTTTTGCAAGGAAATAAATATTATAAACTCAAATATAACCTTCAAGAAGCAAAAAATCAGCAAAAAACAACCTTGCTGACGTTTGGAGGTGCTTTTTCTAATCATATTTTGGCTACCTCTTTTGCAGGAAAAATGTATGATTTCAAAACCATTGGTATCATTAGAGGAGAGGAAACTCTACCACTTAATAGCACGCTGAAACTCGCACAAAAGAATGGAATGATGCTTTTTTATGTGGATAGAAGCACTTATCAGCAAAAAAACAAAGCTGATTTTATAAATATTTTGAAAGAAATTTTACAAGAAAAGTCAAAAGAAAACATTGATTTAAGAAATATTGATTTTTCAGATATTTATCTAATTCCAGAGGGCGGAAGCAATGATTTGGCTATAAAGGGAACAACAGAAATACTTGAAGATGAAGTATTTAACAATTATTCTCACGTATGCGTATGTGCAGGCACAGGCGGAACGCTTGCAGGCTTGGTTGCAGGAAAATATTTGTATCAACGTGATAACCAACAAATTACAGGTGTTTCTGTCCTGAAAAATGGCGGTTTTTTGAAAGATGAGGTTAATGATTTTCTGAAAAATCATTTTCTGAAAAATTGTATTAAAGCCCCCTTTGCGGGTTTGGGGGCTACCTTTTCTTTAGAATTAGATTATCATTTTGGAGGTTATGCCAAAAACAAACCAGAACTAGCATTATTTATAGAACATTTTGCGCAAAAACATCAAATTCCCCTAGAATTTGTCTATACAGGAAAATTATTTTATGCTGTTTTTGACCTTGTCAAAAAGCAATATTTTCCAGAAAATGCACGTCTGCTTATCATACACACAGGAGGATTAAGGTTAAATTATGAATTATAAGTTGTGAATTATGAGTTGAAATACAAAGTATAATGTATTTTAACTTATAATTCACAACTTATAATTCATAACTAAAAAAACTTTATGGTTTTGTCATTTCAATAGCTACTCTCACGCTATTTTTTACGTACAAATCTTTCAGAGATTTATAGCTTTCAACCAGTTTCTTTTTTGGAGCTGTGCCACTTGCAGTAGCATCAGGAATTGGTGTTGTTATTTCTTCTTCTCCTTCCAAAGAAAGTGCTTTATTAAGCTCCTTTTCAGCTTTTTGCTCTTCTAATTCTTTTTTGCGTTTGGTTTCATTCAAAGAAACTTTTGTATTACTACGTCTAATACGCATTTTCTGCACATCTGACACCAATTTTTTAAAATCTGGGTCTGATGTTTTTCTTTCTTCCAAAGATTTTCTTAGGCGTGCAATCATTTCAGGAGAAACGGTATTATTAGCCACAGGTGAAGCAGAGCGTATCACATCAGCAGGCAAAGCAGATTTTTCCATACTTTCTCTAAATTCATTTCCAGAGAACATAGAAGGAACTTCTACATCAGGTTGAACGCCCAAAAGTTGCGTTGTGGTGCCATTAGCCCTATAATATTTCTGCAAGGTAAGTTTCAAATCTCCTATTTGAGCATCTTTATCTCCTAAGATTTCACCTAAACCCATAATATTTTGTACTGTTCCTTTGCCATAAGTACGTTCACCCAGCACAATTCCACGTTTATAATCTTGAATAGCACCTGCAAAAATCTCTGATGCAGAGGCACTAAAGCGAGAAGTCAAAACTACTAATTGCCCGTCATACATTTTTTCAAAATTATCTGTTTTATAGGCAGAAATACGTCCATTAGCATCTTTTACCTGCACAACTACACCTCTATTGACAAAAAGACTAGTCAAATCAATAGCTTCTTTTAGTGAACCACCGCCATTAAAGCGCAAATCAACCACGAGGGCATCAATTTTTTCCTTTTCAAACTCCAAAAGTGCCTTTTTAGTGTCGTTGGTGGTGCTTTTATAGTCAGGATTTCCTGCTCTAAAATCTTCTGCATTAAAATAAAAACTTGGGATAGTCAAAACGCCCACACGGTATTTTTTGTTGTTTTCTTCATATTCAACAATTTTCTTGGTAAGTCCTGCCTCGTCAATATTTATTTTTTCTCTTATCATACGTACTTCTTGTGGTTTTGCAGTTGTGCCATCTTTTGCAGAAAGTATAGACAAACGCACCACAGTACCTTTTTTACCTCTAATAAGTTGGATAGTTTCGTCTATTCTCCAACCTACCACATCAACCATTTTGCCTTCATCACCTTGCGCTACACCAATAATTTTGTCATTTTCAGCAAGTTTTTTACTTTTGAAAGCAGGGCTTCCAGGGCGCACACCTTTGATAACTGTATAATCATTTTCTGTACCCAAATTTGCACCAATTCCTTCCAAAGAACTATTCATAGTCATTTTGAAATTGCTTGCATCAATAGGTGAAAAATAGCTTGTATGAGGGTCATAAGATTCCGTCACGCAATTCATATATTGTTGAAAAACTTCTTCTGACTTTGTTTGAGCAAGATTTTTCTTGAATTTTTCGTATCTTTTCCCTAATTTATTGACAATAGCGGTATCTTTTTCACCTGTCAGTTTGGCAGTTAGAATTTCGTTTTTGATGATTTTGCGCCATTCTTTGTCTAATTCTTTTTCAGAAGAAAGCCACGCTAAAGAATCACGGTCAGTTTCGTAGTATTCATCAGCAGAAAAATCATATTTTTCCTTCAAAAGTTTCTGATTTCTTTCAATACGTTCTTGCACACGTTTGGTAAAAGTGTTATAAATATTGAAAGGAATAACTAAATTAGTTGTTTCTTGCGAAAGTTCATCATCAATTTTATTACGGTATTTCTGAAATTTTTTGATGTCAGTGGCGTGAAAATACAGTTTGTCTTTATCTAATTCATTGATAAATTTATCCAAAATAAAGGAGGAAAGAGAATCATTGAGGTTTTGCTTTTTATAATGCTCACGTTTCAAAATAGACACAATAAGTACGGCTTTTTTCTCTAGTGCGGCGTTTGGTTTAAGCACAAGATTAGTATCAGCCTCCACTTTTTCGTAGTTTGCTAGCGCATTTGCCCCGCTAAAACTTTTGCGGATATTACTAAAAAAACTAGGATTAGTAAACCCAAAAACCATCACAATAATAGGTAGAGAGACTACCAAAAATGTCTTTTTCATAAAACTTAAATTTTTAAAATTCATACTGAAATTCATATCTATTTTTATTTTAACTTCAACAATTAGTAACGCAATAAAGATGCTATTATTATCAAATTTAAGAAATATTAGGAAATATTTTGATTTTTCTTGAAATTTCCCCTTAAATATTTTTTAAATGTTTTGTTTTTTATTGATTTATATTGCTTATTTGAGGATAAAACGTATTTTTGTGTGATTTGTTTATCTTGAATTGTGAAAAATCCTAGTCGTAGTGTCCCACTACGAACTATTTAATGTATGCAAGCGTCCCGCTTGTTTTTAATTATAATAATATGGGAGCGGGACGCTCAATACACTTTTTGAGTCGTAATGGGACACTACGACTAGGTTTAGTAAGGAATTTTGAAAATTTTGAAAATCAATATTTTGCCATTTTTATTGGGATTTATTTTATTTTGGGTAATATTTTTATTACCTCTGGATAGCTGTGTGGCACAGATAAGCCGTTTTTCTCAATTTTATTATGCTCCCACGCTTACAAATCCTGCGAGTATCAGCCTCAATGGCGAGATGTCGGCACGCCTAAACATACGCAACCAACGCATAGGCGCAGGACAAAACTATTCTACGGCACTTTTTACGTTTATTTATCCACTTTTAGATAAGAAAAAAACTACCAACCGTGGTGCGGCAGGTTTGAGCCTACTCAATGAGTCTGCAGGAACGAACAGCCTGCTTCGTACAACGGGGATTTTAGCTACTTTTGCCTATAATTTGCAGGTAGAAAACGAACTTTTTTTGAGTTTTGGTTTGCAAGGTGGTTTTTTCCAGCGGAGCATCAATACAGCTGAAATACGTACAGAAAGCCAATATTTAGATGGTTTTGATGCAAATGCGCCTATCAACGAGAAAATACCTGTTTTTCGTTCTAGTTATGCACTTGTCAATGCAGGAATGTTATTTTATAAAGAAAATTTGCGACAAGAAGTGCCTTATTATTTCGGAATAGGGCTTTATTACCTCAATAAACCTGATTTGTCTTTTTATAATCAGCCTAGCACGTTGCCTATTACAGCTATTTTTTCAGGAGAAATGAAAGTCTTTGATAATGAACAGTTTAGCATTCACCCAAACTTCCGTCTGATAGTCCGTAATCCGCAAACTACGGCTAATATTGGTGGTTTGGGGCGTTATTATTTCAATAATTTTGATGAAGGCGCAAGGCGTTCTTTTGTTGGTGCAGGTCTTTGGTATAATTCAGCGGGAATTGCGGTTTTTGGGCTACAATTAGAGAAACCTAATTATACTTTTGGTATAAGTTATGATGTTTCTTTGGCACGCAATGCGCCTGCACGTAGCGTGAGCAATGCCTTAGAAGTTTCGTTGGCGTGGCGAAATATTATAGACAGAAACAAAAATAAACGTGCTTTACCGCTTTCTAGTGGCAATAACAACCGTATTGAATATGTAGAAGGAACGCAAATTATCATTAGACAACCTATAGAAATCATCACGCCACAAAAGGCTTTTCCACTTTCAGATGCTGAAAAAGCACTTTTTGATGAAGATTTACTTTTTGACGAAGAAAAATCAGACCTTCTTCCAAAAACTCAAAAAATATTAGATAATACATTGCTTGTTTTAAGAAAATATCCAAATATTACGCTTAAAATCATTATTGGTACAAACGACCAAGAAAGGCGTGGGCGTACTTATGCAGAAAGACGTTTGAGAGTTGTTCGTAATTACTTGATTTTGAATAAGATAAGCCCAGCAAAAATTATTTTGCAAAGGCTAAAATCAAACCAAAATGCTAAAATGGTTTTATTGAGATAAAATATTGATTATCAATTTTTTGTATTTAACTCACAACTCATAACTCATAACTCATAACTCATAACTCACAACTATTTAGCGTGTATTATGTGCTGTGAGTCCTGCTTTTGTAGCGAGATAGGAATATTTATCAAATTTTTGTTCAAAACCTGTAAAGTTTGTTAAATCTGTAAAAATTTCTTCTCTATTTTCAGAAAAGCATTTAATCCAACCAATATTCAAAAGTTGTTTTAAACTATCTTTAAGCAATATTTTATCTAAATTAAGTCTTTTGTGTAGATTTTCAAAGGTTTCTACAAAATATAATTCATCTAAAATATCAAATTCCAAATCTGTCATTGTTGTTAATTTATATTGAGTTTAAGTTGGATTTATTTTTTATCAAATAACCAAATAATTTAGCTAATTTTGTGGACAATTAAAAATTCAGAATTACTCACAATGGAATTAGAAGAAAAAATACAAGCCGTAAAAGGTGTATTTGATATTTTAGATGCAGAAATTGCACTTTTTCAAGAAAATACCAAACTTGGTTGCAAAAGCGGTTGTGGAGAATGTTGCAAAAAACCTAACATAGAAGCTACTATTTTGGAGTTTTTGCCGTTGGCATTCCACTTATATAAAGAAAATATGGTAGATATATTTTTGGATAAAATCAATAATAAAAATATCCTTAATGATACTAATAATGAAGTAACCAATGATGGAATTTGTGTACTTTTTGCACCTTTTTTGCCCAACGGAAAAACTGGTTATTGCACCATTTATGAGCATAGAGGGCTTATTTGTCGTTTATTTGGATTTTCTGCAACCACAGACAAAAACGGACAGAAATTACTTGCTACTTGTCGTATAATCAAAGAAAACTATAAGGAGGATTATGAAAAAGCCGTTGAAAGTATCAAAAACGGAGGTTTTATCCCACTTATAAGAGATTTTTATTATAAAATGTATGCCATTGACCTAAATTTGGGAGAAGGGCGTTTACCCATCAATGAAGCAATAAAACGTGCTTTGGAGCTTGTGGATACCTATTTTTATTACGCTAATCAAGAGTAGGTTTAATTTTGTTTAACTTTTGGAAAGTTTAAAACTTTCCAAAAGTTATTTACTGAACGCTGCTAATCCCAACGCAAATGCTTGACAGATTCCCCAGAATTGGCAAGTTCTATCAAAGAATCTATCCCAATTTGGAGGTGTTTGTCCACATAAGAAGTAGTAACAGTTTTATCACTTTCAGAGGTTTTCACGCCTTCTGGTGTCATAGGATTGTCAGAAACCAAAAGTAACGCACCACGAGGAATATCATTAGCAAACCCCACCGTAAAAATAGTGGCAGTTTCCATATCAATACCCATAGCACGGATTTCTATAAGATAGTTTTTGAAGGCTTCGTCGTGTTCCCAAACACGCCTGTTTGTGGTATAAATAGTGCCAGTACGATAGTCTAATTCGTGTTTTTTAATCATAGAAGAAACAGAGCGTTGCAAGCGGAAAGAAGGCAAGGCAGGTACTTCAGGGCGCAGATAATCATTGCTTGTTCCCTCGCCTCTGATGGCAGCAAGTGGCAAAATCAAATCTCCTAGTTTCATATTGTTTTTTAGCCCACCACATTTGCCCAAAAATAATACTGCTTTTGGCATAATAGCCGCTAATAAATCCATTACAGTAGCCGCCATAGCACTTCCCATACCAAAATTAATAATGGTAATGTTATTTTCTTTTGAAGTAGCAGAGCGCATTGGTTTGTCGTTTCCATTGACAGGAACGGCAAATTTTTCTGCAAACATATCTACATAATTTTGGAAGTTAGTAAGCAAAATATAGTCTCCAAAGCTATCCAAAGGCATTCCCGTATAGCGTGGAAGCCAGTTTTGTACTATTTCATCTTTTGTCTTCATAAAGTTTTATAAAGGATTTTAATAAGTTATTTTTTTGCAAAAGTACAAAAAAACTTTAATTAAACAAATGATAATTAGTTGTGAGTTGTGAGTTGTATATAGTGAATGAATACAAAATACTTATAATCAACATTTTGCACTCATCCACAATTCATAATTAAAAATTCACAATTACTTTATTGTTCCTTTAAAATAAAAAATTTCTT
This sequence comes from Raineyaceae bacterium, assembly GCA_043772375.1. Taxonomy (GTDB): domain Bacteria; phylum Bacteroidota; class Bacteroidia; order Cytophagales; family Thermonemataceae; genus JANYGM01. The sequence continues at coordinate 640 of JAYVGJ010000069.1, read as the reverse complement.
CTCTATTGCTTGCGTTGGTCATCAAAAGAAATGTTTTTCTTACATCTCCTTCTTTTTCATCTTTTGTATTATAATGAATAGTAATTTTAGCTATCTGACCGTATTCTATGGGTGTTTTTGTCCATTCTAAGGTGCTACAATGGCAACTGGTTTGTATGCGGTAAATTTGTAGTGGTTTTTTCCCTATGTTTTTGATTTCAAAGGTATAATCTAGGGTTTCTCCTTTCTTTTTTTCACCAAAAAAGTGTTCTTTTGCAGTCAAAAACTGTATTTTGGGCGCATTTGGAATAGTATCTTTAATTATTTCTTTAATGACGTCTTTCTTTATTTTAGTAGTATCTTGTGCAAAGATATTTAAAGATGATACAAGTGATAATACCAATAATACAAGTAGTTTTAATGTGTATTTTTTCATAAATTCTGTATTTTTTAATATGATTTTGACTAGAATTTAATACAAAGATACACTTTTATTTAAGATTTTCTTGTATTTTATTTAATTACCACTTTGCTTTTGCAAACAGTCTTCTTTTTTAATTTTTAATTCTAATAGGACTTACGCAAAACCTATTAAAAACCACCCCTAACCCCTCCTTAGGAAGGAGGGGACAAACTCCCCTCCTTCCGAAGGAGGGGTTAG
>JAYVGJ010000068.1:0-3936 GCA_043772375.1 Raineyaceae bacterium | reverse complement strand
AGCCATTGCAGTAGCTTTTATGACCAAATCATTAAAAGAGAGTTTGACAGGCGAGATTTCATTCAGGCGAGTGCGTGCAAGCATTGCATTATCCATATTTATTTCCATTGTGAGATAGAAATGTGGCGCAGTAAATAGGCTTTCACCTAGCCTGCGGGCAATAGTTTTGCGCATTTGCGACACTGCCACTTCCTCAAAACTTTCTCCAATAAAATTATTTCCCTGTGAAACACTTGTTGGTGAAACACTTGTTTTAGCTACATTTTCAGCTATTTTAAGTTCTGTTTCATTTGATTTTGCTTCTGTTTTTGTGGCTATTTTTGCAGGCTCTGCAAGCGGATTAAATTGCTCAATATCAGCTTTTACAATACGTCCACCATCTCCACTACCCTTAATTTGGTTGATGTTGTAACCCAAATCTTTTGCCATTTTGCGTGCCAAAGGAGAAATTTTTAGGCGTTCATCAGACGAACTTTCGTTTGAACTTTCGTTAGAATTTTCGTTAGAATTTTCTGATGAAGGAGGAGAAATCAAAGGATTTTCATTTGATTGAATAGGCGTAACTACATTATTTGTAACTGCATTATTTGTAACTGCATTTACGCCATTTTGAGCATTTAGCAATGCTTTATAATCTGCATTTTTATCACCAATAACATACAAAATTGCATCAACAGGCACACTTCCGCCTGCCTCAATACCCAAATATAAAAGTGTACCACTTTCGTAGGCTTCTAGCTCCATAACGGCTTTATCCGTTTCTATTTCAGCTAAAATATCCCCTGCTTTCACGCTGTCACCTACTTTTTTGAGCCACGCCACAATTACGCCCTCTGTCATTGTGTCGCTCATTTTTGGCATACGTTCTATACGTGCCTTAATTGAAGAGGTATCAACAGAAACGCTACTTTGCGTTGCAGTAGCTGAAACGCTTGCAGACGCATTTTCCGCAGGTTTTTCAGCTACTTTTTCAGCTACTTTTTCAGTTGGTTTTACGTCTGTTTTCACGTCTGTTTTTGGCTCTGTTTTTGGCTCTGTTTTTGTAGCATTTTCCCCATCTAAAAGGCTTTGATAATCTTCATTTGGCTTGCCAATAATATATAAAATACCATCAACGGGAGCTGCTTTGCCTTTTTCTACACCAATATATAGGAGTGTGCCACTTTCGTAGGCATCAAGTTCCATAGTTGCCTTGTCGGTTTCTACTTCTGCCACCACATCACCTGATTTGATAGTATCACCAACTTTTTTGTGCCATTCTGCAATGACTCCTTCCGTCATTGTATCACTCATTTTGGGCATTCTAATGATTTCAGCCATAGTTTTAAGGTATTTTTAAGTATGTATTTAGTTGATTTCTTTTACTATTTTTTATAAAATTTTACCAAATATTTATTTGCTAATCATTTGATAATGAATATTTTGTATTTAATTCGTAATTCCCAATTCATAATTCATAATTATTCAAGCCTAAAATTAGTAAAAAATATTGCATAATAGATTTTTTTGTATAGAAATTCTTAGTTTTTTTGTAGTTTTGCCTAACACAAAAATAATTAACCACAAAATATCAGTCAATTATCAACAAAATTACACAAAATATTCAACAAAAAACTTCTTTATTTTGTTGAATACCTATGAAACAAATGCTTAATATCCCCCAAATCCGACAAGATTTTCCCATTCTTCAACAAGAAATTTATGGAAAACCGCTTATATATTTTGATAATGCTGCCACTTCTCAAAAACCAAATGTCGTTATTGATGCTTTGAGTAATTATTATCAGCACACAAACGCTAATATTCACCGTGGAGCGCATTTTTTGGCAAATAAAGCCACAGGCGAATACGAAGCCACAAGAGAAACTATCCGCCAAATGCTCAACGCCACGAGTACGGAGGAAATTATTTTTACAAAAGGCACAACAGAAGGTATAAACCTTGTTGCCAGTACTTTTGGGCGCAAGTTTATACAAAAAGGAGATGAAATTATTATCTCTACAATGGAACATCACTCTAATATTGTGCCTTGGCAAATGTTATGTGAAGAAAAAGGCGCAATATTAAAAATAATTCCTATTACTGATAACGGCGAAATTATCTTAGAAGAATATGAAAAACTGCTTTCAGAACGTACAAAGCTAGTTTCTGTGGTGCATATTTCTAACTCTTTGGGGACAATAAACCCTGTTAAAGAAATAATTAGCCTCGCACACGCAAAAGGTGCAAAAGTGCTTATAGACGGCGCACAGGGCGTTGTGCATTTGGATATAGATGTGCAAGATTTAGATTGTGATTTTTATGTGTTTTCTGGTCATAAAATATTCGCTCCAACGGGAATAGGCGCACTTTTTGGCAAAAAAGACCTGCTTAATGAAATGCCCCCTTATCAAGGCGGTGGCGAGATGATTAGCTCCGTTAGTTTTGAAAAAACCACTTATAATGTGCTTCCTTTCAAATTTGAGGCAGGCACGCCTAATATTGCAGATGTGATTGCCTTCCGTTTGGCACTAGAATATATGAATAATTTAGGCAAAAAAAATATTGCTGATTATGAAAATTATCTTTTAGAATACGCCACGCAGCGCATTATGGAGGTTTCAGGCTTAAAAATTATAGGAACTGCCAAAGAAAAAGCAAGTGTCATTTCTTTTGTTTTTGATGATATTCACCCTTCTGATGTCGGTACTTTACTTGATAATCAAGGGATTGCGGTGCGCACAGGCTCACATTGTACGCAACCTCTGATGGAAAGATTGGGTATTTCTGGTACGACTCGTGCCTCATTTGCCGTTTATAATACAACAGAAGAAATAGATAATTTTATTGTTGCGCTTCAAAAAACGGTGAAAATGTTGAGATAACTGGGAATTTGAAATTTGGCAAGATTTATTATTTTTTCAGCTCTTGATTTTATCGTTACTGTAAATTATTCGTTGCAGTTTTTGGGGGAAACATTTGGTGGGGACACCAAACGTGGGTTATAACATTGTTTGGTGTCCCCACCAAACAAGAAGACACTATTTTGCAACGAAACTTTTACAGCAACATTTTATCTGTATCTTTGCGTTTATATCTCATTTATTTCTAAAAATATGAAAAATATCAAATCTTTTTTATTGGGTTTTAGCTTGTTTTTGGGTGGGTTATTTTGCCTAACTTCTTGTCAAAATAGTGCGCAGACAGAGCCATTGGCATTTGGATACCAGTTTTTTCCCTTAGAAATAGGGCGTTATGTCATTTATGATGTGCAGAAAACTAATTATCCTTCCAATCAGCCTATTATTAGAGAAAATTATCAGCTAAAAGAAGAAGTTGTAGATACTTTTACAAGTGCCTCAAAAGTTAAATTATACGTTTTGGAGCGTTATGTGCGTGCAGATGAAACACAAAATTGGAAAATAGACTCTGTTTGGGCTGCCTCTCTTAGCAATAATCAAGGAATTAGACAAGAAAATAATATTTCATTTGTTAGGCTTACATTCCCACTAAAAGATAAATTAGTTTGGAATGGGAATTTTTTCAACAGTAATCAAAGAGAAGATTATCAAATAGAAGATTTTAATAAGTCTTTGGTTATCAATAAGTTGAGTTTGCCAAAAACCCTCAAAGTACAACAAGTGAATGATTCATCACTTGTGCGCCTCACACGCAGAAGCGAGATTTACGCAGAAAATATTGGTATTGTGGCTATTGACGAAACGCAGGTTTTTTATAAAAGTGATAACCAAAATATAGGAAAAGGAATTATTGATTTTGGAAAAATTATTAAGCAAAGAATTATAGCGTATGGCAAAAAGTAGCCCACAGCCCCATAATTAGATAACGACATTACTAAATTTGTATTCAAAACTTCGTAGCCGCTTGATTTATCAAGTGGTGTTTTGGCACAAAACAAATGAGGTAGAACAACTGGTGCGGAATTTATCAAAGAAA
>JAYVGJ010000067.1:0-3738 GCA_043772375.1 Raineyaceae bacterium | reverse complement strand
TTTCTTTGCGTACTTTGCGCCTTTCCTTTGCGCCTTTGCGGTTAAAAATAGCTATTAGAATGCTGAAACTAGGATATTATTAACAACTTATTCCTAACTAAAATCACAACTCATATGGCTATTTGTGCTGTTAATAATGGTAAAATTGGTTGGAGAAAAGAAAAAGAAACTGGTTGGTTAGAAAAAAGGCGTATAGAAGCAAGGTTTAACGAAGAAATAATATCTAAACTTGAAAAATATACCAAAACAAAAGCAATAAGAGAAAAATAAATAAATGAACATAAAACAGTCAATTCTCTTGCGTGTGCGCATTGCGTTCTTAGGAATGGCATTTGTAGCACTTTTGATTGTGAGCAAAATTGCTTACATTCAGTTTGCGCAGGGTGAAAAATGGGTCAAAAAAGCAGAAAAACGAGATGTCAAATTTCGTATTTTGAAAGCACAACGAGGCAATATTTTAGATGATAATAACAATCTTCTTGCTACGTCTTTGCCTTTTTATAAGGTGGCTATTGACCCAACTGCGCCAGATGAAGATGTTTTTAATAAGGGAATTGACTCTTTGGCGTTTTTATTATCCACGACTTTCAAAGAAAATTCTAAGGAAGATTACAAAAAAGAGCTTATGGAGGCTCGTAAGGCTAAAAAACGCTATGTTTCTCTCTACAACAAAAATATCAACTTTCAGCAAAGGCAAATGATGGAAAAATTCCCTATTTTGCGTGAAGGCAAATACAAAGGCGGAGCTATTTTTGATGCTGATAATACCCGTTATTTGCCATTTGGAGGGATTTCTGCCCGTACTATTGGCTACATTGACGAAGAAACGAACAAAGGAAAAGTAGGTTTAGAATATAGTTTTGATAAGTTTTTGGCAGGCAAAAATGGGCAAGCACTCACCAGAAGGCTTGATAGCAAACATTGGGAGCCAGTCAATAATTCTCAATATATCATTCCAGAGAATGGAAAAGACGTTTATACTACCCTAAATATCAATTTTCAAGATGTAGCACATACGGCTTTACAAGAAGCATTACAAGAAAATGATGCTGATTATGGTTGTGTGGTGGTTATGGAAGTGAAAACAGGCGAAATAAAGGCTATGGCTAATCTTGGCAAAACGTCAGAAGGGACATATACAGAAAATTATAACTATGCCATTGGCGACAAAGGTAGTACTGACCCTGGTTCTGTGTTCAAATTGGCTTCAATGATGGCACTTTTGGAGGATAGAAAAGTAAAACTCAATGACGAAATTGAAACAGGAAATGGCAAATACAAATTCTATGGGACTGTTTTGGAAGATTCTAAAAAAGGCGGACACGGCACAATTTCTGTGCAGAAAATGTTTGAAGTGTCGTCTAGTATTGGTATTGCAAAGCTCATAAATCAGCATTACAAAGACAATCCGCAAAGTTTTATCAATCTTTTGGAAAAATTTGGTTTGAAAGATAAACTGCATTTCAAGCTCGTGGGCGAGGCAGAGCCTTATATCAAAAATACCAACGACCCAACGTGGAGTATTACCTCACTTCCTTGGATGTCAATAGGTTATGAAATGCGTATTTCACCTTTGCAAATGCTTGTTTTTTATAATGCGGTGGCAAATAAGGGCAAAATGATGCAACCAATGATAGTTAGGCGTGTGCAAGAAGATGATGACGTTGTGGAGGACTTTGAACCTGTTTTGATGCGTGAAAAAATTTGTTCGGATAGTACGCTAATGCTTCTTAGTACGCTTTTGGAGGGCGTTGTGGAACGTGGAACGGCACGCACAATCAGTTCAAAAGAGTATAAAATTGCAGGAAAAACGAGTACGTCCCAAAAATTTCGTTCTGGGCGTTATATTCAGTCTTATCATACGTCTTTTGCGGGTTATTTTCCTGCGGAAAACCCAAAATATAGCTGTATTGTGGTCATAGACAATCCTCGTGGCAAAAATCAGTCTGGCGGAGATGCTGCTGCGCCTGCTTTTAGGAAAATTGCAGACAAAATTTTTGCCTTAGATTTGGAGATGCACCCACAAAGCAAGGTTTTTCAGACTTCCGCAACTACTCAAAAATTTCCACAAAACCCCAACGGACACGCCCAAGATTTAGCTACTATTTTCAATGGTTTGTCGTTTTTACCTGACACAGACGCTAATTATGCCGCAATAGGAATGTCTAAGGCAAGCCTAAACACAGATAATTCTATCAGTTGGACACAAATTGATATAAAGAAAAATGTTGTGCCAAACGTGACAGGAATGTCTTTGCGTGATGCTTTGCCAATCCTTGAAAATGTTGGTTTAAAAGTGGTTTATAGCGGTATTGGAAAGGTCAAAAAGCAATCTTTGCGCCCAAATACAGGCTTTCAGCGTGGGCGGAAAATTAGTTTGGAACTTAGGTAGGTACGAGATTTTAAATAAAAAAATTCATATAATCTAGTCGTAGTAGGACACTACGACCAGAAAGTTGTAAATTAGCACACAGTCAAGCACACCAAGGCTTCTGGCACCGTCAGCTGAAGCAGACGGCAAAATATAATAAAAAAACAGGATAGGAAAGCGTTTGCGCTCACTTCTCTTCCTTTGCCGTCTGCTTTAGCTAACGGTGCAGAGATATTCAAGTGCTTCATTTTGCGCTTTTATCTTATGCAAAATGGAGAAAATCCTCTGTTATTTTTATTTTCAAGATTAAATTCCAAACAGTCTTTTAGCATTTTCCGTAGTGATTTTGGCTATTTCGTCCAGAGAAATATTTTTTATTTCAGCTAGTTTTTGCGCTATAATTGGTACAAATGCAGGCTCATTGCGTTTGCCTCTATGTGGTACGGGAGGCAAATAAGGGCTGTCTGTTTCAAAAATGATATGTTTCAAATCAATATTTTTGAGTGCATCACAAAGATTAGAGTTTTTGTAAGTCAAAACTCCTCCAATTCCAAGCATAAAACCTGCCTTAATCACTCTTTCAGCGGTTTCTTGCGTGCCTGTAAAGCAATGAAAAACACCTTTTAATAAATTGTCAGCATCTTGTGGATTACTTTGCAAATCTTCTACCATTTCAATTGTGGGCAGAAAAGACTCTCTACAATGAATAATAATAGGAATTTGGTATTTTTTTGCCCAATTAGCTTGTATTTTGAACGCTTCTTTTTGTTCGTCAAAAAAAGTTTTATCCCAATATAAATCTGTTCCCATTTCTCCAATAGCGGCAAATTTGCGCTTAGAAAGCCAGTTTTCAATAATATAAAGTTCTTTTTGGAAGTTTTCATCAACAGAACAAGGGTGAAGTCCCATTGTAGCCACGCAAATATCTGGATATTTTTCCTCCAAAAATAACATACTTTCTATGGTTTCACTATCAATATTGGGCATCACTACTTGGCTCACCTGCGCTGCTTGCATACGAGCAAGAAGCTGGGGCATATCTTCTACAAACTTTTTGTCGTAAATATGAGCGTGTGTATCTATGAAATTCACGTTGTTTTCTGTTTTTAGGCGTAATTTTCTTAGAGATTTTCTCTAAATAATTGCTTAATTTCTTCTTCAATTTGAGGGCTAGTAAGCAAACCAATAATAATTTGTTCCAAATGATTTTCTTCTATTTCGCCTTTATATTCTAGTTCATTTTTCTCATACATATTCTTAAAATCTTCGTTACTGTAAAAGTTCCGTTGCAAATATATTGATTTTTATGTAGCTTTACGAAAAAAACTCTTATGACAAGAATTAGAATAATCCTAGAAAATGACTTG
>JAYVGJ010000066.1:0-13118 GCA_043772375.1 Raineyaceae bacterium | reverse complement strand
CTTGCATACAGGCACTTTTGAGCCACTATTTTTGCTTCCAGCTACGAGTTGTGGGCTTTTTGCGGTGGCAGTTTTGAATGTTAATAATATTCGTGATATTCCTTCTGATGCGCTAGCAGGCAAAAACTCTATTCCTGTGCGTTTGGGGCGCAAAAATGCCGTTTTTTATCATTGGAGCTTGCTTGTAGGCGGGCTTGTGTGTGCGTTTGTGTACGTAGGTATTACTTTCCATTCATTTTGGCAATTATTATTTTTAATTTCTGTGCCTTTGATGTTTGTTAATGCAATAGCAGTAAAAAATAAAACGCTTGCAAGTGATTTAGACCCTTATCTTAAACAAATGGCAATTTCTGCCTTAGTTTTTACGGTTACATTTGGTTTGGGAATGATTTTGTAAATAATAAAACCTACAAACAGTAAAATCTAACTAAAAAAACCTGCCATTTTGTCCGTTTTTACTATAAAAATTGCGTTGGCATACCTATTGCTTATGTAGGTTGAAATAATTATACAGGAATTACTATCTAAAATGAAAAAAAAGAAACAAAACCAAAATCAGCCACTTCACCAACCAAATAATAATCCTCCTCATTTGCCTGATTTTGCGGAATATCTAGCCTCACTTTCAGAAAATGCAACACCACAAAATTTAGACGAATTAGCTATTCTGACAGCTTCTAACACTGTTTTGATGCCTGGCGTAGTTGCTTCTATTAGTTTACGCAACAAAAAATCTATCAAAATTATTAAAAAAGCACATAAAGACAATCAATGGATTGGCGTGCTTGCAGAAAAATCTGGTGAAGCTAGTTTGCTTGCAGGCGTTAATTTTGTTCAAGAAAAAACAACAGAAGATGATTTTTTAAATGATGATTTAGAAGATAATACTGACAATAATTCAAAAGATAAATCAGATAAAAAACCAAAAAATCCTGACACAGAAAAACTTTATAAAATAGGCACAGTAGCCCAAATTATAAAAATTGTTGAACTTCCAGACGGTGATACTGGCGTTATTGTGAAAGGGCAAATGCGTTTTTTGGCTAAAAAATTTACTCAAAATAACAAAAATACCACACAAGCCAAAACTTTGCTTTTAGATGAAAGCCTAGATTTTGATGATAAACACGAAAAAGGGCTGATAAAGTCGCTTAGAGATATGGCTACTCGTGTTATTTCTCTTAATCCAGATATTCCACAAGAGGCGCAAAATGCTATCAATAACATAGAAGACGCAAGTTTTTTAGTGTATTTTTTGGCAGCTAATACGTATGCAAGCCTTATTGAAAAACAAGAATTATTAGAATTAAACAGCGTTTCTGAACGTGCAACACTACTTTTGAAGTATATGATGCGTGAGGTGGAACTGCTTACAATGAAAAAAGATATTCACGACAAAGTACATAAAGACCTTGACGAGCATCAGAGAGAATATTTTTTGAAGCAACAAATGAAGGTGTTGCAGGAAGAATTAGGCTACGACTCTGGTACAATGGACGTGGAAGCCTTGCGTGAGCGTGCCACACACAAAAAATGGAACGAAAAAACACAAAAAGCATTCTCAAAAGAACTTTCTCGTTTTCAACGCACTAATCCCAATTCTCCTGAACACGCAAACGGGCTGAATTACTTAGAATTGATGCTAGAACTTCCTTGGAATGAGTATTCTACTGACAATCTTGACCTAAAAAATGCTAGAAAAATCCTTGATGAAGACCATTTTGGACTAGAAAAAATCAAAGAAAGAATACTAGAATATTTAGCGGTTTTAAAACTGAAAAATAACCTAAAAGCTCCTATTTTATGCTTTTACGGACCTCCTGGCGTAGGAAAAACCTCACTTGGAAAATCTATTGCAAAGGCATTGGGTAGGGAATATGTCAGAATGTCACTTGGTGGCTTACACGACGAAGCAGAAATCCGAGGACACCGCAAAACCTACATTGGCGCAATGCCAGGGCGTATTATTCACAATATTAAGAAAGTAGGAACGTCAAATCCTGTTTTTATTTTAGATGAATTAGACAAAATTACTTCTAATAATTTTAGGGGCGACCCCGCTGCGGCACTTTTGGAAGTCCTTGACCCTGAACAAAATAACGCTTTTTCTGATAATTATCTGGAAACGGAATTTGATTTGTCAAAAATCTTATTTATTGCCACTACAAACTCTATGGACAATATTCACCCTGCCCTGCGTGACCGTATGGAGATTATTGAAGTGTCAGGCTATACTGTTGAGGAAAAAGTACAAATTGCTAAAACGCATCTTATAAATAAGCAAAAAGAAGAAAACGGCTTGAAAATAAGTGATATGACTTTTAAAGATGATGCCCTTGTGCGCATTATTGAGGGCTATACGCATGAGTCTGGTGTGAGGAATTTGGAGCGTACCATTGGAAGCGTTGTAAGGAAAATAGCTAAATCTGTGGCGTTGGGTGAGAAATACCAGAAAATAGTTGATGCCAAAACGGTTACACAACTTTTGGGAGCGGAAATGTTTGATAAAGAAATTTATGAAAATAATGCCCTTGCAGGCATTGTAACAGGCTTGGCGTGGACTTCTGTGGGTGGAGAAATACTTTTCGTAGAGGCAAATATCAGCAGAGGAAAGGGCAAACTAACGCTTTCTGGGCAGTTGGGAGATGTGATGAAAGAATCAGCAGTAGCGGCACTTTCTTATATAAAAACGCAGGCAAAAGCCCTGAAATTAGATTATAGAGTTTTTGATAATTTTGATTTGCACATACACGTGCCTGCGGGTGCTGTGCCAAAAGATGGTCCTTCTGCAGGAATTACTATGCTTACGGCTATTGCCTCTATTTTTACGCAAAGAAAAGTCAAAGATAAACTCGCTATGACAGGCGAGATAACACTTCACGGAAAGGTGCTTCCTGTGGGCGGTTTGAAAGAAAAAATATTGGCGGCAAAACGTGCAGGCATCAATGAAATTGTACTTTCTGAAAAAAACAAGAAGGATATTCAAGAAATACCACAAAAATACTTAGAAAATATGCAATTTCATTATGTAGCAATGGCGCAAGATGTACTAAAAATTGCCTTGCTTTCTGAAAAAATAGCTAATCCAATGGATTTGAGCATTATTGAGGAAAAAATAAAATAAATTTTAGTGATTTGTAAGAAAAATCTTACATAAAGCATAAAAAAACACAAACGGTTTGTGTTTTTTTCTTTTTTATAACTATCTTTGACAAAAGGTTAAGAGAATTAGAAAGAATTTGGAAAATAACTTTATTTTTTGCTTATTGTAGCCTCAACAAATCAACAAAACATTATAAATGTATGAAACGCCCTTACTTGTGTTCGTCTTTAATTTTTAATTCAATTTCTAACCTAAGAACAAACTTAAAAAGCAGTTTGAAAATCAACTTGATGATAGGTTTATTTTGTGTGTTTTATTTTGCTAATTTTGCTGGCAATCAGGCATTTGCGCAACAAAAAAACTACACTTATCACCCCGTTTATATTTATCAATTTTGTAAATATGTACAGTGGCCAGGTCAGGGTAATGAACGTGTGATAGGCGTTATTGGAAGTTCTCCACTGATTCCTAGCTTGCAAAAAATGGCAAATGCTAAAAGCACGCCCGAAATGAGGTTTGTTATCAAAAAATTTGCTAAAATAGAAGACGTTACAGGCTGTAATATCTTGTTTGTACCTACGCAAGTGGAACTTACGGCAGAACAAACAAAGCGTTTGGAAGGTAAAAACACGCTTTTAATTACTGAAAATGAGAAATATATTCAAACTATGAGCAGTATTAACTTTATTTTTGTGAAAGGGCGTTTAGCGTTCCAACTCAATAAAAAACAGGTTTCTAAGGCTAATTTGAAAGTGGCAAGCAAACTTTTGAGTTTGGCTATTTTGGTGTAAATAATTGTGAATTATGAATTAAATACAAAATATTGATAATCAAATATTTAAATATTTTTAGCCAATCAAATAAATACCAACAAAAAACTACTTTCAGAAAGTAGTTTTTTGTTTTTTTGTCAAAAATCTCAAAAAAATGAACAAAAAAAACTTTTTACTTTTGTTTTTGGATTTTTTTTTATACTTTTAAAACTATTTAAAAATCAACGGAAATTTTATCTCTAAATTTCAAAATATAAAAATTTACTTATACGTTTAACATTCATCATAAAAAATCTTAATAAATGCTTAACATCATTATTTTTGGACCTCCTGGCGCAGGAAAAGGCACGCAAAGCGACAAATTGATAAAAAAATACAACCTTGTACACATCTCTACGGGGGATATGTTTAGGGCGCACAAACAAAATCAAACGCCACTAGGTTTGAAAGTACAAGCTATTATGGATAGCGGTCAGCTTGTTCCTGATAGCATTACTATAGAAATGTTGGAAGAAGAAGTAAGCAAAAATCCTCACGCAAAGGGCTTTATCTTTGATGGTTTTCCTCGTACTGTGCCACAAGCTGCTGCTTTGGATAAGTTTTTGACAGAAAGAAACGAACAAATCAAACAAGTTATTCAGCTTGACGTGACAGAGGCGGAAGTTACGGCACGTATTGAAGAACGCAAAAAAGTCAGTCAAAGAGCTGATGATGAACAAATTACTCGCCGTTTGGACGAGTATTTTAAAAAAACTGTTCACGTACTGCCACATTACGAAAACCAGCACAAAGTTACAAAAGTCAATGGAATTGGTGATATTGAGGCTATCTTTGGTGCTATTTGTGCAAGTATTGATAAAGTAGCTTAATTCAATTATGAATTACGAATTATCAATTACGAAAAACAAAGTATTTAATAATATATTGATTATCAATATATTGTATTTATTCATAACTTATAACTCACAACTATGAAAATAAATATTGGACTAACGGAAAAAGCCCTCAAACACAATGCTACACAACTTAGCATCTTGCTTGCTGATGAATATTTGCTTTATACCAAAACTCGTAACTATCATTGGAACGTAACTGGAGCTAATTTTCAGGAATTGCACAAGTTTTTTGAGGAGCAATACACTATTTTAGATGCACAAATAGACGAGATTGCAGAACGTGTGCGTATGCTAGGAAACACGCCTGCAGCTAGTTTAAAAGACTTTTTGAAACTTACCAGACTCAAAGAGGCAAGCGTGCAAGGTGCGCAAGAAATGTTGCAAAGTCTGCTAAAAGACCACGAACATATCATAAAAGACATCAGAACAGACATTAAAGCTACTTCTGACAATGAAGATGCAGGTACAAGTGACTTTCTGACTGCACTTATGGAAGCTCACGAGAAAATGGCGTGGATGTTGCGTGCTTATATAGAAATTTAATTTTTTCACAATTTATGCACCTAGAAGACATAGAAATACATTTAATTGTGTTTTTATGTCTTTTTGAATATTTTTAATTTGTTAATTTAGATAACGACATTGTTAATTTGTAAATTTTTACGTAGGCGTTTGATTTATCAAAACGCTGTTTTGGGACAAAACAAATGGTAGAGAACAAACTGCGCTAAAAAATATTTTTTGAAAAATAAATTCCACGCAATTTGTTCTGTGTAGCTATTCTACGTAATTTGTTTTGTGCCAAAACACCACTTGATAAATCAAGCGGCTACGAAATTCAGAATACAATTTATCAATGTCGTTATCTAATTATGAATATTTTGTATTTAATTTGCTACCACATACCGTTTTAAAAAGAGTGTACGGTGCGAATGTGTTTAATTCACAATTCACAATTAAAAATTATCTACATTTCAATTTTCAGCCCATCATAAGCCAAAAAAACATTATGGGGTAGTTCTTGGCTTACAGCAGCGTGAGTACCTAATTTGTGGCTAATATGCGTAAAATACGCTTTTTCAGGTTTGATAGTTTCTACTATTTCTAGGGCTTGCGCCAGCGTAAAATGAGAAATGTGTGCTTCTCTTTGCAAAGCATTGATAATGAGTATTTTAGTTCCTTTTATTTTTTCCATTTCCTCTATTGAAATAAAATTAGCATCAGTAATATAGGTAAAATCATTTATACGAAATCCCAAAACGGATAATTTAAAGTGCATTACTTCAATTGGTGTGATAAGTATATTTTCTATCTCAAAAGGTTGATTTTCAATGATATTAACTTCTACATTGGGTACGCCAGGATATTTGTGTTCTGAAAAAATATAAGCAAATTCTTGTTTAAGTTGTGCCACAACTTGCTCTGTGGCATAGATAGGCATATCTTTTTCATTTTTAAAATTAAAAGAGCGGATTTCGTCCATTCCTGCCGTATGGTCTTTGTGGGCGTGTGTGTAGAAAATGGCATCAACTTTTTTGACATTTTCACGCAACATCTGCTGACGAAAATCAGCCCCAGTATCTATTATAAAGGTTTTTTCATTGATTTCTATCATTATGGAAGAGCGCAAACGCTTGTCTTTATAATCCAAAGATTTGCAAATTTCGCAGTCGCAAGCAATTACAGGTACACCTTGCGAAGTTCCAGAACCTAAAATGGTTATTTTCATAGTGTTTTTGGTGATTTTATGATAGATTTAGGATTTACGCAAAATTTATTAAAAACCACCCCTAACCCCTCCTAAAAAGGAGGGGAATAAACTCCCCTCCTTCCTAAGGAGGGGCTGGGGGTGGTTTTAGAACTTTTTTACGTAAGTCCTAAGATTTTTTGTAAATTTACAATATTTCTTTTATTTCAACAACTTTCAATAAAAAGAATAAAAATTATCCTTTAAAGCTTTATTTATGGATTTTGGAAAACTAAATAACGTAAATAAGATAGATTTTACTTTGCCTGCTGATGCCACACAAAATAAAATCATCTTGGAAAAGTACAAAAATAATCTTGATAATATTGATGGTAATGCGAATGAATTTCCTAAGATTTATGTAGGTTGTCCTGTGTGGTCAAATAAAGAATGGCGCAATAAAATATACCCTAGCAATGCCAAAATAGAAGATTTTTTGAAACATTATGCTACTCAATTTAATTCTATAGAACTTAATACAACCCATTATAATCCTGCTGATGAGGCAACTATCCAAAAATGGAAGAATTTGGCTAATAATAAAAACAATAATAATTTTAAATTTTGTCCCAAATTTCCACAACCCATTTCTCACGAAAAAATATTGTTGAAAGAGGCAAAAACACTTTCAGATGCTTTCTGTAATAATATTAGTGGTTTTGGAGAAAATTTAGGCTTGTCTTTTTTGCAACTTCCCCCCAATTTTGAGCCAAAACATTTGGATTTACTAGCCTATTTTTTAAAAGATTTTCCTGCAAATATTCCTCTAGCCATAGAGTTTAGACACGCTGATTGGTTTAGAAACAATAACTTTTCAAAAGCTGCGGATTTATTGGAAAAGTACAATATTTCTACAGTCATTATAGATGTGGCAGGTAGGCGAGATGTATTGCATCAAACCATTACAAATGATAAAATAATGATACGGTTTGTAGGAAATACAACCACTCAAATATTTGAGCCTAATGCAAAATACCCACTTCACCCCACAGATTATACTCGTATAGATGCGTGGGTAAAATGCCTTTGCAGATGGATAGGGGAGGGTTTGAGGGAGATTTATTTTTTCTGTCACCAGCCAAATGATAATATTTCCTCTCCAGAACTTGCCGTTTATTTTATCAATAAACTAAATTTAGCACTCAAAAACACGCTTGACATATCATTAAATATTCTTATTTTGCCTCCACATATACGTAATACAGACACACAAGGAAGCCTTTTTTGACCAAATTAGATTGGAAGTTTAACATTCATCATTCCAAATCCTTAAAATAATGACACAAGAAGAATTTAATGAAAAAAAAGAAAAATATGCAAAAGAATGTGCAGAAGTTTGTTGTATTTCCTTTCAAGAATATGATTGGGATAAACTTATTCAACATTTAGACTATAGTACACATTTTGGCTCAAGGAATAAGTATGAATTGTACAAAAATAATCAAATCATAACACCTTATTTGGATGAAACAGGTAATCAAAAACTTTACCAAGGAAAACATAATATAATGTTGTTTCAATCCGAAAAATGGAATAACAAGAATGATTTTCCTGTTTTTTATCAAGAATGTCAATATGATATTTCCACTCGTTGGAATATTTGGGAATTTACACTTTACTCATCTGGTGAGCATGAAAGTGATTTTGTGTGGAACGAAGCAGCAAATTTGGAAAATTTGATGCTTTGTGTCCAGCAGAATATTGATTATTGGGGTAATGAATTTTTATCTAATGATATTTCTGAGCTGTATCCTGATTGGCAAAAAGCGGTTGTAAAAACTTATATCAAAGATAATAAAGTGGTGGTTGAACTTATTTATTTGAATGAGAAAGCTATTTTTGTTCCTTTTGAAATGCCTGAAAATATGCAATCTAATTATATAGGTTGGCAAGATTATTGTAATAATGACAAACTAAAATCTTTGTTTGCTACTCCTTGGAATGGTATTATTTTTAACTTAAACGCTTCTAAGTGGTTTACGCCTTATCAAGATACAGAATTTATTTTTGAAGAAAATGCCTAAATCACACAAAAGCTAGCAAATCCTTGCTAGCTTTTTGTGTATCTTTGTGAAAAAAGCCACTCCAAATAATGGCAAAAACTGCCAAATTAGATGCAAATAACCTATATATTTGTTATTTTATTTAGGATTTATCTGGATTTGGTCAAAACTAAAAACTTCATTTTGATAGTTTCCAGCAAGTTTTTTAGCAATAGGTGCAACCGTAGGAGAACCCATAACAGTAGGATTTGCCGCAATACTTACTCTATTATCAACACCAGCAGTATTTGTACCAAAAACTTTCAAAGCATCAACTTTCAAATTTATTTCTGTTTTTGTGTTATTACTCACCTGCGCCACAGTATTTTTAAAAGGAACAGTTACTTGACGAATATTATTTGCTGTAACGCTACTATACCCACCAAAACCCCCTACGTGAAACTGAAAAAGATTGTTTGTAGCACCAGAAACGGCAGAACTTCCTTCTAACATAGAAAAAATATAACCAGAATTCCATTCCCAATACATACCATTAGCAGGGTCTAGCGCACCTGTACGCTTGTCTATAGGCGCACAATTACGCAAACTATCCACGCCCACAGTAAAGGTAACAGACTGATAATCACCTTCTGGCACGTTTTTTAGTTGTGCTTTTTGAGAGTTTGCCACATCTTCTTTGATAAGGAAATAGCTATCATCTTGCGCTACTGTAAACACTGTTCCATCAGTTTTTTTCAATGAAATATTACTGATATAATACGTAAACTTAGAAACTTTAAATGTTTCACCAAAAGAATTTACATAATTGGTATTAAATGCTAAATCAGCACTTCCAGCTACATTGTCAAAACCAATAATAACATTTAGGTTAGGTATTGCGGGTTCGTTTTTCTTGCAAGAAGTGATACCAAATGCCAAAATAATGGCAAAAAACGAGAAAAATATATTTTGAGTTTTCATTAGAATTATTTTTTAGTGTTGAAACAAATAACATAGCTTCAAAATATACAACAAAGATGATACAAATAAGATTTAAAAAATGTTTTTTAACTATTTCATACGAATAACCACGCCAGGCGCATCATTTTCATCTTTTCGTTTCTTTTTGAACATAGTAATTTTGTAATCTTTTTTGCTTTTCCAATGAAAAATACTGTCTTTGCTGTCTTTTCCATCTCTTACACCGTTCATTTCACCATATTTTGCAGTAAAATATTTCTTAAAAACGTCCATTACTTGACTCTCAAAATTCACAAAAATATCCAGTTCCATTTGCTTTATTTGCTGATTTTTGTCCAAAATATAACGAGCATCAGCCACATCATTTTCTTTGAGTTCCACCATATAAATGCGCAGGGAGTCGTTGCTGTCATTTTTTTGGAGTTTTCCAATTTCCTTCCTCTTAATGGCACTGATAGAATCCCCAAAACTAAGCCCACGCAAATCCCCTTCTTCTGTGAGCATAAGTTGCTGAACAATAGGGTCATACTCAAGGAAATCTACCTTATTGTCTACCTTTTTGACTGTGTCCTTTACAGTAACTTTCACTACTTCTTTTGTATCTTTTTGCTCTGTTTTATTACAGGCAAATAGTGTCATTAGCGCACAAAAGCTTGCTAGAAGTGTTATTTTGTAATTCTTTTTCATAAAATTTAAAATTATTTTTTAATATTTAATTGTAATTGTAATGTTTTATCTTGGTAAATGACAAAATTTAGAAGCGAAAATCCTTATGATTTGTGGGAACACAAACTACGAAGTCAATGTTTGATTTACAGCGTCAAAAGTTTGCATTAGAATGTTTTTATATTCATTTATAACTCACAACTCATAATTCATAATTATTTCGTACTTTTGCGTAAATCTACAAATATTCACCAAAACCTACAAAAAAAATAAAAATTGTTTTTTCTCTTAAAATATCTCCAAGAAAATAAAAAATCTGCTTTTCTGATTGTTTCATTAGCACTTTTGCCATTGCTTACAAGTTCATTTTTCATTTTTTATAGTGCGCAAAATGAAGTTTTCCTAAGAAATTTAGTTATTTATCAAAAAATAATTTTCTTTTTGATAAGTATTTTTACAATGGCATTTGCACTCACGCCAACCACGCTGATTGCGCTTATGAGTGGATTTTTATGGGGTTTTGAGGCTATTTTCGGACTGATTATTAGCTACGGAATAGCGGCAATAGTAGGTTATTTTTTAGGTAAAAAAATAGATAACGGACATCTTAATGATTTTTTCTCCAAAAATGAAAAACTTAACTTATTACAATCTAAAATAGAAAATAAAAGTATCATTATCATATTTCTGATGCGTATTTCTCCTGTTTTGCCTTTTGCTATTACCAATATTTTTCTAGCAATGCTCAAAATAAATTTCTCTAAATTTTTGATTATGAGCATATTAGGAATGTTGCCACGCACTACATTGGCAGTGTGGCTAGGCGCACAATCAAGCACGCTCAAAGCAGCTTATCAAAGTGGAAATTTGGGTGTTTCGCAACTATTTGTGGTTGGTTTGGTGCTAATTTCTATTGTTGGCTTGGGTATTGTAGGAAAACAAATACAAAGGTCAATTACTGGGTCAATTACGAATTAAAAATTACGAATTACGAAAGAATTATTACATCAATATTTCGTAATTGATAATTCGTAATTCGTAATTCGTAATTATTTGATTTACAATTAATTCAGCGACATAGCAGGCACAGGAAAGTTTTGCATATGAAAAGCAAGTCCGTCTATTTGGTAGTTCATCCAGTCTATTAACGGAAAGGTTTTGAGCGTTTTTACCACTTCTTCCTCACTATTTGCCTCAATAATTATCCATAGTTTGGTGCGGTCAAGCGAGAGCGTATAGGCACGTACCACGTTTTCCGCCATCAAATTATCCACCATCATACGTTGTTTTGGCACAAGCGTAACAAATTCTTCATCAAAATACAAAGGCAATGTGATACTCACCATAAATTCACTCATAATCACGCTATTTTAGGTCTTCTTAATTATTTTTGATTGTTTGCAGAGCAGTTTTAAAGCAATTTTGAAATAGTTTCAATAGCTTTTTTTAGTCTATTTTCTTTATTTTCTCCGCTAATAATTTCATAACTAAACTTATATTTTTCTAGTTCATTTTTATAACATTCAAACAACATTTTTCTGTCGTTTGGGTCTTGATGTTCACGCAGAGGGTCGTATTCCCACGCAATATCATCATAAGAAGTAAGCAAATATAAATCAAAATTTTGTTTTTCTATATGCTCCAAAATCCATTCAGGAACAGTTTTAAAGCTATTTTCTGCCCAAATTTTGGTTACAATAAGTTCTGTATCTGCAATAAGTAGTTTTTGATGTTTTTTGTTTTGTTGATAATTTTGGATATTTTGATATTGTTGTTTTGCAATATTTTCTACGTCCTGCAGGCTGTAAGGCTGTTTTTTGATATTATTTTTCTGATAATAATTTACTAAATATTCTCTTGCAAATTCTTCTATAAAATTCACATTAAAATAATCAGCAATTCCTGTCGCAAGTGTTGTTTTTCCAGAAGATTCTGTACCAAGAATGGCTATTTTAATCAATTTTTTGAGGTTTTAGATATGATTTTAGATTTATTTTGAAAGATTTTTCAGAAAATTATTGTTTAAAAGGGATTTAATTTCATTTGTAAGAAAATCTTAGGATTTTTCTCCAATCAAAATAGCCTTTTATAGCCATTAGAAGTAATAAAAAGTACAATACAGCCGTTACATACAAATTAGCACTTATATACTGAATAACAGCTATAATATTGATAAATATCCAAAAAAGCCAGTTTTCAATATATTTTTTTGCTAACATAAATTGTGCTAAAGCACTCAAAACCAATAATAGTGCATCTAAATAAACGAGCGTTCCATCAAAGTATTTCAGCACAAATATAGTAGTTATCAATAAAAAACCAAATATTATAAAAGTTTGTATTGTTTTTTCTTTGGGAAAATGTTTGATAATTATTTCTTTTTCTTTTTTACTATCAAGTTGATTGTCAAAAAACCAGCAATAAAGCCCGTAGAAACTTAAAATAATGAACATTATTTGTATCAGCGCACTTCCTACAAGTTTTGCATCTATAAATATTTTCAGGTACAAACCAGCGGCAATAATTGAAAATACCCAACCCCAGATGCTCACACGCATATTTAGCCACACGCATACAAGGGAAAATATTGCTGCCAAAACTTCAATATTATTTTTGCTAATATATTGATAAACAGTATTATAAATAAAATCAAAAGTAATATTTTGTAAAAATAACATAAAGGAAAGAATATTTTTGATAAAAAGTTAGGATAAAATAAACGAAAATAAACAAAAATTAAACAAATTAGAAGGTTTTTTGTTTTGTTCTTGTCTTCGTATCATTTTGTGTGGTAAAAGACAGTTGTTTTTTCATAATTTTCTATAAAAATGCCTTTTGAATTTTCAAGAGGCTTTTTTCTTTATTTAAATGTTTAGGAATAAGTTGTTAATAATATCTTAGTTTCAAAGTCCACATAGTTATTTTTTAACCGCAAAGACGCAAAGGAAAGGCGCAAAGTACGCAAAGAAA
>JAYVGJ010000065.1:0-1985 GCA_043772375.1 Raineyaceae bacterium | reverse complement strand
AAAGGAAAGGCGCAAAGTACGCAAAGAAATACAAAAAACGTACTACCACCTTGCGTTCTTTGCGTGTATTTAAACTTTGCGCCTTTGCGGTTAAATTAGGACTTTATTTACAATATCTTACTTAGGTTTCCAAATCCAACGCTAATTAAAATATTGATAATCAAAAAATTAAAATAAATTATATTTTGACAAATTTAATTTTAACTGTGTTGTTAACTGTTAAATAATACAACCCTTTCGCCAATGCGCTTACATCAAAAGTATTCATATTTGTAAGAATTTTTTCCTGAATGAACACTCCAACAGCATTATAAATCTTAATATTATTGGCAGTATTTGGACTGAGTCCTTCTATTGAAATCATACTATTTGTAGGATTTGGAAATATTTTATAAGATTTTCCATTCAAATTATCCAAACTAAGCGTAAGAGAAGCATTTATATCAACGATATTACTAAATTCAGACGAAATAGTAGCATTAAACGCCTGCACTTTATAAAAATTCTTTTGACTGACTACCACCGCTAAATCAGCATAAGTAACAGTATTTGCAGGCAAAGTAGCTATCAATTCAAAAGTATTAGTGGCTGCTCCTGTGGCACGATACACTTTAAAGCCAGTTTCTTTGTTCCAACGGTCTTTCCAATTCAAAACGGCTTCTGTTGCAACAGTCTGTGAAATAGTTAAAGCACGAGGCGCAATGTTAGCAATACGCATAATACGGTCATCATCAGTACGAGGAATACCTGGAGGTGGATTAAATAAAATGCCATTATCATCTCTATTGCTAGTACAAACATAAATATCACCGTCAGGCGACACACAAACATCACGCAAACGCCCCATCCCTTGTGCATAATCATAATAAGTTGTTTCAGTTGCAATGCTTAAACCATTGGTATTCAGCTTTAAAACTCTAAAATCTCTTTCTTTTAGTGTTCCTAATAAAAGTGCATTTTTCCAGTCTGGTATCATATCAGAATTGTAAAAATCCATACCAGAACACGCAATAGTGGGTGTCCACGCTTTTAAAGGCTCTTTGACATTATTAGCAGTACAAAATGTTTGTTCTGCGGTAGTGTTACAAAAGCCCTCCACGTTAGGCCAGCCGTAGTTTCTGCCACGTTCTATAATATTTAACTCATCATCATTAGAAGGTCCATGTTCAGAAGAATACAAAACAGTTTTATCAGGTGAATACACAAGCCCTTGTGCGTGTCTATGCCCAATACTCCAAATATAACTTCCTGCCGTAGGATTATCACTAGGAACTGTTCCATCAAGGTTCATTCTAAGAATTTTTCCGTTGAGTGATGCCATATTTTGAGGCGTAGAGGTATCTGTGCGGTCGCCTGTTGAAAGGAGTAATTTTTTGTCTGGACTGATGACCATTCTACCTGAATTATGAAATACAGTTGTTGCCAAAATATTATCCATAAGCACAACTGGGTTAATGAGTTGGTTTTGTGCTTGATTGTAGGTATATTTTACAATTTTTACTTTTGGCGTGCCAGGGTGATGTGTATAATATAAAAACACTTCTGGATTTGTGGCAAAATCCGGGTGTAATACCATACTGAATAGCCCTGTGGTCATATTTTCAGTTGGCGCAGGTACAGTTTTCCACAAATCAGGAATGGAGGCTAAGATAACAGAAAGTTGTCCTGTCTCTGGATTTAATCTAGAAACTTTTCCATTGATTTCGGTAAACCAAATGAAATTATCAGCTCCCCAACTCATGTCCCAAGGGACAAATAAATTTCTTACGATGCTTGTTGTGTCAATTTTGGTCTGACCAACTTGGATTTGTGCAGATAATTCCGTTACAGAATATACCTGAATAAAGGCACAGAATAGTATTGTGATGATGATTTTCATAGGATTTTATATGTTTAGACTTTGGACATAATTTTGATATTTTTTATAAAAAGGCAGATTTTTCTTCTTACATTTAATTGATGAAAAAAAACAAAAAACAGAAAGA
>JAYVGJ010000064.1:0-2291 GCA_043772375.1 Raineyaceae bacterium | reverse complement strand
GTAACACCTTGTTCACCATTTATAAATCCTTGAAAATAATTTTCTGCTACTTGTTGTTGAACAATAGGGTTATTTTGTTGTGGTGCATTTTCTGTGAGTTGTGGCACAACAGGGTTATTTTGGGGTGTTTGTTGTGGTGTAACTTGTTGATTGCTATTTTCTTGCTTATTTCTAAGCGCAGCATTTTCTCTTTCCAATAAATCCTTTTCTCTTTGCAAAAGTGCTTTTTCTTTATTATCAGTTTCTCCACTAGATTTACAAGAAAACAAGGAAATTGAGCAAACTACTATCAATAAAATTACTTTTTTCATTATGTTTTTGAAGTTGTTTAGGATTAGACTATAATGATATAAATACTTGATTATCAGCAAATTATAAATTAACAATAGTCTTATGAAGATTAACTTTGCGACCTTTGTGTGTATTTTCATGCTAGCAGGTAACTTGTTAATATACGCAACTGCGTACTTTCGCCACAAACATAGTAAAAGTATTTTAACTATCCAAATAAAATGTAATTTATTTAGAATCAGCAATAAAAGTCGTTTATCAGCCATGAAAACAATGCAAAATGCGCAATACGTATTTTGCATTGTTTGTAAATCAACAATACAAAATACGCTATTATTATTCCATTGTGTCCAGCGGACTTTTAATTTTTTTGATACTTTTCTCGCTTACGTGTATGTAACGTAAAGTCGTTTTTATGTCACTATGTCCTAACAGTTCTTGTATGAATTTAATATCTGTACCACTTTCCAACAAATGCGTGGCAAAGCTATGCCTCAAGCCGTGAATGCCAACTTGTTTGTTTATTTTGGCTTTTGTCATAGCATTTCTGAATACTTGTTGCGCACTTCTGATGCTGTATTCGTTGCCGTATTGTCCCTCAAACAAGTATTTGACAGGTTTATATGCTTTATAATACTCACGCAACTGCAGCAAAACACTTTCTGGCAAGTTTACATAGCGGTCTTTTTTGCCTTTTGATTGCTCCACCAAAACCTGCATATTTTTGCTGTCAATGTCGGTAATCTTCAAATTGATAATCTCGCTCACACGCAAACCCATTCCATAACACAGTTTGAGCATTGTATTATGTTTTAGGTTTTTCGTTACCTCAAATAATTTCTTAATATCTTGCATATTTATCACCTTAGGCAAAATAGAAGGCTTTTTAGGGCGTGGAATATCAAAAAACATCTTTTCTCTATGCAAAACCTGTTCAAAATAGAATTTTACTGCATTGATACGACTATGCAGCGTATTTTCAGAAAGCTCCAGCGTATTGGTGCAATACAAAAAATAACTTCTTAGTTTTTCAGCATCTAAATCATCAATACATCTCTCTCGCAAAACGTGCAATAATTGCCCAAACTCGTTTCTATACGTGTTTATTGTGTTGATACTGTAACCTTTAAGTTGCAAAGTTTCTACATATCTGACAAGCGCATCATAATTTACCTCTTCAATATGACTAAGTGCCTCTTTGCCAACTATGGGTTTTGCAGTTAAACCAAATTTTGTACGATATTGTGCATTATCTAGTACATACCACGCTTTTTGCGACTGACTCCACTTTACGCCCACCAGTTTTCGTGCTCTTTGGTTGAGTGTAGCATTAGAAGCAAAACGGATAAAAATCACCTCTTGCGCCCTGTGAGTACCTAATTCATAATTTATTTGGTATTTCATCATTGGTTGGTTTTTTGTCTAATAAAATTACTTGTTCTGCAATAATCTCGGTTACATACTTTTTTACGCCTATTTTGTCTTCGTAATGTCGTGTTTTCAGTTTTCCCTCCACGTACACGAGGCTTCCTTTTACGAGGTATTTTTCTGTCAAATCAGCCAGACCACGCCACAAAATAATTGTGTGCCATTCTGTATTAGAGTGCAGTTGTCCTTTGTCGTCTTTGTAGGTTTCTGTGGTCGCAAGTGAGAATTTAGCCACCTTGATTGCGCCTTCCAACACTTGAATTTCCGGGTCTTTGCCCAAATTCCCAATTAAAGTAACTTTGTTTAGTCCTTTCATATTTGCTTGATTTTTATTGAATTTTCGTAAATATATTAAAAAAAAGAAACTTTTAGCTAATAGAGTTTATGAGGGTGTAGGACAAGTTGTATTTTGTAGGGGCTGGGCTTGCCCCTGCCCACATGCGAAAGCAACACGCAGAGCATTATTTATCTGTTTTATTTGTCATGTTGCTTTCGCAAATGGCTTTCGCAAGTTGGGCAGGGGCAAGCCCAGCCCCTACATTTTAATACATTTTTAAACTTGTCCTACACCC
>JAYVGJ010000063.1:0-5772 GCA_043772375.1 Raineyaceae bacterium | reverse complement strand
ACGCCAGAACTAGAAGAAAAAATAAATCTTGCTGAAAATATGGCAAGATTAGAAGATATGTATTTGCCTTACAAGCCAAAAAGACGTACAAAAGCAACTATTGCACGTGAAAAAGGACTTGAACCGCTTGCGCAAACTATTCTTTTGCAAGAAAGTGCAGATATTATTGCAGAAGCAAACACCTTTATTGATGCTGAAAAAGGCGTTAATACTATTGAGGAGGCACTTGAAGGCGCAAGGCATATTATTGCTGAAATTATCAATGAAAATGCTGAAATTAGGGCTAAAATGCGTGATTTGTTTTGGAAAAAAGGCGTTATTACGACAAAAGTTTTACCAGATAAAGAAAATAACCAAGAAGCGCAGAAATTTAAAGATTACTTTGAATGGTCTGAAAATATTGCTAATGCGCCCTCTCACAGGGTTTTAGCTATGCGTAGAGGTGAAAAAGAATTGTTTTTGAGTTTGGATATTGCACCCACAGATGAGGAAGCAATCCCAATTATAGAACAACAATTCGTTACGGCACGCAATCAGTGTGCTACGGAGATAAAAACCGCCATTGCAGACTGTTACAAGCGACTTTTAAAGTCTTCAATGGAAACAGAAGTGCGCCTAATCTCTAAGAAAAAAGCTGATGAAGAGGCTATTAGGGTTTTTGCTGAAAATATTAGAGAACTACTTTTGGCTGCTCCTTTGGGCGAAAAAACGGTGCTAACTCTTGACCCTGGCTTTAAAAGTGGTTGTAAATTAGTTGTGCTTGATAAAAGTGGCAAACTACTTGAAAACGACATTATTTATCCTAATGTGCCACAAAGAGAAACTGCAAAATCTAGTATTTTAGTGAAAAATCTTTGTGCAAAATACAATGTAGAAGCCATTGCTATTGGAAATGGAACGGCTAGTCGTGAAACAGAAACTTTTGTAAAAGATTTGCAATTAGCTGATGTTCAAATACTTATGGTCAATGAAAGTGGTGCATCTATTTATTCTGCCTCTGCAGTGGCTCGTGAAGAGTTTCCAGACGAAGATATTACGGTGCGTGGCTCTGTATCTATTGGACGCAGGTTGCAAGACCCACTAGCAGAACTTGTCAAAATTGACCCAAAATCAATAGGAGTAGGGCAATATCAGCACGATGTAGACCAAAACGCACTTAAAGTGATGCTTGATGACGTTGTAATGAGTTGCGTAAATGCCGTTGGCGTGGAGGTAAACACTGCCAGTAAGCAATTACTGACGTATGTAGCGGGCTTGGGAGAAACTTTGGCACAAAATATTGTAGAATACCGCAATACAAATGGTGCTTTCAAATCTCGCAATGAACTGAAAAAAGTGGCTAGATTGGGTGCTAAGGCATTTGAGCAATGCGCTGGTTTCTTGCGCATACGTGGCGCAGAAAATCCGTTGGATAGTAGTGCCGTTCACCCAGAATCTTATGGTATTGTAGAAAAAATGTCCGTTGATTTAGGTTGCAAAGTGGCTGATATTATTAAAGAAAAAGAATTACGTGAAAAAATTTCTATTTCAAAATACGTCACAGAAACCATTGGTTTGCCTACTTTGAATGATATTGTACAAGAACTTGCCAAGCCAGGACGTGACCCACGCCAAAAATTTGAAGCTTTTTCTTTTGCAGAAGGCGTAAACGAAATGAAAGATTTGCGTGTAGGAATGAAACTTCCAGGAATTGTTACGAATGTAACCAAATTTGGAGCTTTCGTGGATATTGGCGTGCATCAAGACGGGCTTGTACACATTAGCGAGATGTCGGATAAATACATCACAGATACATCAGAAGCAGCAAAAGTTGGGCAAAAAGTGATGGTTACGGTGATGGAGGTGGATAGTTCTCGCAAACGTATTGCGCTCTCAATGAAGGCATCAGCAACAGGTGAGGTAAAACCAAAACGCACAGAACAAACGGACAAAAATGACAAATCAACAGAAAAAACTGGTCAGACTACTCAAAAAACAGTTCATAAAACTGTTGTGAAAGATAAACAAGAGGAACTAAATGATTTTCAGGCGCAACTCGCAGCACTTAAAAATAAATTTAGATAATAAATAGTTTTTTCATAAATAAAGCCGTTTTTCGTAAGAAAAACGACTAAAAAACCTAAAAAAACGCCATTCTCAAAGCCTTGAGAATGGCGTTTTTTATTAAATGGCAAAGCTAAACCTTACGCAATTTTACTTGCTACAACCAAATACAGCACCAAAAAAATACAAACA
This sequence comes from Raineyaceae bacterium, assembly GCA_043772375.1. Taxonomy (GTDB): domain Bacteria; phylum Bacteroidota; class Bacteroidia; order Cytophagales; family Thermonemataceae; genus JANYGM01. Next base: position 3,537 of record JAYVGJ010000063.1, on the reverse strand, counting down.
AAAGCAAAAGATTTTCGTAAATTTAACTAAATTTACGAAAATCTTAAAAACACAATGGCACAAATTATTCAAAACACACAAATTATTCATAAAAACTACGAAAGCAGCCTAGAAACCGCATTTATGCTGTCGCCTGCGCTCATTTGCATTCTGCGTGGACCAACGCATATATTTGAGTTGGCGAATGACATGTATATGAAAATGACTGGAAACAGGGATATTATTGAAAAACCTATCAGAGAAGCACTGCCAGAACTTGAAGGACAAGGTTTTTTTGAAATCTTAGACGAAGTTTATAAAACTGAAAAACCCATCAGAATCAATGAGATGCTTGCCAAACTTGATGAAGGCAACGGAAAAACAAAAGATGTCTATGTTAATCTTTTGAATCAGCCAAATTATGACAAAAATGGCACGCTCATTGGTATTCTCGCACACGCCGTAGACGTTACTGAGCAGGTGCTTGCCCGCAAAAGAGTGGAAGAGAGTGAAAAAAGATACAATATGCTACTGATGAAATCTCCGTTTGGTTTTACCGTTTTGAAAGGCAAAGAAATGGTGATTACTCTTGCCAATGATAGCATAAAAGAATTTTGGGGGAAAGGGCAAAATACGGAAGGAAAACCACTAATTGAGTTATTACCCGAACTTAAAGACACGCCACTCCCAGCGTTGCTTGAAGACGTTTATACTACGGGCATTCCTTATTATGGAAATGAACTGCTTGTCCCACTTATGCGCAATGGAAAATTAGAAGATGCTTATTTTAATTTTGTTTATCAACCGTATTTTGAAGCAAACGAAGTAATTTCAGGCGTTACTATTATTGCCTACGAGGTAACCGCTCAGGCACTGGTAAAGAAAGCGTTAGCAGAACAACAAAAAGCAGAACAAAAAGCACTAGAAAGCATTGAAGAAAGCAATTCTCGCTATTATGAAATGCTGATGCAATCACCGTTTGCTTTTTCAGTAATGAAAGGAGAGCAGATGGTAGTAACGCTTGCCAATGATTTGATGAAAGAATTTTGGGGAAAAGGCGCAGAAGTGGAAGGGAAAGCCTTATTACAAGTCTTACCCGAGCTTGAAAATCAACCATTTCCAGCACTGATTAGAAACGTTTTTCTCACAGGTAAGCCAGCGCATCTCAATGAAATATTTGCCCAACTCCAACACGCAGATAAACTTGTAGAAAAGTATTTTAATATTGTTTATCAACCTTATTACGAGGCAAATAACAGCATTTCAGGCGTTACGACCATTGCGTATGACGTAACGGAAATGGTGATTACACGGAAGAAAACAGAAGAAAATGAAACGAAATTTCGTATGCTGATGGAAAATGCACCTGTAGCTACGAGTTTTCTTGTGGGAAGAGAACTGAGAATAGAAGTTGCCAATAATATGGTGTTAGGTTATTGGGGGAAAAATAAAAGTGTTATTGGGAAAACATTAGCAGAAGCTATTCCAGAGCTGGAAGGGCAGCCTTTTCTACAAGAATTAGATGAGGCATTTACAACAGGCAAGATTTATGAGGCAAAAAGTGCGCTAGCACGTCTAGAAGCCAATGGCGTTTTGAGGGATTATTATTTTGATTATGTTTATAAACCTATTCGCAATGGTGCAGGAGAGGTTTATGGCATTGTAAGTGCTGCCATTGACGTAACAGAACAAGTAATTGCAACAGAAAAACTGCGAGTAAGTCTAGAGCAATTTAGTGCTATGGCTGATAATATTTCGCAATTAGCGTGGATGATGGACGACAAAGGAGTGATTTATTGGTACAACCAACGCTGGTACGACTACACAGGCACAACCCACGAAGAAATGCAGGGACTTGGGTGGGGCAAAATGCATCACCCAGATACGGTAGATGCCACAACAGCACGTTTTAAAGCCACTATTGCAGCAGGAATGGATTGGGAAGATACTTTTTTGTTGCGGGGTAAAGATGGCACTTACCGTTGGTTTCTTTCAAGGGCTGTGCCTATCCGAGACAATGAGGGCAAAATAATCAGGTGGTTTGGCACAAAAACAGACATTACAGAGCAGAAGGAAGCAAATAAAAAGGCTGAAGAAGGGACAATCATTGCAGAAGAAGCCGCACAAGCAAAACAACAATTTTTGTCAAATATGAGCCACGAAATCAGAACGCCAATGAATGCCATTGTGGGCTTTACTAACGTGGTATTAAAAACGGAATTAGACGAAAAGCAAAGAAAATATATCAATGCTATCAAAGTGTCTGGCGACTCCTTGATAGTGCTTATCAATGATATTCTTGATTTGGCAAAAGTAGATTCAGGCAAAATGGTCTTTCAAAGCATTCCATTCAAATTGGCTAACTCTCTGAACACCATACTTAATATTTTTGAAATAAAAGTTCAGGAAAAAAACACTAAACTTATCACAAAATACGACCCCAATATTCCTGAAATTTTGTTGGGCGACCCCACTCGTTTGCACCAAATACTCATCAATCTGATGAGTAATGCCATAAAATTTACGACAGAAGGGCAAATAACGGTTTGCGTTGATTTGTTGGAGGAAGACGAGCAAAAAGTGACCATCTCCTTTTCTATAGAAGATACAGGCATTGGTATTTGCGGCAAAAAACTAGATGCTATTTTTGATGCTTTTCAGCAAGCAGCCAACGACACTTCAGAATTATTTGGAGGAACAGGCTTAGGGCTTAGTATTGTCAAGCAATTGGTAGAGCATCAGGGCGGAAAAGTATCCGTAAAAAGTAAAATAAATGAAGGCTCAACTTTTAGTTTTGTAATGAGTTTTGATAAAACAATACTAGCAACCGAAATAGAGCCAGAAATGGAAACGCCACCAACCCTTGAAAATATTAAGATTTTGGTGGTGGAAGATGTCCGCTTAAATCAACTTTTGATAAAGATATTATTAGAAGATTTGGGCGTTGAGGTAGAACTTGCAGACAATGGCAAAATAGCCATAGAAAAGCTAGAAACCAATCATTATGATGGCAATCATTATGATATGATTTTTATGGATTTGCACATGCCCGAAATGAACGGTTTTGAAGCCACAGAATATATCCGTACCAAAATGAATATGGGAATCCCTATTATTGCCATTACCGCAGACGTAACGACTGTAGATGTTGAAAAATGCAAGGCTATTGGAATGAATGACTATATTTCTAAGCCCATTGATGAAAAAATATTGTATAAGAAAATTATTAAATATTTGCCAAAAAACTAGGATACTTCACCAATAGTCGCAGACTTTCGTGTTATGCAGTTAAATTTTTGATAAGGTCTGTACCGTAGTGGAACGGAGGTCTGACCGTTCAAAAATTTAACAAGGGCTTTTTTTGAGAGAATACTTTTTTACCATCAAATCATATTTTATTTTTTCAATTTAGATAAAACGGTCAGACCTCCGTTTCACTACGGTACAGACCTGTTTTATCTAAGTAATGCGTTGTAAATAAAGTTCTAATTTACCGCAAAGGCGCAAAGTTTAAATACACGCAAAGAACGCAAGGTTGAAACTAAGTTTTTTGTATTT
>JAYVGJ010000062.1:0-1866 GCA_043772375.1 Raineyaceae bacterium | reverse complement strand
AACCCCTCCTTGAAAAGGAGGGGAACAAAGCTCCCCTCCTTCCTAAGGAGGGGCTGGGGGTGGTTTTTAGTGATTATTTATTGCTAAATACTTGATAATCAAACTATAAAAACTCTATTGAGTTCAGACAAGGCTTATTTTTTCTTGTGTCTGTTTTTTCTTAGACGTTTTTTGCGTTTGTGTGTAGCAATCTTGTGACGTTTTCTTTTTTTTCCGCAAGGCATAATTTGTGATTTTTAAAATGTTGAAAATGATTAAATTCCTTTGTTGTATTAAAATACTTTGTACTTCAAATTTTTTATTGTGTTGCTTTCGCAAGTTTGGGCGACCGCAAGGGTACGCCCCATAGCCGTCAGGCTAATAATTTTCAATTTTTGTATTAAAGTACCTTTCCCAGCAGGGGAAAGGGATTTAGGGATAGGGGTTTAATCTTAATTATGTTTAATCTATCATAATGAAAGAAACCCCACCTAAATCCTCCCCTGCTGGGAGGACTTTAAAGGCACTTTTTGAAAGTAATAACATTTAGCCTGACGGCTATGGGGTACGCCCCTACAAAATACAAACCTCGTACTTCGTAATTACTTTTTGAGTTCTTGAAGTTTTTTATTGACTTCTTTTTGTACTTCTGGTGAGTTATCTAGTTGTTTTACTTTTTCTAGTGCCTCATAAGCTTTTTTATTTTTGCCCAGTGTTTCGTAACTTTCCGCAAGGTGCATCCACGCTTGTATGTTACGTGGGTGAGTTTCTAGCAGCTTTTCAAACCTCACAATGGCTTTGTCGTGTGCGCCACGCATCATAGAAAAGAAACCTAAATTATAAAGTGCAAACTCATTATTTGGGTCTTCTTCTACCACAGAAAGTAACAAATTGATGCCTTTCATTGGCGCAGCGGCATTAGAACTTACATAAATAACACCTAATTTTGCTTTTACATCAAGTTTTATATCAGCACTCTTAGGATTTTGCGTTAAAATTTCTGTGTAAATTTTTTCAGCTTCTTGCCCCAAAGATTTGGCACGAGAACTATCCAACGCAAAACCAAAAGCATCAAAATAAGCATCAGCAGCTTTTTTTAGCTTATCAGAAGCATTTTTATTGCTACGAGCATCAGCAAGCAGATAAAAACCAACACTATCAATAAGATTTATTGTTCTAAAAAAAGCAGTAAGAGAGTCTAGCGCAATGCTTTTTTTCTCTGCAATTTCTTGTAAATAAGCCTTTCTAAGCATATCTAAACGTATTTTCTGACTTTCAGAAAGCCCTTTTTGATGTGTACCAGTGTTTTTGTCCTCCTCTTCCGAGTGCGTACCTGCGTGTTTGCTGCCGTCTGCGTGAGTATGTTCCTGCGCATTTGCATCAGTTTTATTGTCGCTTTTGCCCTCATTTTGTGCAGATTTTGCAGCATTATTTTGACTTGCTGGGTTGCTTACAACGACTCTAGGCAAGCTATATAAGCCACCTATTATTGCTATAGCCACTACAATCAAAATCAGCTGTGTTTTTTGCATAAAATTTTGTTAAATATCAATTAAAATATTTCTTCAAAAGCAATTATTTTTTTGTTGTTTTTGCAGCAGGTTTTGTAACAGTTTTATCTGTTGCTTTTGCAACTGTTTTTGTAACAGTTTTATCTGTTGCTTTTGCAACTGTTTTTACTTTGCTTGCTTTGCTTGCTTTGCTTGCTTTTACAGTTGTTTTAAGAACATTGCCATCATTCACATTTTTCTTTACTTTATCCAAAAAAGTCTTTGAAGGCTTAAAACTTGGCACATAATGCTCAGGAATAATCATTGCTACGTTCTTAGAAAGATTACGAGCTACTTTTTCAGCACGTTTTTTATTTATGAAACTGCCAAAGCCTCT
>JAYVGJ010000061.1:0-4318 GCA_043772375.1 Raineyaceae bacterium | reverse complement strand
TTTTAGATAAAATTGATTGGCAACCCATTTTTTATACCAAAAATCCGCCTATTTTTTCTACGCTTTTTGATGTTTGGCAAATGCGCAAAAAAGCAGTTCAACTACATAAAATCAAGCATTTTGACATTATTCATTGCAGAAGTTATATTAGTGCGCTTGTGGGTGAGTATCTTAAAGATAAATTTAAGAGTACAATTCCTATCAAATTTATTTTTGATATGCGTGGTTTTTGGGCTGATGAGCGGGTTGATGGCGGTTTGTGGAATTTGAAAAATCCTGTTTTTAATCAGATTTATAAGTTTTTTAAGAGAAAGGAAACTGATTTTTTGTTAAAAGCTGATACTACCATTACACTTACGGAAAACGCTAAAACTGAAATTTTGTCTTGGAAAAATTTAGAAAATACGCCTATAAAAGTCATTCCTTGTTGTGTAGATACGGTTTTATTTGATTTTGAAGGGCAAAAAAATACTCCAAACAAACCTTTTATTTTGTCTTATTTGGGGTCGTTGGGGACTTGGTATTTGGTTGATGAAATGTTGCATTTTTTTTCTTGTCTTTTGAAAACAAAACCTGATGCTATTTTTTCGTTTATCACACCTGATAATCCTAATATTATTCTTGAAAAAATACAAAAATATAATATTCCAGCAGAAAAAATCATTATACAGAAAGCAGAACGCAAAGAAGTCCCAAATTTGATAAAGGAAAGCAATATTTCTATCTTTTTCATCAAAACAAGTTATTCTAAAAAAGGTTCTTCTGCCACCAAATTAGGCGAAATTTTAGCTTGTGGCATGCCTACCATCATCAATGGAAATATGGGCGACAATGATTATTTATTTGAAAAGTACAATTTTGGTGCGCTTGTCAAAGAATTTTCAGAAAATGCTTATATGGAAGTGATAAAAAACCTTGATAATATACTTTTTGTTCCACGTGAAACATTAAGAAATGTCGCTTTGGATTATTTCAGCTTAGAAAAAGGCATACAAAAGTACAATGAAGTTTATACTTCAATTACGAATTACGAATTATCAATTACGGATAAAATATAGCTTTTGTACTATAATTTATGGAAATTTATGAAAAAAATATTATTTGTATGTCCTTATCCGCTTGCGTGTGCGCCCTCGCAACGCTTTCGTTTTGAGCAATATTTGGATATTTTAATAAAAAATAATTTTTCTTACACGTTTTCTCCCTTTCTTGACGAAAAAACTTGGCAAATTCTATACAAAAATGGCTTTCAATTTCAGAAAATAATAGGGATTTTAGGCGGATTTTGGAGAAGATTTTTGTTATTATTTTCTGTTGTTAAGTATGATTATGTTTTTATTCATAGAGAAGCATCTCCTATTGGATTGCCATTTTTTGAGTGGATAACGGCAAAAATTCTTAGAAAAAAAATTATCTTTGATTTTGATGATGCTATTTGGTTGCCAAATACATCAGAAAATAATAAAATAGTGGCAAAACTCAAATTTCATTCAAAAACACACTTGATTTGCCAATGGGCGTATAAAACCAGTGTGGGAAATCCGTATTTATTAGAGTATGCCTCAAAATTCAAAATGAAGGATAAAAATATACTAAATCCTACTACAATTGATACTGAAAACTTACACCTGTTTTCAGAAAGAATCACATCAAAAAAAAAAATAATCATAGGTTGGACTGGCACACACTCCACTATTAAATATTTAGACGCTATTTTGCCAATAATTTTGGAATTAGAGCAGAGATATACCTTTGAATTTAGGGTTATTTCTAATCAAAAACCGCATTTTGAGGTAAATGGAAAAGATTTTACTCCAAAATCTTTTATTTTCAAAGAATGGAATAAAACAACTGAAATAGAAGATTTATCAGCTTTTGATATAGGACTTATGCCGCTTATTGATGATATTTGGGCGAAAGGAAAATGTGGTTTTAAGGCATTGCAATATATGGCGGTTGGTGCGGTGACGTTGGTGTCGCCTGTGGGCGTGAATACGCACATTATTACGCATAATGCGGACTTTCAGAACGGTTTTATTTGTGATAGTCTGCAAGACTTTCAAAACGCTTTGATTTTCATCTTAGAAAATCCAGAAAAAGTGGAAAATATCAGACAAAATGCACGTAAAACCATTGTAGAACGCTATTCTGTGCTTTCAAATCAGGCTAATTTTTTGGGACTTTTTGCAGATTAAAAAATCATTTATTATGAATAAATTTATCCTCAAAATAAGTGCTTTTTCTCTAATAATTTTTGCTTTTATTGTGTATTTTGGTAGTTTTATGGCATCAAATCCTGATGATTATTTGGCTATTTTGATAGATAAACACAAGATAGCAGAAAAAATAAATGTACCTAAAATTATTTTGGTGGGCGGCTCAAATTTTGCTTTTGGGATAGATACAAAGGCTTTGAGTGAAAATTTGGGCACTCCTGTCGCAAATATGGGACTTCGTGCAGAACTGGGCGTTGATTTTATGCTCAATGAAGCTAAAAGCATTATGAAGAAAAATGATATGGTTATTTTGTCTTTTGAATATTTCCTTGATTTGGAAGGAGATTATGCTCTTAAAAAACGTGTGAGCAATGTTTTTCCAAAAGCAAAAACGTTTTATCAAAAAAATAACGCCTTAGAATTACAAGCCTACCTTACAAATGCACAAGAAAATTACAAATATTTTATTTATCAAATTCAATATTTTACTCTTCAAAAGGCAAAAAATATTTTAGGAAAAAATGGCTCAAACAATCAAAAAACGCATATTTATTCACGCAAAGCAGCTAATAATTATGGTGATATGGTAGCACATTTGGAAGAAAAATCTCCAGAAAATTTGGAAACAGAACCAGTTTTGAAGTATAAATATTGGTCTGCTATCTCTGCTATAAATAAATTTTATGAATATGCCCAAAAACAACAAATCAAAGTGTTTTTTGTATATCCTTGCTATTCTAAATCTGCTTTTGAGCAAAGTAAAACTGCTATTTCTTTATTAGAGAGAGATTTAAAAAACAACTTAAAAATCCCTGTTTTAGGTACGCCAACACAGTTTATTTATCCAAATACCTATTTTTTTGATATACATTATCACCTCACAAAACAAGGACGAACAAAACGTACAGAGGATATGAGCAAAATAATAAAAGATTTTGCTTTAAATACTCTCTCAAAACCTATCTGAAGATTAGATAAAATATAAGTATAAATTGTATCTTTACTCAAGATTTCCATAAAAGTACGTGTTTTTAGTTTCATACCAAAAAATACAATCCTTTACGGAAATTTTTTATAATCTTAAATAACCTTCTGATTTTTTATGCCAATAGAACTAATTATTTTGCTTTTTCTGACGGGGATTTTAGGTGGTTTTTTGGCAGGGCTTACAGGCGTGGGCGGAAACATGATTTTTATTCCTGTCCTTGATTTTGTGCTACAACAAATGGGACTGAACACAGACAAAGAACTTCTTGTAAAAATAATTATTGCTAACTCATTGTGTATTACGGTTTGTACGGGTTCTTTGGTAAGTTTTAGGCAATACAAAATGGGTAATTATTTTCCAAAAGAAATTTTACTCACCGCTTTTTTGGGTATAATTACTTCTTTATCAATGAGTTATTTGATAAAAACTGGTAATTGGTATTCAAAAGAAACTTTTAATTATGTATTTATTTGTATGCTTATTCCTTTCATTATTAAGCTATTATCTGACATTAATAAAGAAAATAAGCAAACATTACAACTTAATTTGACAAATATTTCAACAGAAAAAACAACAGAAAACCTGCAAAATAATCTACCCAAAAACGAAATTAAAGACCGTTCTTTTCTCATTACTGGTGCGTTTGTGGGTATGATAACGGCACTTTCTGGGCTTGGAGGCGGTATTTTGATGATTCCTATGTTTACGGATATTCTCAAAATACCTATCAAAAAAGCAAGTGCTATTTCTAGTGGTGTGATACCACTTTTGTCGTTTCCTATTTGTATGATGTATCTTTTTTTTAGTGGTGTTCCTTCAAAAAATGCCTTTCAAATAGGTTACGTGGATATTCGTTTGATATTGCCTATTGTTTTGGGTGCGGTTTTCTCTACGCAATGGGGCGTAAAAGCAGCACAGAAAACATCTCCCAAGGTTATTAGAATGGTGTTTGCATCACTTGTAATAGTTATTTTTGTAAAAATGGCTTATGAAATAATGATGAATGCTTAATTGTGATTTGCTACCGTACACTGTTTTAATTTAAGATTAAACTATTCTAATTCATTGATAATCAACAAGAAGGAAAATAGTGTTTTATTGAATTTATTGATAG
>JAYVGJ010000060.1:0-1993 GCA_043772375.1 Raineyaceae bacterium | reverse complement strand
TTCATCTTGTTGCTTACTACTTTCCCAACTTTCTCTTTTCTTATATTTCTTTCTAATGTTTCCATTTTATTAGGGAAGTTTATGTTATTTAACAAGTTGTTTAGCAGTGATACTTGTAAGAATACGAGCCACCAATTTCTTGTTTTCTCTAATTCTCATTGGATTTTCCAGTGGAGAGATAGCGTGAGCGAGCTTTAACTTATACAAGGCTTCTTTCTCAGAGGCTAGCTTGGCAGTCAGCTCTTCTGCTGATAATGCCATTAATTCTTTGCTTGTCATTACTTTGTTTTTTTATTTTTATTGTTTGATTTGGGGAGTCAGGGTGGTAACTGCACCCCATCTCAAGTTTTACTGTTTTGAATTACTAACCACCCCCAACCCCTCCTTAGGAAGGAGGGGAGCTTTTTGTCTTTTGTTCCCCTCTTTTGAAGGAGGGGCTAGGGGTGGTTGTAAAATCCCTTATTCTAAATCTCTACGAACAGATAATCTTGTGCGCATAGGTAGTTTTTGTGCTGCAAGCGCAAGTGCACGCTCTGCAATTTCTCTTGGAACGCCACCAGCTTCAAAAATTATTGTACCTGGCTTGATACAAGCTACCCAATATTCTGGCGCACCTTTACCTTTACCCATACGTACTTCTGCTGGTTTCTTTGTGATAGGTTTGTCTGGGAAAACACGTATCCAAACTTGTCCTTCACGTTTCATTGCTCTAGTAACGGCAATACGAGCAGCCTCAATTTGGCGTGCCGTAATCCAGCCTATTTCTAAAGACTTTATACCAAAGTCGCCAAAAGAAAGTTCTGCTCCACGAGTAGCAAGTCCTTTTACACGTCCTTTTTGTTGTTTTCTAAATCTGGTTCTTTTTGGTTGTAACATTTTCTTATCTAGTTTATGGTACTTTTTAGTGCGTAGTGTCTTAGTGTTTAGTGAGTAGTGAAATACATTTTAGACAATAATGTTGATATTTCTAAACTCATTTACTTGTATCAAAACCCTGGAAGGGTTTAACAATAGTAGCCGTAAGTCATACTTACGGAACGTGGTAACAATGTATTTACCTCGTCATTTGTATTTCACTACACACTGTTTCACTACACACTACTTCACTAAAAAAACTATTTCTTATTTCCGCCGTCTCTTCTGCGGTTTCTATCACCGCCGCCTTTTTTATCTCTATCAGTGCGGTTGTTGCGGTTATTGTCATTGTTGCCACGGTTGTTATTGTTTGTAGCAGTTGCGTTGTTAGCTGGCTCTGCATTAGGAGAAAGGTCAGGCTTGCCATAAATCTCTCCTTTGAAAATCCAAACTTTCACACCAATTTTACCATAAACCGTATCAGATTCAGAAATTGCATAATCAATGTCTGCACGAAGTGTATGCAAAGGCACACGACCTTCTTTATATTGTTCAGTACGAGCCATATCAGCACCTGCCAAACGTCCAGAAAGTTTTACTTTGATACCTTCCGCACCCACACGCATAGCACCCGCAATTGCTTGCTTCATTGCTTTACGGTAAGAAATACGAGCTTTAATTTGTTGTGCAATGTTCTCACCAACAAGTTTAGCATCAAGTTCAGGGCGTTTTATTTCAAAAATATTGATTTGAACGTCTTTTCCTGTGATTTTCTTTAGTTCTTCTTTTACTTTATCCACTTCACTACCACCTTTACCAATTACCACACCAGGGCGTGCTGTTTGGATAGTTAGCGTAATGCGTTGTTTAATTTTGCTGCCTGTGCGCTCAATAAGTACACGAGCTATGCCACCTTTCGGGATACGAGCATCAATGTATTTTCTTATTTTTTCGTCTTCTACAAGTTTTTCAGAGAAATCCTTGCCACCGTACCAGCTTGATTCCCAGCCTCTAACGATGCCAAGACGAAAACCTATTGGATTTATTTTTTGTCCCATTGCGTTTGTTTGTTTGGTTATTTAGCTGATATAGTGATGTCCACGCTATCTATTTTGATTGTAAGGTGATTAGAACGCTT
>JAYVGJ010000059.1:0-8115 GCA_043772375.1 Raineyaceae bacterium | reverse complement strand
GGTGTTCTAGCGTTAGCGACACCAACAACGAATTAGGTAGTACAAAAACACCCTTTTAGATGCTTCTAATACAGTTATTGCAAATACAAAAAAGCCTTTCCAAAGTTTGGAAAGGCTTTTTATTTTTATTTTTTCAATTTCTTAGAAAATCTTTCTTTCAAATTCCCTAAGAAACTAAATAATTTGCGCAAAGCATCAAAATAAAGCGTGATATACAAAAATATGGACATCATCCAAATCACACAAATATTAAAATAATACGTTCCAAAGAAACCACCTAAAAACTGTTTTTTGGGTGCTAAAAAGTGTGTACGGTAATCAAACGGATTAGCTACATCACTTGGGTCGTGGAAAATTGGGTCTATTTGTTGCAAAAGTTGTTGTTTGTAATAGATTATTTTTCCTTTTAAGTTGGCATTTCGTACCAAATCTGACAAACTTTCGTTAAAATGGTCATCTTTTCTTTTGGCATCTTCTCCGCCTTTATCACGCTCCTCCATTAAAACTTGCTTGCTGTTTCGTGCCGTATTAAAGCGTTTGCGGTAATATTTGCGCACTTCTTCCAAATATTCGTCTGTTTGCTCACTTACTTTTTCGTTAAAATTAGCAGGCGTGAGCATTTGAGGCAATTTTTCATATTGTGTAAGTGCAGGACGAGCAACATTGGTTGGGCGTAAAGCGTCTGTAATACGCTCACGAGCTATTTCTCTTGAAAGCAAATCAATTTCTATAGCCATTTGCCTTTTGTCTGTTTCTTTCGTACTAACACGCAAACCGTTGGCACGCCCAAGCGTGTTTTTCATTTCATCAGTCCAATAAGAACGTCTATAATTTGATACACTTTCTTCTAATTCAAAGTCAAAATAAGGTTTTTGATAAATATTACTCTTAAATTGCTCTACTGCAATAGCCTCAAAGCCCCATCTCGTCACCATAAAATCAGCCACGAAAGGCACTTGTCCTTTATCTCCAATGAGGCTATTTAGGTTATTAAAATTGAAGATTATACCACTTAAAATCATTTGTGGGATAAGCAAAAGCGGAATAGTAATATAAATAGTAACCACAGAACTAAACGTGGAGGAGATATTCAGCCCCAACATATTTGCAAAGCAAGAAATAGAGAAAAGCACCAGCCAATACATTGTGTTCATCCATTGAATACCCAATAAAAGATTGCCTACAACCACAAAAGTAAGGGTTTGCACCGCAGAGAGCGTAAATAAAATAATTAGTTTTGAAAACAAATAACTATTTCTATTCAAATTCAAAAAAGTTTCTCTTTTCTGAATTTTCCTATCTTTGATAATCTCTTCCGCACTCACCGTAAGCCCCATAAAAAGTGCCACAAGCACAGAAATAAGGATATAGGCAGGCACGTTTTCATTGAAACGGTAGGTATAATCTGGTGATGCTGGGTTGTTTGCAAAACGGATAATAAATGCTAATAATCCTGCTAAAAGTGGTGCTTCTAGCAAATTTATCATTACGTATTGCTTGTTGGCAACTTTTGACAGGAAATCACGCACCGTAAAAATGACAGTTTGCTTTGCTTTGCTTGGCAAATCTAAGGCTTTTGGTGGTGCTTCATTCTCTTGTGGCACAGGCTCAACTGTGAACTTTGCAAAATATAGCGTATTCCATTGTGGCGGTTTTGTTTTGCGTTCTTTGGTAAATTTCCCTGCTTCATTGATAACTTTCGCCTCAATAATATCAAAAATTTGTTCAGGGTTTACGCTACCACACGTTCCACATTGTCCTTCTTCTGCTTTTACCTGCTTACTTTGCGTTTTAAAATAAATAACAGCATCAACAGGATTTCCATAATATGCCTGATAACCGCCTGTATCTAAGATAATTAGCTTATCAAACATTTTAAATATCTCTGATGAAGGCTGATGAATAACTACAAAAATAAGCTTTCCACGCAAAGAAAGTTCTTTTAGCAAATCTAGTACATTTTCAGAATCTCTTGAAGAAAGTCCAGAAGTTGGTTCATCTAAAAACAATACAACAGGCTCTCTGATAAGTTCTAAGGCAATATTTAGACGTTTTCGTTGCCCACCAGAGATAGTTTTTTCTAGCGGATTTCCTACTTTCAGATGTTTGATATGGTCAAGTCCCAAATCTGACAAAGTTCTCAAAACACGCTCTTCTAACTGTATCTCTGTGAGTGCTTTAAAGCAAAGTTTTGTATTATAATAAAGGTTTTGATAAACAGAAAGCTCTTCAATAAGCAAATCATCTTGCGCCACATAACCCACAACGCCTTGTACAAGTTCTTTTTGCTTGTGGATATCAAGTCCATTAATAAGTACAGAGCCACTAGAAGGAGTTTCTAAGCCTGCCAATACGTTTAGGAGTGTGGTTTTGCCTGCACCAGACGCACCCATAATGCCTATAAGTTTTCCTGCACCTTCCGCCACACTCACATTACGCAAGCCCAAAGCACCGTTTGGAAACTTAAATTCAATGTTCATAGCATTGAAAGACAGTTTTTGCTTATCTTTGCTACTTAAAAAATTGCTCGTAACGTCACTATAATAAAACGGCTTTCCTTCTTGTGTACGAATAATACTACCATCAGCATACGAATAAATGGCATTTCGTTGCATACGAAAGTCATTTAATTTGGTATTTTCGTTGCCTGTATAGCGCACAAAATACATATTTGCCTCACTTATATGCGCAAATATAAGCGTTCCCTCTTGTTTAGGAACTTGTATGCGTTTTATTTCTGCTAAACTAGGTACATAATCACTTCCAATAGTCAAAATGTCGTGCAAAGTAAGCAGTTCATTAGGTTGTTTGGTGATAAATTGGTAGATAAGTTCAAATTGTGATTTACTTATTTGTAGAGATTCTGCAATAAGTTTAACTACTTCTACACGTCTTGGCGTGCTGTTTGTGCGTCCGTCTATGGCTAAAAGTTCTGTTATTTTGACCAAAACCAATATTTTCTGGTTTTGGGTAAGTGTTTGGTTGATTTTACGGCATTGCCCCAAAACCTTTACAGAAAATTTCTGAAAAGCCTTATCAAGCTCGTCTTCTGTAGGTATTTTTTCTTCTTCGTCAAGTTCCGCAACGGCTACAATATCTTCTTTATCTTTGTTTCTGCGTTCTTTTTTTGCACCAAATTCTGCGGCTGCTTCTTCATATTTAAGAATATAAGTAGGAATGGCATCTACAGTAAGTTGTGTTTTGAAGTAATTTAAAACAAATTCTTTTTCTGTTTCAGATGTGCCACCTTCTTGCATTGTGGTCAGGGCAAACAGTTTGGTTAGGGCTTCTAGTATTTCCTCACTCATAATTTTTTGGTTGTTTTGACTTAGAAAAGTGGTTTTTAGTTAGGTTTTAGACGGGGGAACAGCGTGATTTTTTTAGGTATAAAATAAAAGCATTGCAATATACTAATCAAAATTAGATTCTGTTTATTTTGAAGAGAAATTTTATAATTATTTTTGTTGATTTTTACTTTACTCTCACCAAATCACTTTCCACGAGCCAGCCTGTTGTTCCATTGAAATTTACGTAAGCAAAACCCGCTTGACTACGTTCTATCACTACAAAATCACCATAAACCAAGTACGAACCAGTTTTAGTATAGATATTTGGCTCACCATAAAAAGTGGCTTTTTGCACCTGAATTTGGTACAAGGGTTTCATTTCTTCACCCAAATAAGCACTAAAAACATAGCCTTCTGTACCTTTATAAAGCACTTTTGACCATTCTCCTACACGTTCAATAACGCCTACTTTTTCACCATACGTAATTGTATGCAAAATATTCCCAGATTTTGAGGCATTGGAACGCAAATTTAGCCCTGCTGCAATCACATATTTATCAGGATAATTGCGTGCAAGTTCTGATTCTGTGTTTGTTTCGTCTGTTTTGTTAGTATATTTATTGAGAAGATGGTCAAAAAGTCCGCTACTATATACTGCAAAACCAATCACAAACAAAACCAGCACACCAACCAACATTTTTGTACCAAAAATAGAAGATTTTGGTTGTTCTTCTGATGAAATACTACTTGAATTATCAGGTGAATTATTAGGCATATTACTAGGAGTAATATTTTTTACCTTCTCCCATTTTGCGGTATTGGGTTCGTTTTTAGGTATTTCAAGGCGGTTTTCCTCTTGTAGAACTGAAGCAGAAAATAAATTATTACTAGAATTATTACTCACAGTAATATGTTCATTTTCTGTAATTAGTTTAGAAATTTCTAGGGCTGTCGCAAAACGGTCTTGTGGATTACGTTGAAGACATTTTTTGATAATATTTTTTGATAAATCAGAAATACCAACTAATTTATTCATATCAATAAAATCTTTATTGACAATAGTATCATAAATAATATATTCAGAAGTAAGATTTTCCAGCGGATACTCGCCTGTGAGCATCACGTAGTACATAAGCCCAAGTGAATAAATGTCGGTGCGGTGCGAAATATCTTTGTCGCCACGTACCTGTTCAGGACTCATAAAATACAAAGAACCCATACGCATACCTGTTTTGGTGAGGTTTCTGGACTCTTCCGCCAAGATTTTAGCAATACCAAAATCTAATATTTTCACTTGATTATCAGTACTAACAATAAAATTAGCAGGTTTTATATCCCTGTGCGCAATGCCTTTGCTATGTGCGTGTGCAATTCCGTCTGCAATTTGCCTTAATAAATCCTTTGCTTGCGCTTCTGGGATTTTGCCATTTTTTTTGATAATCTCGTCTAATGGTATTCCTTCTGCGTAATCCATTATCATAAAAGACTCGTTGCCTTCCATAAAAAAATCTACCAAACGCACAATATTAGGGTGTTGGAGTTGGTCTAAGATAATTGCTTCATTTTGAAAGCGGTCTTGTATATGTGGGTTAAGAGCTAGGTTGCTATTAAGGATTTTGACAACAAACTTTCTTTCTGTGGGCAGCACACGTGTAGCAAAATGTACCGTTCCCATTCCGCCTTCCCCAATTTTATCACCAATGATATAATTCTGAATTTTTCTACCTTTCATTGTTCAATTATTTTGTATTAAAAATGCCATTACTGCAGTCGTTTTTGAAAATACAAACAACTGCTGAAATTTAAAATTGTATTCATTCACAATTTAAAATTCATAATTCACAATTATTTTGCTTAAATTTACGAAAAAAAAGCACATATCCCAATTTGGTATAAAAACTAAAAACCTGCGCAAAGCACAGGTTAGAGATAGTTTTAATAAGCAGTACGTAATTTTCTGAAATATTTGTTTAGGATGGTGAGATACTGAAAAAATTGCTGGTAGCACCAGTCGCACAAGGTTTTCACTTCCGTTTTTTCTAATGTGTCTATTGCTTTTTTCAATTCCTTTTCAAATAGTCCTTTGTCAAAACTTACCTTTTCAAGGATAATTTTTGCGTATTCCAACATTTATTTATAAATTTAGAAGTTAAAAAAATTGGTTTTAGTTAATTGGTATAATTTTATTTCCATTGGCGTTTTATTTTACATTTTCTGTAGCGCAAATTAAAACAGAAAAAATGGTATTTCCTACAAAAATTTCAAAATATTCTTAAAATAGTACAAAAAAATATTATTAAAGTTCTATTTTAATTAACAATATTTCATAGTTTAATTATTTTTTATGCAAAAACCACACTACTTACAAAAAGGCAACAAAATAGGCATTATAGCACCTGCAAAACGCATCACGCAAGAAGAAATTACTTTTGCTATTCAGTTGTTAGAAAGTTGGGGGCTTAAAATAGTGCTTTCTAAGCATCTGTTTGGAGAATACTATCAATTTTCTGGTACGGCAGACCAAAGACAAGAAGATTTGCAAGAAATGTTGGATAACACTGAAATCAAAGCTATTTTGTGCGCCCGTGGTGGTTATGGAAGCGTGCAATACGTTGATAAACTAGATTTTACAAAGTTTTTGCAAAACCCAAAATGGCTTGTAGGTTTTAGTGATGTAACGGTGCTTTTGGCAAAACTACTTTCATTAGAAGTAATGTCTTTGCACGCTCCTATGCCTGCAATGTTCCAAAAAAATACGTCAGAAAGTTTGGAAAGATTAAGAAAATGTTTGTTCGGAGATTTTGAAAAACCACCCCTAACCCCTCCTTTGAAGGAGGGGGACGAAAAACTCCCCTCCTTTGAAGGAGGGGCTGGGGGTGGTTTTCTTATCCTAAAACCGCATCAATACAATAGAAACGGCATTGCAAATGCTACACTTGTGGGTGGAAATATCTGCCTTATTGCTACGCAAATAGGCACGCCAACGCAAATAAACACGGAAAATAAAATTTTATTTTTGGAAGATGTAGGAGAATATTTGTATAATTTGGATAGAATGTTGTACCAATACAAGCGTGCAGGTATGTTTGATGCACTTTCTGGGCTAATTATTGGGCAAATATCTAAATCAAAACCAGAAAACCCACCTTTTGACAAACTTGAATATGAGATAGTTAGAGATATTGTAGCAGAATACAGTTTTCCTATGGCTTATAACTTTCCGACAGGACACGAGGAAGAAAATTATGCTCTTATTTGCGGAGAAAAGGCGTTTTTGGAAGTGAAAAGTGAAAGTGTTGTGTTTTATCAAAAATGAAATAGTTTCATTAAAAAATGCTACTTTTGCATCTCTAAATCATCAAAAAAATCATAAAAAATGCTACAGGAAATCACCATCAAAAACTTTAAATCCATTGAAAACGACACTATAAAATTGGGTCGTGTCAATGTTTTTATTGGTGAAAACGGTTGCGGAAAGTCTAATATCTTGGAAGCAGTGGCGTTTTTAAGTGCTACAAGTGATGGACTTCTTAATAATGAGAGCTTGTTTAATAAAGGAATTAGACTAGCCAAACCAGAGCTTACTATTAGTAATTTTAAAAAGAAAATTCAAAAAAAAGAATTTGAAATACATAGTTTATTAACTGGTAACAAAGAAGGAAATAGATATTTCTTTAAAAATGATAATAATATTTGGGGCTTACGTGTTATAATTGATATGGATATTGAAAGTCAAGAGGAAAAAGATTTAACACAAGAAAAATTTAATGAATTTAAAGAATACTTTGAAGAATTTATTGAAAAAAGTATGTCAGATGAAGATTTGAGAGCTAAATTCCAAAGTTTGTTTAATGAAAAACAAATAAAAAACTTGGCAAACTCATTTAGTACTTATGATTTCCTTATCTACGCACTTAATACGCCTGCTTTACGAGGTTTTACGAATGAAAGTCGCAAAGAACCTGTGGGCATTTATGGTGAAAATTTAGATTATTTGATAGCTAATTTTGATAAAAATGAACTCCAAACACTCAAAAAATACAATTATTTGATAGAATGGTTAGCTGATTTTGATGTTGATAGAGAAGACAATATGAAATTTAATGGCTACAAACCCAACCGTAGCAAGTCAAAATTATTTTTCAAAGATAAATTTATGGCTACAAAAAATAACTTGTTTTCTGCTGAAAATGCCAATGAAGGCATTTTACATATTTTGTTTTATTTGTCTGTGATGATTAGCAAAAGAACACCCAAATTTTTTGCCATTGATAACATTGAAAGTTGCCTAAATCCGCATTTGTGTACACATTTGATGAAAGAAGTTTGCACGCTTGCCAAAGAGCAAAACAAACAACTGCTGATTACAACGCATAATCCTGCTATTTTGGACGGTCTGAATTTGAATGATGACGAAATTAGGCTTTTTGAAGTATCAAGGAATAGGTCAGGGCATACCGTAACACGCAGAATTGAGGTAAAACCTGAACACGAACAACAAGAAGGTAGAAGATTGAAATTATCAGAACTTTGGACAAGAGGTTATTTGGGTGCAGTTTCTGAAAATTTCTAATAATTTTTAACTTTCTTTTCAAATAAAAATAACAGTAAAATGTCCCTACAAATAGGAATTATAGCAGAAGGACGTGCAGACCAGTTTGTTTTGAGAAATATTTTGTATGCTTTTGATTTGGAAAGAAATCAAATACAACTTTTGCGCCCAGAACTAAATTTAGACTTTGGACATAATCTTACAATGCCCTTTACTTTTTGTATGGGGCATTCTTATTTTAGATTTTATTTTTTATTTTTATCACTCTTTTTTTAC
>JAYVGJ010000058.1:0-3152 GCA_043772375.1 Raineyaceae bacterium | reverse complement strand
AAAAAACTGGGAAATTATTTTGAAGGAATTAGACATAAAAAAGCCTTTCCAAACTTTGGAAAGGCTTTTTTGTATTTGCAATAACTGTATTAGAAGCATCTAAAAGAGTGTTTTTGTACTACCTAATACGTTGTTGGTGTCGCTAACGCTAAAACACCAACAACGGCAGGAAATATTACCGCAAACGCTTTAATACAGCACGAAACAGCAAGCAAGTTTTAATGGAAGAGCGTGATAAAGGTGGAGAAGATGCCAAAAGAAAAGATGACCATTTCAACGAAAGTTTGTCAGATTTAGTTAGAAATGCCAACTTAAAAGGAAAAATAATCTATTACAAACAGCAACTTTTGCAACAAATAGACCCAATTTTCCACGACCCAAGTGATGTAGCTAATCCGCTTGATTACCGTACACACTTTTTAGCACCCAAAAAACAGTTTTTAGGTGGTTTCTTTGGAACATATTATTTTAATATTTGTGTGATTTGGATGATGTCAATATTTTTGTATATCACGCTTTATTTTGATGCTTTACGCAAATTGTTTAGCTTTTTAGGGAATTTAAAAGAAAGATTTTCTAAGAAATTGAAAAAATAAAAATAAAAAGCCTTTCCAAACTTTGGAAAGGCTTTTTAGTATTTGCAATAACTGTATTAGAAGCATCTAAAAGAGTGTTTTTGTTCTACCTAATTCGTTGTTGGTGTCGCTAACGCTAGAACACCAACAACGGCAGGAAAATCTTACCTATTTGTCCATGCTGGTCCATTACCAAAATAGTAAGGCTCCGTATGAATAATATTGAAATCTTCAACACTTTTCATGTCATCTTCAAACATAAATCCTGCATAACTAGGGCAGTTGATAGGGTTTGTAGTGAAACTCATTTGTTGCATTAGTCTCGTATGTAAAAGTTCTATTTCTTGTGGTGTGATAATATTATTTTCACTAATCTGAAAAGCTACATCTTTTATCACACCATTTGCTGTAATGTTAAAGGTGCAATGCACACCTATCATACCTATGGTAAGATTATCATGATTAAAGATGGCTGTACATCTTGTTGCAGGAAATACAGAGCGCAAAATATTAAAATACCTCAAAAAGTCAGGTTTATTGCGACTTTTCATTATAACTGATGTCAAACATTCTCTTGTTGGATCAGGATGCGTTACTGGATTCATAATTGTGCCACTTTGCAAGAAAATCCCCATTGTATTGGGTGCCATTCTTTCGCCTGATGAAAAGATTTCTGTATCAATCATTGCAACAAAAGTCTTGCCATTGACTGTGAACGTGCCTGCTGGGATTTGCGCATTTATAGCATTTGACACGAATAGCAGTATAATAACTATTTTTAGAGTGAATTTCATTGTGATTTAAAGTTTTAATTAAATAAAAAAAATAACATTCTGGGTTGCTCATTGCTAGGCGCACTAGTGAAGTTGTAAATTGCCTGCTGTTTTGCCTTAAACAAAGTCATGAAATCAATAAAGCCCCTCAAAAATAATCATTTTGAGGGGTTTTATTAGAAAAATTTACAAAATCCTACCTACCAGCCCATCTTGGACCGTTACCAAAGTAGTAGGGTTCTGAATGGATAATTTTCAAATCTTCCATTTCTCTCATTTCGTCTTCAAACATAAACCCAACATAGCTTGGGCAATTTACGGGATTAGTTGTAAAGCTCATTTGTGTAGTTAGAGTAGTATATAGCAGTTCAATTTCCTGTGGTGTGATTATGTTATTTTCACTAATACTGATTACTACATCTTTTACTACACCAGTAGCTGTCACATTGAAAGTGCAATTCACCCCTACCGTTCCCAGTAATAAATTATCATTATCAACAATAGCAGTGCATCTTGAGGCAGGAAATACTGAACGCAGAATATTGAAATACCTCAAAAAATCAGGTTTGCTGTGACCCTTATAGCGCTTAACAGTAACAGAAGCAAAACATTCTTGTGAAGCACCTGGATTTGCAACAGGATTCATTATCGTACCACTTTGTAGTACCACTCGCATAGTATTTGGCATCATTAGTCTTCCTTGTGGGGAGGTTTCTGTATCAACAGCTGCAATGAATGTTTTACCGTTGACAGTAAATGTGCCTGGAATTATTCTCGTAGATACTACTTGTGCTTGCATACTAAAATTAAATAATAGCAATGCAATAAAAACAATAAATTGTTTCATTTTTTGATATTTTAAGGATTGAATAATAAAAATAACATTTGTGGTTGGTCATTAGTGGGCGCAGTAGGAAATTGATAAAGAGCTTGTTGTTTGGTCTTAAATTTTCTCATAAAATTCTGATATTCCCCTAAATCATACGCATTAAACTGTTGAATTGGAAATGGACGAAGATTGCGCATCCAAAAATTCATCATACCTTCGTGTGGCAAACCTAAACTATTAACAATTGGCACAGTTTGATTTTGCTCATAACTTTGCCATAAACTTACGGGTTCTACTCCTGTTCCATCAAATTTATTTATCATTGCCATAGCAAACTTAACTTCAAACTCAAGATTTACTTTGTTCATAGTTCTTACATTAGAATTATTTCTGTACACTACTAATAGTTGTAGTGCGTGTAATAATTCTTCCGCCACCATTGCTGGTTTATCTAAATTACCTGCTTTGAAGTTCATTACATTTATGTCGGGGTCAACGGTAAAGTCAAACTCTGCCTCAGCATAATAGGTATCAGGTACTATTTTAAAAACAATAGCTCTTTTGTCATCTCCTGGTATTTGCGCTTCTGCTCTCAATAATTGATACATTTTCTCGTAATATGGAGAAGTCTTGCGCAAATCTGATAGTGTTTTGGCAAGTGTAATTTTATCTCTTTCTCCCATTTCCCCACTTCTATCTGCAGGACTTAAACCACCACTCAAAGAATCTAAACTTTGAAGTAGTTTACGTTCTTCTTTTGTGGGTGGTGCGTTGGTATCTCCATCACCTTCTCCTTCCCACGACACGCCAGGGTCTACTGTTGTAGGTGGTGGTGGGTCTATCCAACCCAAATCAGATATCCAAATCATTCCTGGATGAGGCATTGGTGGTGGTGGCGGTGGCACAAATGGTATAACTACAGGAGGTGGGTTATACTGCCCATTACCACCACCACCGCCTATTGTCCCAGTATTA
>JAYVGJ010000057.1:0-13902 GCA_043772375.1 Raineyaceae bacterium | reverse complement strand
AGAAAGTACATTATTGTGGCATAATGGTTGTTTGTGAAGACACAAACAACGGCGGTTTCTGCCATCATTTAAAAATCATTACAAGCATAGCACTACCTTAGAAGTATTTGAGTTTTCCAACGGCAGGAAAATTAACAAAATAAGCACCTAAAATTTAGGTGCTTATTTGAGGGGTTTGGAGCTTTATTTTTTGACAGAATCCTTTTTTGGTAGCATTTCCACAGGGATTTCTGGGGCTGTTTCTCTTTTTCTATTAAATTCTTTCATCAGTTCCTTGTATTTGGTGGTCATCATATTTTTGATTTTGTCCGCCTCAACAATATTTTTAGATGTTCTCAAAGAATTTTCAATGCTTTGTAGCATCACATAACACATATAACGCTCCCTGCGGTCATTGATACCTTTTTCATACATATAATCTAGCTGTGCTTGTACTTGCTTACTAACCTCATCACAATAGGGCAAAGCCAGTTTTGTTTCACCTGCTTCTAGCAGTGCGCCCACCATTTGTGCTGTATAAATATCGTGTTTAAACACACTTGGAGGCATTTTTGCCAACGCAAAAAGGATAGTTTCTCTTGCTTTTTCTTTCTTATTTTCTACTAAAAGTTGCCTAGCAAGCGTTTCAAAGTTACTTCTCAAATTATAAATAAAACGGTAGTAATTTTCATCATAATAACGCTTAGGATTATCTAATTCTCTATAATAAAACTTCTTATCAAAAGATTTTCCATTAAGCATAATTTTCTCTCCTTTTACCATATTTTTGTACATAATATCTGTGTTTACGTACTCCATTACGCCTTGCTCACCCTTATAACCTACCTGCGCAGGCACAAGGCGTTTAGCTAAACCTTCTAATTGCAAATACTCCTGCAAACCTAAATTCTGACTTTGCCCAAGCGTTGTAGAGAAATAAATAGGGCGTTTCCAGTTGTTGTTGGCTATCATATCCAAAATAAGCAAATCATCTTTATAAAAAGTGCTTCTATCAGAGTTCCAACCCATAGCACTGCTGACAAGTGAGTCTGCATCAGGCGGAATTTGTCCTTTTATTTGGTCTAATGGCGTTTCTACCAAAAGTTTTGCAGACGGAATAGTCGTTACAGTATCAATACTAATGATATTTTCAATGCTTTGCGTTCTTGCATAATCATCTAAACGGAACATTTGTGAGCGTGTTGTGTAGCCACCACTACCATCTTTTGCTTCTTCTGCAAAACGCACCATCAAACCTTGCGTAAATTTGCTACCTTCTTTGAGTAATTTAAGGTATTCTTTCAAAGGAACACCATTTTTATAGACTTTTTGCGCCTCTTCTTTTGACAAATAAGGACTTGGATAAACAACTATTCTTTCATTTATGCCTTGTCTAAAATCTTTTTCTTCCAAAGAAATAGGCAAAGGTGCAGACTCATACGCAGCAGTTTTCATTTGTCCTGCATACCAATCTGTTCCCAAAAGGCTCAAATTACATACTCTCACGTCTGTACGGTAACCTTCTACTTCTTGCACGTACCAAAGTGGGAAAGTATCATTGTCGCCACCAGTGAATAAAATAGCATTTGGTGCGCAAGAATTAAGTAAATTTTTAGCAGAATCAACAGAATGATAACGCCCAGAACGGTTGTGGTCGTCCCAACCTTGTTGCAACATAATAATAGGAATAATACTTCCTATTACGGTAGCAATCATTGGCGCAAGTATTTCAGCTTTATTCTTATTTTTGATAAGGGTGCTAATCCATTCAGAAAGTGCCATAACGCCTAATCCTATCCATATTGCAAAAGCATAAAAAGACCCAACATAAATATAATCACGCTCACGAGGCTCTGTTGGCGGAGAATTAAGGTACAAAACTAGCGCAATTCCTGTTAAGAAGAAAAGCAAAGTTGTCATAATAAACACTTTTTTATCTCTCAAAAACGTAAAGAAAAAGCCCATTACACCAAGTAGAAGAGGTAAAGCATAAAATCTATTACGTGCTTTATTTTCTGTGATACTTTTTGGAAGACCTTTATCAGAGGCGAAAGGAGAAAGAGAACCCGCACCTTCTGCATCACTTTCACGCCCAACGAAATTCCACCCAAAATAACGCAAATACATTGTTCCTAGCTGATAGGTAAACAAAAATTGTACATTATGCTTAAAAGTTGGCTCTTCGTACTCACCTGTTGCCTCATCTTTTGTAAGTCCAAGCATACCAGCGTACAAATCCTCGTGTCCCTCTCCTCTGCTATGTAGGCGTGGGAAAAGCACATTTTTATCAAAAGTTGTTTTAGTTTTTTTGCCTATGACAATGTACTTGCCTTTTTTGGCATCTTTCCTATAAATTGGGTCTGTATCTTCGTATTTGATAGGACTAGAAGTAAATTTTGGACCATAAAAAAGTGGTCTGTCGCCATATTGTTCACGTTTTAGGTAAGAAACAAAACTTACAATATCTTCTGGGTTATTTTCGTCAATAGGCGGATTATATTGTGAGCGTATAAGCACCATTCCATAAGAAGCATAACCAATCAGAATGAAGGCTACGCTCATTAGAGCAGTATTTAATAATACTTTTTTGTGTTTGATAGAATAATAAATACTATAAACCAAACCAGAAAGTAACATCACCACAAAGAACGCTAAACCAACACCAAAGGGCATTCCCATTGAATTGACAAAGAAAACTTCAATACTTCCTGCAATGCTAGGCAAACCAGGAATTACGCCCAACATCACAAACAAAATAATAAAACCGCTCAAAGCAAGTGCCGTAATAGTGCCTTTTAGTGTTGTAGTCTTGTATTTTTTGTAATAATAAATCATTCCTAACGCAGGAATAGCCACCAAATTGAGCAAATGGACACCAATAGAAAGCCCAATCATATATGCAATAAGTATCAACCAACGGTTTGAGCGTTGTTGGTCTGCTGTGTCAATTCTATCCCATTTGAGCATTGCCCAAAACACAAAAGCCGTAAAAAATGACGACATAGCGTAAACTTCCGCCTCAACGGCTGAAAACCAAAAAGAATCAGAAAAAGTATAAGCCAATGCGCCTACTGCGCCTGCGCCCATAAGTAGGTGCGTTTGCGACTTGCTAGGCTCAAAAGTGTTAGAATCTCCATAATTATTGGTATTGTATGTGAGTGTTGGCAACAACTTGATACCAAGCATTGTAATAGACCAAAATAGAAACAAAATAGAAAAAGAACTCAATAAAACAGACGAAATATTGATAGCATAAGCCACTTTTTCAACATCTCCGCCAGCTAAAAACGAGAACATTCTCCCCAAAAGTAAGAAAAAAGGTGCGCCAGGAGGGTGCGGCACTTGCAGTTTGTAGGAGGCTGCTATAAATTCTCCACAATCCCAAAAACTTGCTGTAGGCTCAACTGTGAGGATATAAGTAAGTGTTGCTATGGCAAAAACAAGCCAGCCAGTAATATTATTTAACTTTTTAAAATAAAACATTTTTTGAGTTGTGAGTATATGAATTATGAGTTGTGAATTGTGAGTTATTTTTTGAAATTAGATAAATAACAAGTAGTTCAACAACGGATTTGCTTTGTTAAAATTGCGTGCAAAGATATGATTTTTTTGTTTAGAATAAAATTTTTTGTAGTTTTGTAGGTACTATAAAACCCTAAGGGTGTAACCTTTTAAAAGTTTCAAAGTTCTAACCAAATTACACCCTTAGGGTTTAGCCCAAATAATATTATTATTTATCAATGCAAATTTATCAAGGTATTACTGATTTCCCGCACCTAAAGCACGCTGTCGTGACGAGTGGCACCTTTGATGGCGTACACGTAGGACATCAAAAAATATTAGAACGCCTAAAAACGCTAGCACAACTACATCAAGGTCAGACAGTTGTGATTACTTTTTGGCCTCATCCACGTTTGGTTTTAGCACAAGAAAATCAAATAAATAATAACCCCAACAACGACCAAAACAACAACCAAAATAAGGTATTGCTACTTAATACTTTGGAAGAAAAAGCGGCTTTACTTGCTCAAAATGGCGTTGATTATCTCGTTGTATTGCCTTTTACGCAAGAATTTTCAGAACTTTCGCCTGATGAATTTATACAGAAAATTTATATAGATGCCATTCAAACTAAACATCTGATTATTGGCTACGACCATCATTTTGGCAAAAATAGAGAAGGAAATTTTGAGTTTTTGCAGAAAAATCTGGAAGAAAATCCTGCAAAATATCCTTTCAAAATAGAAGAAATCCCTCGTCAAGACATTGATAATATTGGCATTAGCTCCACGAAAATTAGAAAAGCTCTGCAAAATGGCAACATAAAACTAGCTAACGAATATCTAGGGCATTATTATCAGTTGAGTGGGAAAGTGGTCAGCGGAGATAAAATAGGGCGCACTATTGGGTTTCCTACCGCTAATATTTTAGTAGAGGAAACTTACAAAATTATTCCTGCTGATGGTATTTATGCTGCTTTTGCAACGCTAAAAAGTAGTGAAAATAATCAAAATAATAGTGAAAATAATAATCAAAATGCTACTCAAAAACTACAAGGAATGCTTTATATAGGCACACGCCCAAGCATTAGGCAGAGCGTTGCGCAAGAAGATAAGCCCACACGCAGGATAGAACTCTATATTTTTGATTTTGATAGAGATATTTATGGCGAGATTTTGACTATTTTTTTGGTAGAAAAAACAAGAGAAGATGCTAAATTTGAAGGTTTGGAGAAATTAAAAGTACAACTTTCACAAGATATGAAAGATACAAAAAAAGTGTTGTCGTTGTCTAAATTTGGTTACTAAGACGCATATTTTAGGGCTTATTTTGATAATTAGAAAAAAATTAGAAAAAAAATTATCAAAGAATAGTTTTAATAACCTATTTTTTCGTATTTTTACGCAAAATTACACTTACAATAAGAAAAACAAATAAACAAAAAATCTAAATAAAAAAATGAAAAACTCATTAGGATACATTGTAGGCTACTCTTGTTTGCTTACTGTTGTTTGTGGTGTGGTACTCGCACTCGCTGCTGTAGGGCTAAAAGATAAACAAGATGCTAATATTGCCCTAGAAAAAAAACAAAACATTCTTTTGGCAGCAGGCATCAAAATCAAAGATAAGATTGAGGCGGTTGCAACTTACGAAAAACAAGTGGTTTCTTACGTCATCAATGCGGAGGGCAAGAAAATGGAAGGCAAAAAAGTGGAAGATGTATCCATTGCAGATGAATACAAAAAACCTGAAAAAGAACGTCTTTTGCCTGTTTATGAGATTACAAGCGCACAGGATAAAAATAAAATTGAGTCTGTGGTAGTGCCTGTTTATGGTTATGGGCTTTGGAATAATATTTATGGTTTTGTGTCTTTGCAAGCAGATATGAACACTATTAAAGGAGCAAAATTTGACCACGTAGGAGAAACGCCAGGACTTGGCGCACGCATAGCATCAGATGAAATTCAGAACAGATATATTGGTAAAAAACTTTTTGAAGGCGACAAATTGATGTCTGTAGTGATGCAAAAAGGAGAAGGCATTAAATATGATAGTCCTTATCAAGTTGATGGAATGTCTGGTGCAACCATCACAGCAAAAGGCTTAAATAATATGCTTGCAGGCTATTTTGGCTTATATAGCAAGTATCTTAAAGCAAAAAAATCTTAAATAATTGTGAATTGTGAATTATGAATGAATATAAAATACAATATTGCTAAAATTATCTCAAAAATTACTAAAAAAATATAAAATAAAAAAATGGCAGAAGTTCTTGAACCAAAAGTAAAAGCACCATCAGAACCCGCTTTTTCTAAGAAAAACGTCAAATTATTGACAGACCCATTAGATGGGAATAACCCAGTAACGGTACAAGTTTTGGGCATCTGCTCGGCACTTGCCGTAACTGTACAATTAGAGCCTGCACTTTATATGGCGGCTGGCGTTACTTTCGTAACGGCATTTTCTAATTTGTTTATCTCAATGCTGAAAGATACCATTCCAGCACGTATTCGTATTATTGTGCAACTTGCAATAGTTTCTTTGTGGGTGATTTTGCTTGACCAACTTTTTAAGGCGTATGCTTTTGAAGTATCTAAAAAATTGTCTGTTTTTGTAGGACTTATCATCACTAATTGTATTGTAATGGGTCGTTTGGAGGCTTATGCAATGGCAAATAAACCTTGGCCTTCTTTTCTTGATGGCATAGGGAACGGCTTGGGTTATGGCGTTATTCTTGTTTGTGTGGCGTTTGTGCGTGAACTTACAGGCTCTGGCTCACTTTTTGGCTTTAAGGTTTTTGAGGCGGTAGGCATCAATTATCAAGGAAATGGCTTAATGATGCTTCCTGCGGGGGCGTGTATTGTTGTAGGCATACTTATATGGATACAACGTGCTAGAAACGGTTATTCTGAAGAAGCATAGCTTTTTAATTACGAATTAACAATTACGAATTACGTTGTTTAACGTAATCTCTAACATACAAAATATCAATAATGGAAAATTTATTAAATATTGCGGTAAAATCTATTTTTATAGAAAATATGATTTTTGCCTATTTCTTAGGAATGTGTTCTTATTTGGCTGTTTCTAAAAACGTCAAAACGGCTTTTGGGCTTGGTATAGCAGTTGTTTTTGTGCTTGGTGCAACTATCCCGCTAAACTGGCTTTTGCAAACTTACGTGCTTAATGCGGGTGCTATGGTGTGGTTGGGTGATAGTTTTAAAAATGTGGATTTGAGTTTCTTACAATTTATTGTTTTTATTTCTGTTATTGCCGCATTTACGCAACTTACAGAAATGGCAGTAGAAAAGTTTTCACCTGCTTTGTATGGCTCTTTGGGTATATTTTTGCCACTTATTGCTGTAAACTGTTCTATTTTGGGTGGTTCTTTGTTTATGGCACCTCGTCCTTATAATTTTGCAGAGGCAACCACGTATGGCATTGCGTCAGGTATTGGCTGGATGATTGCTATTGTGTCACTTGCGGCAGTACGTGAAAAACTAAAATATTCTGATGTACCAAAGCCACTCAAAGGACTAGGAATTACATTTATTTTGGTGGGGCTGATGTCGCTTGGTTTCCTTAGTTTTATGGGATTTGCCATATAGAAATACTGCCCCCTAACCCCCAAAGGGGAATTACAACAACAAAAAAGCGTATTTTTTAATACGCTTTTTTGTTGTAAATTGCAAAAGTATTTTACACATCTTCTCTCCCACCTCAAAATGAAGTTTATTAGTTGTTTTTTTATTATATTTTTGCTGAACGCTTGTGCTATTTCGCTATCACCAAAACAAAAATCACTTTATCAAGTAGATGTTTTTTTTGCTGATGAAACGCAGGCTTTGCGCCCCTATAAAACTATGGAAAATGTCTTTATTTATGACGAGCAACCCAATAAAGAGAATGTAAATCTTTCACAAGAACTCCAAAAAAAGTACGGAAAACTCCCAAAAGGCTATTCTTATGACCAAAAAGAGTATTTATTATTCCAGCTTACCCGCAAAGCAAAAACTATGGGCGCAGATGCCATTGTTGATGTGAGTTATCAATTTTATGCCAAAAAAGACGTTTATGGCTATAATTTGAGCGGAATGGCAGTTAAATATACAGACAATCCGCCCAAATAAATTGCTTGTCCGTTCCGTAAGTACAACTTACGGCTATGAATGTTAAATCCTTTCAGGATTTGAATACGAATGCAATAATTTTAATAGATTTTAGCAATGTCGTTATCTAATTAAAGTTTTACATTCGTATTTCGTACCTCTTTCTATCTCATTCTATTGGAAGATTGCACAAGTTTCTCATCTTTTCTAATGAAAAAATTTGCTGCCATATTACACAAAATGCCTGCAATAATAGCCCAAAAACCAAAAGAAAAATCCCCTTTTTGGGCTTCATTGAAGATTTTGTCAGCTTTGTAGGCAGTTATAATACTAACCGCCATCAGCACGAGCATAGTCATAGAATTTGCCATACCCAATTTCATTTGCAAAATCCTTTTCTTAAAACTAAAAATAGAGAAAACACTCATTGCAAGCACAATAACAGCCAAAATGCCAATATAAATGGTTGAATTGCTGCTTGCTTCCACAATTTTGTTGCCTTGTGTGTGCGTGATAGAAAAGGCGTTGAGGTGCATATTTTGCATATTTTGCGCATCAGTTTTGTCCCAAATAGGCAAAGCCACCACCAAAACCATACAAACGGCAACAAGTGCCAAAAAAATACTTTGAATACGCTGAATCATTATAACTATGTTTTTTGATAAAATTATATAATATTTTGGAATTATTTTAAGGCACAAAAGTAAGAAAAAAATCAGCAACAACTAGCATAATTTAGAAGAAAATAAATAGTTGTTTTGTAGATTTTGTTTGGTTATATTTGTAGTGGGAATATTAGTTTTTAGAAGAAATAATTAGAAAAATAAATATAAATCAAAATGAAAGATGTAATTTATCAAGAAGTCAAAACACCAAACGACAAAGTTAAAGTAGGCATACTTGTTTATACTGGGGCTGGAGACCCAATAAAGCATTTGCGGGAAGCCGTACGTCAATACGTTGGAAATGAAGGATATAACGAATTTATTGATGCTAATATGGATAATCCTTGGGTTAAAGTGATAATAAAGGGTATTCTTGACGTAGAAAAACTAGAATTTAACCCCAAAATACATAATCTAAGCGTATGATTTCAATAGATTTTAATAAGTTGATACATTCTGTAACTTATTATTTAAGCTATCAGGATAGAATAGGACGGGATTTTATGATAAATGAATCTTCTTTAAAATATCCAGTAGCTGATTATTTGACAGGTTTAGAAATGCCTTTGGCAAATATTCAATTAGAATTTTCTCACCCAACACTCAAAAAACGACAATTAGACCTTATTACAACTGACAATTCAAAAAAGAAAATTGAAAACGTATTTGAGTTTAAAATGGCTAAACCTGAAACCAGATACGAACCAGAGCAAAAAAGAATATTTAATGATTTAATGAGGCTTCATTTGATAACAAAAGCAAATGTTTCTTGTTATTTCATAATGGTAGGAACAGCAGAAGAGTTTTTACAATGTTTCAGAAGTACTATGCCTAAAAAGTTATCCGTTCAGACCATTGATAAAGATGATTTGCCACTCCCTAATGGCTTTTACACAGAATGGTTTAAGTTTAATGTCAATGACGAAAAAACTTTTGATGTAAAAGATGTAAAAACTGTATTAGAAGATGATTATGACAAAATTTATAAAGCCTTTTTACGAGATTACAGACCAAAAAAAAGAGGTGAAAGTTTAGTTTTGCCAGATAAAATAACAACCAAATGTATAGCTATTTCGGCACTTTCAAGAGAATTTCCAACACCGTATGTAGGCGGAATTTGGGAAATAAAATAACCCAAAGAATTAACAGAAAAGCTATAATAAATAGTTGGTAGGTTTTGTTATATTTGTGAACTTAGTTAAAATTGATAATCAAAATGAAAGAAACGGATTTAAAAGAAATATGGAGTGTTCCAAAATATCTTCCTTACGTTCAACCTGAACTTACTGATAAAATTATAGAAGAAGCTGAAGCAAAAATTGGTTATAGATTTCCTAAAGAGTATTTAGATTTATTGAGAACTCAAAATGGTGGATATATTCGTGTTAGATTAAAAGATACAACTCCTTATCAAATATCAGGTATTGGGCAACATTATAATTCTATCACAGACTTTGAATGGTTTAAAGAATATGAAGATGGATTGGATTTTAAGCTTGATGGACTCTTTCCTTTTGATGGAGATGGACATTGGAATATTTGTTTAGACTATAGAAACAATAAGGTTGAACCTCAAATTATCTATGTTGATACTGAAATGGAATTTGAAAGATTAGTTGCAAAATCATTTAGAGAGTATCTAAATATGCTTGAAATAGATACGGAAAATCAATTTGTTATTGAAACAGAATTAACCATTCAAGACTTTTTAAACAAAATTTCTGATTTATTGGATATTAAATTTCAAGCTCCTACTCGTTTTGACTATGGTTATGATATTTATAGAGGCAACTATAAAGAAAGCATAATTTTCATAAGTCCAAACAAAGTGCCTGATGGTTTTGTAAGAGAAAATGATGCTAGATATGAAGAATTAAAATCTAGCATCATTAAAGAAGCATTAAGATATCCTGAAATTCCAGAAAATTGTTTATTTATAGAGACCAATAATGATAAAGAACAAAGTATATTTAAAATCTTAGAACAAAATGGCATTATGGTTAAAGAGTTAAAAACATACTTTGAAAAAAATCCAAATAATTGAAATGATTTGGATTTTTTATTAAAAGTTTTCTCTTGACAAGAAAGAAAAAACTATCAAAAATCTCCATAATTCACTTGCAAACAAGGCAAATGCAAATCTTTGCGCCACATATCCACGACTTGATTGCGGTCATCTAGGACAAATTGCACAAAAAACTTATCTTTAATATGTTGGTTAAAAATCTCTATTTTGACAAAATGGTCGCCCCTGTCGTCATTGCCTTTTCTCATTAGAATAAGGTCGTAAGGCACATTATTAGCTTTCAACCAGTTTTCTGTTTGGGGTTTGTGGGTATCTTTTCGTCCAGAAATAATAATAATTTTCACGCCTATTTGTGCATATTTGCGCACAATATCAATAATAGGCTCATTGGGCAAATCTCGCTCACAATGCTCTGCCGCATAGGGGTTTCTACCGCAAATAATAGCCAGCGTACCGTCCATATCCGCTATAATGGCTTTTGGCAAACTTTCGTCTTGCTTTTGATAGACAAGGTGTTTTCCTGTTTGGGTATCTTTTTCTAGTTTTGGCTTAATCCATTCGTTGTACATAGTTCTAATAACCCGCTCACCGACAGAATTAGGGCGTTTTAAATCCCTAGCAATAGCATCTTCCAAAGAAATTTCAAAAAATTTCACAATAATTTGTACTGGTTTTCCTGTTTCTTCTTGGTGTTGCGCTGCCATTTCACGCATACGAGCCTCGTGTTTTGGGTTGAAGTTTGTATCATCACAAATGACGTGTTTTCCCTCTTTTAGGGCTTCCAAAATCATTATATCACGAATTTTCAACACGAATTTTTCATTGCCCTTGCTGTGCTTAGAAACATCAAGCATTGCCCGCAAATCATCTTTATTCACACGTTTATATGTGCCTGCGTCATGTGAGGCAACCATTTCTTTTGCCCACGTTGATTTTCCGCTGGCAGGAAGCCCTTTTAAAAAGTAGATAGTTTTCATTTTGTTGTTGTTACTAAATTTTATTTTTTCAATACATTGTTACCATGTTCCGTAAGTACGACTTACGGCTATGAATATTCAATCCTTTCAGGATTTAAATACAAGTGGTGATTATCTAATTTTTAATTCTTTTAACTAAAAAACGCCTTAATTCCGTTTATAAGTCCTAATATCTCTTCTTTTGTGTTGAAAGCGTGCAAACAAATCCGCAAAATCTCTTCTCCTTCCTTGACTGTGGGCGCAAGAATAGGGCGCACATCAAAATTTTCTTTTTGGAGAAATGTAGCAAGTGCCTTAGTACGCTCATTTCCGCCTATTTGCAAAATTTGAATGGGCGTAAAACTCTCTTTCAAAGTGATATTTTCAGAAAAATCAGTCTTATTTTGGTTAAAAATCTCTCTAAAAGTTTCTCTAAAAAAAGCAATATTTTCAAATAATTTTTCCTGCAAATTAGGATTATTTTTTATCATTTCAAAAGCACATTTTACGGTTGCCAGACTATGCAAAGTCGGTGCAGTCGTATAAATAAAACCTCTTGCAAAATTCACTAAATAATCCGTTAAGATTTTTGAGCCAACAATACACGCTCCGTGTGTTCCAATAGCTTTTCCAAAGGTATAAATACGTGCAAAAACATCATTTTCAGAAATAGTATTTTCCAAACCACCGCTAACCCCTCCTTCAAAGGTGGGGGATAAAACTCCCCTACTTTTTAAGGCTAGCATCTTGCTAGGGTTGGGGGTGGTTTTTTTTGGAAATTTCTCACAAAAAAGCCCATTTCCATTTTCTCCAAAAATCCCTGTACTATGCGCTTCATCTACAATCAAATATGCGCCAAACTGCTTACAAACGGCAGAAATGCCTAAAATATCTCCAAAATCTCCGTCCATAGAATAGACAGATTCAATAATTACAAATTTTTCACCTGTTTGATTTTCTGTTGTGGTTTCTGAGAGTGTAAGTTTTTTAGCCAAATCAGCCAAATCATTGTGTTTGAAGTAATAATTTTTAGCAAAACTTAGTTTTGTGCCTTCTCTTAGGCTTGCGTGAGCAAGTTCATCACAAATCAAGACATCATTTTTTTGTGAAATAGTGGCAATAAGGGCAGAATTAGCACTATAACCAGAATTAAAAAGCAAACAACTTTCGCCACAAAACAAATCAGCCAAATAAGCCTCCAACGTACACATATAAGGGTGTGTGCCTGACACCAAACGTGAGCCAGTTGCGCCAAGCTGATAATTTTCTATTTGTGAAACTTCAATTTCTGTATTTTTTTGGAGAATTTTACTTTGAGAAAGCCCTAAATAATCATTAGAACAAAAATCTATCATATTTTGTGTTTTGACACGCAAAATGCGGAGATTTCCAGCAGTTTTTCTTGTAAGTAGTTGCTTTTCTAGGCGAGAGAGTAGTGTATTCATTAAAAATTGTTCTGAAAATAGCTAAAAGTAAGAGCTATAAAACGAAAAAAAAGATGCCAAAAATTTGACATCTCTTTCCAGTTAAACAAAAATTGAACACTATGCAAATAGAAATACGTAATTGCCACAAAAAAAGTTTCAAAATATTTAAAAAAGTTTTAGAAATTTCAAAAATTAATCAAAAATATTTTTTATCTTATTGATAATCAAAGAAATAAAATTATAAAATATTTCAACTTTATTAGAAGTTACCTACTTATTATAAGAAAAGGCAGTTATATTTATTGATTATTTTCAAAACTTTTAATAAATGTTCCAACTACTAAAAAAATAACGTAAATTTGTAATAGAATTAACACAATTATTTTTTAACTTATATTTTCCTCAAATTTTTATGAACACTACTTATATAAAACCTATTTT
Source organism: Raineyaceae bacterium (assembly GCA_043772375.1). Lineage (GTDB taxonomy): Bacteria > Bacteroidota > Bacteroidia > Cytophagales > Thermonemataceae > JANYGM01. Next base: position 798 of record JAYVGJ010000057.1, on the reverse strand, counting down.
TGTGCTTTTATTGCTATTTGGAGGGTATTTTTTTGATGCTGAATTTGAAAAACATACACACGTAAATAAAGATTTACAGACATATTCACACCTACAAGAAGATTCTTTGCGTTGTACAAAATGTATGGGACTTCATTATAGCAGGGCATTAGCCATAAAAGCCCCCAAAACAAAAGGATTAGATAAAAAAAGAGGCAGTGGTTTTGAAGGCTATTGCAATGCTTATCATTGTTATCAGGGCAAATGTATGCAATGTCGTGGCTATGGTGATTGCATACGTTGTTATGGAAAAGGTACTATTAAAAAAACAAAAGAAGACTGCCCAGCCTGTGAAAATGGCAAATGTAATGTATGTTTGGGGACGGCTTTGTGCGCCGTTTGTAAAGGTGACGGAATGAAAGTTTGCAGGCAATGTAACGGTTTGGGCAAATATATCCCCAAAGAACCAATCAAAGCAGATTCTACTGATGAAGATGACCCACTTTTTAAGAAAAAGAAAAAAGAAGGAGAGTAAGTTCAATAGACCTCCTGCGAAAGTCGTGTAAGTGTATTAAAGTCCATTTCCCAGCAGGGCTAGCAGTTGCTAGTGGGATTTAGGGATAGGGGTTTAGTTATTTATTATGATAAATTTATCATAATAAAAGAAACCCCACCTAAATCCTCCCCTGCTGGGAGAACTTTAAAGACACTTTCAAAAAAATAAATATTTTTTCAAGTAATTTCAACTGATATTATGTTTAATTATCAAAAATAAAATATCATAATATTTTGATAATCAATATATTAAAAATAAATTTG
>JAYVGJ010000056.1:0-3699 GCA_043772375.1 Raineyaceae bacterium | reverse complement strand
AAAAATGTCTTTGAAAAGTCCCCCTACTTCCTAAGGAGGGGTTAGGGGTGGTTAAAAATAGAATTATTCATAAACTTTATTGTATTCATAACCAAAAATATTCTCTATATTTGGAGATATTTCCACATAATTAGCAAAAACTAATGAAATATCAAAATATCAACAAAAAATCCCTAATAAAAATATGTTTAAATACATTTTAACTGCTTCTTTTTTTCTCTTTATGGCAAAATCTCCCAAACTAATGGCACAAGATGTAAATACCTCTGCGCCTGTCTGCAAAAAAATTCCTAAAATCTTGGAAAAACACGGACACAAGCGCACAGACAACTATTATTGGCTCAACCAGCCGACAGACAAAGAAGTAATTAAGCATTTGAAAGCTGAAAACGCCTACACAGATGCCCAAATGAAATCCACAGAAACGCTCCAAAACACGCTTTTTGAAGAAATGAAAGGCAGAATTAAGCAAACAGACCTTTCTGTACCCTATTTTGACAATGATTATTGGTATTATGTGCGCTATGAAGAAGGAAAAGAATATCCTATTTATTGCAGAAAAAAAAGCAAACTCACTGAAAAAGAAGAAGTTATGCTGAATGTCAATGAATTGGCAAAAGGAAAATCTTTCTGCAATGCTTCTACGGTTGGGGTAAGTGATAACAACAAAATCCTTGCCTACGCCATTGATACAGTAGGTAGGAACAATTTTACTATCAAATTTAAAGATTTGACTTCTGGCAAAATCTTACCTGATGCGCTGGAAATGACGTGGGGAAATATGGCGTGGTCTGCTGACAATCAAACTGTTTTTTATGTCACCAAAGATGCCGTTACTTTGCGCTCTGATAAGGTTTTTAAGCATAAATTAGGTGAAAATAAGAAAAGTGGTGCAAAAGATGAGCTGATTTTTCACGAAAAAGACGAAACTTTTAACGTGGGCATTGGGCGCACCAAATCAAATAAATACCTAATTATTTCGTCTAGTGCTACGCTTGCTAATGAATATCATTTTGTGGAGGCAAGCAAGCCAAACGACAAATTTAAAATGTTTTTGCCTCGTGAGCGTGGACACGAATATGATTTGAATCATTTTGAAAATGATTTTTATATTCGCACCAACCGTAATGCCTTGAATTTCAAGCTAATGAAAACGCCAGTAAATGCCACAGAAGAGAAAAATTGGAAAGAGGTTTTGCCTTACAAAGCAGACGTTTATTTGGAAGGAATAGAGATTTTTAAAGATTTTTTGGTGGTTAGTGAACGTGTAAAAGGCTTGGATAATATCAAAATAATTGAGTGGAAGACGTTAAAAGAGCATAACCTGAATTTTGGAGAAGCTACTTATTCCGCCAATATTGGAAATAATCCAGAATTTAATACCGCAAAATTGCGTTTTGGGTTTACCTCTATGGTTACGCCTAGTGCTGTGTATGAATATGATATGAAAACTCGTGAAAAAGTGCTTTTAAAGCAAACAGAAGTGGTTGGCGGCTATAATGCTGATGATTATGTGCAAGAACGTGCCTACGCAACAGCTCGTGATGGTGCTATTGTGCCTATTTCTATTGTTTATAAGAAAGGTTTGCGTAAAAACAGTGATAATCCTACTTTGCTTTATGCGTATGGCTCGTATGGGAATAGCATTGATGCTTATTTTAGTCCTGCTAGACTTAGTTTGCTGAATAGAGGTTTTGTGTTTGCCATTGCGCACATACGAGGTGGACAAGAAATGGGCAGAAATTGGTATGAAGATGGCAAATTTTTCAATAAAAAGAACACTTTTTATGATTTTATTGATTGTGCTGAATATTTAATTTCTCAAAAATTTACTCGTAAAGAGCTGCTTTTTGCTAACGGTGGCTCTGCTGGTGGGCTTTTGATGGGTGCTGTGGCTAATATGCGCCCTGATTTATTTAAGGGAATTTTGGCTGGTGTGCCGTTTGTAGATGTGGTTACCACAATGTTAGATGACTCTATTCCCCTCACAACAGGCGAGTATGACGAGTGGGGAAATCCTAACGACATCAACTATTATATTTATATGCTTTCTTATTCTCCTTACGACCAAGTGGAGAAAAAAGGCTATCCTAATATGCTCGTTACCACAGGTTTACACGACTCACAGGTACAATATTTTGAGCCTGCCAAATGGGTAGCAAAACTTCGTGAGATGAAGACAGACAAAAATCTTATTTTGATGAAAACAGATATGGAAGCTGGTCACGGAGGCGCAACAGGGCGTTTTAAGCGACTAAAAGAAGTAGTTTTTGAGTATGCTTTTATGCTAAAATTATTGGAGAAATAAGGCTGAATTTCTTACTAATTTTCCAAAAGTTGAAAACTTTTGGAAAGTTTATTTACTGCACATTTCCAAAATAATAGCACAAGCTTCTTCTATTTGCTCATTAGTAATAATAAGTGGCGGTGCAATACGCATGGCATTATCACAAAACAGAAACCAATCCGTAATAATGCCATTTTCTATTGCGTTATCAATGATTTTTTTGAGAATATCAAAGTTTTCAAATTCTACCGCCATTAGCAAGCCTTTATTTCGTATTTGCTTGATTTTGGGGTGAATAAGCAATTTTTTGAAAAGATTTGCCTTATTTTCAACTTCTGAAATTAGGTTTTCTTCCAAAATAACCTCTAATGTAGCAAGTGCCGCAGCACAACTCACAGGATGTCCGCCAAACGTGGTGATATGCCCCAAAATAGGATTACTTTTTAGGCTATCCATTATCTCTTTTGACGAAATAAATGCCCCAATAGGCATTCCCCCTCCCATTCCTTTGGCAAGCACCAAAATATCAGGCACAATATCAAAATGCTCAAAAGCCCATAATTTACCAGTGCGCCCAAAACCACACTGAATTTCATCTAATACTAGTAGCGTTCCTGTACGTGTGCAACGCTCACGCAAAGCCTTAAAATAAGTCGTACAAGCCACTTTTACGCCTGCTTCTCCTTGTATTGTTTCTATAAAAACGGCTGCTGTTTTAGTGGTAATTTTCTCCAAATCAGAAAAACTACCGTAACAAATGTTTTTAATATCAGGCAGCAAAGGGCGGAAATTTTGCTTAAAATCTTCGTTTCCGTTGAGTGAGAGCGCACCCTGCGTGCTTCCGTGATACGCATTGATGCACGAAATAAACTCACTGCGGTTGGTGTAGCGTTTGGCAAGTTTCATTGCGCCTTCTATTGCCTCACTACCAGAATTCACGAAATAGCAGTTATTGAGGTTTTGGGGCAGGTTTTCAGTTAGTTTTTTAGCTAAAAGATTTTGCGGCGTTTGGACGTATTCACCATAAACCATCAAATGTAAATACTTATCTAATTGATTATGAATAGCTTGTAAGACTTTGGGGTGTCTGTGTCCTACATTACTAACGCTTATGCCCGAAATAAGGTCAGTGTATTTTTTGCCTTGTGGTGAGTACAAATAAATATTTTCTGCTCGTTCTATTTCTATCAAAAGTGGGAAATCAGTCGTTTGAGCAAGATAATTCAGGAAAAGTTCTCTTTGTGTCATTTGAGTTATGAGTTGTGAATTATAAGTTGCGAATTAATACTAATATATTGATAATCAATTTATTAGATATTATCAAAACCTACTTCAATACAAATATACTATTTTTTACTGTATCAACTCACAATTTTTCCGCTGTTGTTGGTGTTCTAGCATTAGCGACACCA
>JAYVGJ010000055.1:0-6610 GCA_043772375.1 Raineyaceae bacterium | reverse complement strand
GTGTTGCTTTCGCTTGTTTGGGCGACCACAAGGGTCGCACCCTACATTTAAATACATTTTCCTATAAATACTTGATAATCAAATAATAAAAACTCTAATTATCAATAATTATTCGTTTTTCCCAAATACAAATCCAAAATTAAAACTAGAATAATTCCCTACAATTGTATGCAAAAACACGCCAAATTTGCCTAATTTGACCTTTGCACCAAGATTTAGTCCAATACGAGAAGTAGAATTATTTAGACTAATCACGCCTATATCTGTTTGTTTATCACCAGCAGCATTTCCACCGCTAGCAGGCGTATAAACGCTATAAGTGCCTCTTAGTTCGCCTGTTCCCGTTATTACATCAAAACGCAAACCAGTCATCAATGTAAGTAATTTTATTCTTTTAGAGAAAACCACGCCACCACCATATTGCAAACTAGTAACTTTATAGTTTCTATCTGTAGGACCTGGAGTAGTCGCACCAGTAGTAGGGTCACGCAATACGCTTGATTCTAATCCTTTTTGCAAACTGAAATAATTGATATTTGCCACTATTGCCATACTAAAATTGGATAGTGAAATACTTGGTATCCATTGTTTTATGTCGTGTTTGATACCAAATCCGTAGTTTCTTATGCTTATATTACCAACATTGATAGGAGGCAAGCCACGCAAAGAAATTTCTGTGTTTTTGCGTAATCCTATGTTTATTTGTAAGTTAGGAAAAATAATAACTGACGGGTCTAGTGGTGTAATCTCTCCAAACCCACCACCCAAGCTAAAACTTTTACCATTTTTATTATTACTTACACTTGTACCAGCCCCACCAAAAATAGTAGCCGTTTGTGTTCCGTTGGGCGTAGCTGTATTTTGCAAACCAAGTTGCGCAAGGTCATAGCTCGCATCTTTTTCAGTTCCAATAGTAGTGGAACTATTCAGTTGAACATTCCAACACCCACGTTTGAGGGGTTGTGCGGTGAAGTACCAGCCTTCCGCCATAGCAAAACCTACTAGTTTGGGCGCAGGATCAATATATTCTATAAGGATTTTTGTAGCATCATCTTTTCCTAATAAAAAAGTGCTTTCAATGCCTGCATCTTGTGCTTGTGCCATATTTGGGAAAAAAGCACTTAGAAAAGTCGCCACAAATGCAAAAGTAATTTGACAGTTTTTTTTCATAATAATAGGTGTGTTTTGAGTTGTGAAGTATGAGGTATGAGGTATGAGTTGTGAGTTGTTATTTTGTCGTAAAAAATTGTATTGCCTCACACTTCATATCTCATTTTTGTATTTTTTAATAGCTTCTCTGACATTATTAGTTTCATTGAGTAAATTTTGCGCCTCAATATACGAAATATTAAGTTCATTTACAAGCATTTTCACTCCTCTATCTATTAGTTTTAGGTTAGAAAGTTGCATATCTACCATTTTATTACCTTTGATACGTCCTAGTTGTGTCATTGTAACCGTAGAAATCATATTTAATACTAATTTTTGTGCTGTGCCTGCTTTCATTCGTGTACTTCCCGTTACAAATTCTGCCCCTACAACCACTTCAATAGGTATTTCTACATTTTTGGCAAGCTCACTTTCTGTATTACAAACAATGCACGCAGTTAATAAGCCCTTTTCTTTGGCTTTTTGTACCCCACCAATTACGTAGGGCGTTCTACCAGATGCAGCAATGCCTACAACAGTATCATTTTCATTGATATTATAGGCTAAAAGGTCTTCCCAAGCCTGATTTTGGTTATCTTCTGCAAACTCCACCGCCTTTCTTATGGCAGTATCTCCACCTGCAATAATGCCAACAACCCAATCTGCAGGCACGCCAAACGTAGGCGGGCATTCAGAGGCATCTACCACACCCAAACGCCCACTTGTGCCTGCACCTATGTAAAATAATCTTCCACCTTTTTTCATACGCAAAACAAGGGCATTTACAAGTTTTTCTATCTGTGGAATAGCCTTTTCTACTGCATCAGGGACAGTTTTATCTTCTTTATTGATGTTTTGCAAAAGTTCATTGGCAGACATTTTTTCAAGATGATTATAAGGAGAATTTGCTTCTGTAAAATTCATTTTAAGTAGGTTTTTAGATAATTCTTTAAAGAAATCAATATTTAGATAACGACATTTTTAATTGGGTTTTAAATACATTATCACCACGTTCCGTAAGTACGACTTACGGCTATTAAAATTAAATCCTTTCAGGATTTCAATAGAGTTTATGAATAATTCCATTTTCAACCACCCCTAACCCCTCCTTAGGAAGTAGGGGGACTTTTCAAAGACATTTTTGAGTTATTCATAAACCCTAATACAAATAAAAAAATACAAATATATTTTATCAATGTCGTTATCTAATTACGAACAGTAATACTTTAAAATTTCTCTGCTTCTTGGAGTGCCTTCCTCAAAGCAGCTAATTTGTTATCAACTTCTTTCAATTCACTTTCAGGATTTGACTTCAAAACTACACCAGCACCTGCTCTGTAATAGATTTTATTGTTTTTTGTGAGAAAAGAACGAATAATAATTGCCTCGTTGATATCTCCCTTAAAATCAATGAAACCAATACTCCCACCATAAAAACTACGTGGAATACCCTCTATTTCCGTCAGAAGTTGTATAGCACGCACTTTGGGCGCACCAGAAAGCGTACCCGCAGGAAACGTATCAGCCATAATCTTAACTCCTTCATTTATAGCATTTTGATTAGTATTTTTGGTATTATTTAGTGTACCTTTTACAGTAGAAACAAGATGGATAACGTGGCTATATTGCTTTGCAGACTTATATTCAACGACTTTAACATCTTTGCAATGCCTATTGAGGTCATTACGAGCCAAATCCACAAGCATTGCGTGTTCTGCGGTTTCTTTTTGGTCTTCCGACAATAAAACAGCCAGTTTTTGGTCGTCTTCTTTGTTTCCTGTACGCTTATATGTGCCTGCAATAGGGTTTATAAGTGCCTCATTATTAGAGATTCTGATTTGTGCTTCTGGAGAAGAGCCAAAAATTTTGTATGCGCCATAATCAAAGAAAAACATATAAGGAGAAGGATTTATATGCCTCAAAGCTCTATAAACATTAAATTCATCTCCCATAAAATCACGCTCAAAACGCCTAGAAAGCACCATTTGGAAAACATCACCCAATTTGCAATGATTTTGGGCAGTTTTGATTTTTTCCAAAAACTCATTTTCAGTATCATTGGCACGCTCTTCTGACTGAATTTTAAAGGGAAAAGTGCCTGCACGCTTTGTAAGAACAGTTTCCACAAAATTATCCAATGTAGAAAGTGCATCAAGTGTAGTATTTTCAATAAAAACTACTTCTCCATTAAAATGATTAAAACAAATAACATACTTAAACAAACGGTAATCAATAATAGCTATCTCATTGTCTGTTTGGGGACATAAATTAGCCTTTTTCGTTTCAAAATAACGTACTGCTTCAAACGACTGAAAACCAAAAAAACCGTTGATAATACCATCATTTTGATTTTTATCTTGGTTATCTTGCTGACTTTCTTGCAGATTTTCTGCACTTCTGACCTCAAAAGCACCAAAAAAATTGCTTAATTCCTCTTGAATAGTGGTTATTTGGCTGGTTGGTTTTTGTTTTTTTTCATTTTGATAAAATGTAGTTAGTTCATTTTCATTGAGTTGTATTCCTGCAATGGGTTGCGCACAGATGATAGAACGGGAGTTTCGTGTATCATCATTTTCAGAACTTTCTAGCAAAATACTTCCTGCAAAAATGCCCCTGATAGTGAGATAAACGCTAATTGGCGTTATTTGGTCTGCGTACACTTTTTTAGTGTAACTTTTGAGGTGATATTTATTATTCATAAAATTTATTTCATAAGATATTTAGACAATTTAAAACAAAAAAGCCTGCCAGACGGCAGACTTTTCTAATATTTTCTAAAACTTTAATAAGTTTTGGTTCAAAATATATCAATAGGTTGCTTAGTTTGTACTTTTTGGAGTAGTACCTTGCCACCAACCTAGTAAACTGCCTACTAGATTTTTTTTGAAGTTCCTTTGAACTTTTAGAAGTTTCATGCTGATATTATTTTTATTTTGACGAGCAAACATAAGCGTAATTTTTTAGATAACAAAATTTTTGTAATTTTTATCTAAAAAATAGTCAAGAAATAACTACAAATAATTCAACCACGCCCAAAAGCTACGTTTTTTTAGATAATCTAAGTTTTTCTCATTTGTATATGCCTCCCGCTCAAAGCAAATATTACGGTAAGCAGTGTCGTGATCTTTGTATTTGAGATAATTAAAGGCATAATTAGACAAATAAACAATATAAAATGGCAGTATTAGCATTTCTGCTTGTTGTTTGAGGTGAATAGTTTCGTGATTGACAAAGGTTTTATTTGTCTTCAATTTAGGATTTTCATACAAAATAAATGGGAAAAGTGCCATTCCTGCATAACCAATGCGGTTTAAGAATTTTGGGGTGTATAGAAAGAATTTCATATTTTTTTATATCAGAAACCAACTTTTTAGGATATTTTGTTAGTGGTTTTGGGTAGCACTAAAAATGCATAATTTACAATTATTCTACTGACTTATTTGAGTTATTTTAAGCAGTTTTTCTAAAATCTCGCTGGCTATTTCAAAGTCTTGAATATTAGAAATAAGCATAATTTCTTCTTTATTAACAAGTAAAACGTATAAATCATAATGAAAATTTTGCTTGCTATTTTGCTTATTATCTTGCTTGTTTTGTTGTTTATTATTTTTTTTGATAAGGAAAAATTCTTTAATATTTTGATTAATAACTTTCGTTTTACCTAGCCAAAAGTAAGGTTTAAAGGTAATATTCATTACAAATTGGTCAAAAATTATTTCTGTATGGTTTTTCAGCCCGCACCAGCTAATATAGGTAATAGCCAGACCAATCAGCGCAAGGAAACTATTAAAAATATAAAAACTTACCTCATTGCTCATTTTCAGCATAATAAGGTAAAATAAAACGCCACAAATGCCACACCACAAAATACCCAAAATAAACAAAAACCTAAACAATGGGTTAAACCAACGCCTAGAAATGATAATAGCCGTATCTGTTTCACTAATCTCTGTATTAGCAGAAATAGGAAAATATATTTTTGGGTCTTTTGACAAAATAATATATTTAAAAAGTTTTGTTGTGTTACTATATTTTGATGTAAAAATAGTTTTTTTTTCCTTAATTTGCGCAAAAATTTAAAAGATAATCCTACTAGATAACTCCACAAAAAAATTATGTTTGATATTGTAAAACTTTTACGTCCTCACCTGCAACAAATCAACTCTTATTCCTCAGCAAGAGATGAATATACAGGCAAAGATGGTATTTTCCTTGATGCCAACGAAAATACTATTACAACAAATAATTTTAATAGATATCCAGACCCACATCAACACACTGTAAAAACACTTATTGCAGGCATTAAGGCTGTAACCATTGATAATATTTTTCTTGGAAATGGCAGTGATGAAGCCATAGACTTGCTGATTAGGGCATTTTGTGAACCAAAAAATAATCAGAACGGTAATCAAAGTGATAATATTTTGTTGATGCCGCCCACGTATGGTATGTACGAAGTGAGTGCAAATATCAATAATATTGCTATTATTTCTGTAAATCTTACATCAGATTTTCAGCTGGATTTGGTTAATATTTTCAAAAATATTAACGTAAATACCAAAATGATTTTTATTTGTTCTCCTAATAATCCTTCTGGAAACTTACTTAAACGAGAGGATATCAACCTTATTTTAGATAAATTTAAGGGAATTGTAGTCATAGACGAGGCTTATGCAGATTTTTCTTCAGAAACCAGCTTTGTAAATGAACTAGAAAAACACCCTAATTTGGTAGTTTTGCAAACACTTTCTAAGGCGTGGGGACTTGCTAATTTGCGGTTAGGAATGGCATTTGCAAGCAAAGAAATCACACAGGTTTTAAATAAAATCAAGCCTCCTTACAATATCAATGGCGTTACGCAACAACTTGTGGCAGAGAGTTTGACACAAGAAAACCAGAAAAATGAAATGGTCAAAGAAATTATTTTTCAGCGTAATATTTTAGAAGAAAAACTAAAAAACATCAATTTTATCACCAAAATTTACCCTTCAGATGCAAATTTTTTGTTGGTTAAGATGGACAATGCGCAGGAGATTTTTGATAAATTATTACTAGAAAAAATAATTGTCAGAAATAGAGCTAAAGTAATTTTATGTGATAACTGTTTGAGAATCACCATTGGAACTAAGCAGGAAAATGAACAATTATTACAGGCTTTGGAAAGTTTTCAAACAAGTGCAACCAAATAAAAAAACTGCCTTAAATAGTATTTAAGGCAGTTTTTGTTGATAAATTATTCTTTTATTTTCCTAAATGTCAAGCTAATTCTCCCATTATTGGTATCATTTTTTGGAATAGAATGTTGCCAAATTTCTTGTACTTCTTGTGTCATATACAACAAAGAACCCGTTTTTAGCTGATAATTTACTTTATTTTCTTTATTTTCTTTATTCCTAAAAATTATTTCTCTTGTTTCTCCTAACGAAATAATAGCAATTCCTGTGTTTTCAAATAAAATATC
>JAYVGJ010000054.1:0-3246 GCA_043772375.1 Raineyaceae bacterium | reverse complement strand
AAAATCTACCCTTAAACTGTCTGTGGCATCTAATTTGTCATCACTATAATTGTATTTGGGGGGCAAACCGCCGTGAGGAGCTGCTACCACACTTCCATTGGGCATTATCACCCATTGATTGCCGTTTTTGTCTTCAATAATAACGGCACTGCGTGGAGGTTTGGGGAAAAGTGTAGTATCAACCAAAAAAGTACCTCCTGTTGTGGTAGTCAAGATAACCTGACCTTGCGCATTAACGGTAATTCCTTGAATACCAACCTGTCCAAAAGTAATCACATCATCATAAAAAGGCGTATCTGCAAATGCTTGCTGATTATTCAAAGATATATTTATCTATACATTCAAAATTAGTGTCAAGTAATCTAATAGGCTCTGTTTTATGATATATTTGCCTACTTACTCGTTGTTTTTTAGTAATCATTTGTGCTTCATATTCTTTGTATTCTCCAATGAATAGAAACAAATAAAATCTTTCTTTTTCTTTGTTAGTCATTGTTTCATATTTGGGATTTAGTTCATTATAAATTTCATTTACCAAAGCATAAGAATCATAATTTGAAGATAAAAAATCTTTCATAAATATATGATCATCAGATATTTTGTAATTAAAAATAAAATTAACAATAGTTTCTTTACTCACCTTTCTATATTCTTGCGGAATTATCAATGGTACATACTTCCTGAACATATTTGTACAATGATGATCTGTGTAATGATCCAACCAAATACATATTTCTAATAATTCAAATTTTTGAAATTCATTTAACTTTTTAGCATTTTCTTGTAAATATTTTTCTAATGGTATTGCCATAGTAAAATATATTTCGGATTTATTAAAACTAGATAAAAAATATTGCTTCAAAATTGTGTTTGTTTTTACAGAATCTAAGTGTTGTCCTATCAACAAAATTAAGAATTTATGTTGTTCTGCAATACTGAAAACACCTTGATAGTTATTATCTCTATGATTAGCATCAGAGAATATCAACTCACAAAAAATATCTTTTACGTTATCAGGGGCAGAATTCCGCCACAATGCTATAAAATCATTATGTGTTGTTTTTGAACTTAAAAATTTTGCTTTTTGTCTTAGTGTATCTTTTCTATTACTATTTTGGTTGCCTGTTTCTTTATTTTCTGAACAAGATAACAAAAATAATAACAAACCTATAAAAGTGTATTTTATCATGTGTTTATGGTTTAAGTTTACCAGTAATTATATTTAAAATGCTATTATCAGGACTTAGTAGGGGCGGAGCATCTAAGGGCTGAATATTTACATCAGAAAAAAATTTGTGCCAGCAATTATTACCAGCTTGTCTAAAAGGCGTATTAGATTGTAATACGGGGTATGGTTGGGTATAGCCACTTTGAATTCCACTTGTTAAGGGGCTTGACGCTATAATTAAGCGACCACTTAATTTTGCCAATTCTCCTGCAAAACCTCCTTTATAACGAGAATAACAAAATTCTTCATCATCACTGCTTTGTGCAAAGATATTTTGAGCAGCTTGAGTTAATCCAAGATTACAGCCAGGCATAACAATACCAATTGGATCCATTACGTCCATTAGTGTATTACGAAATTCTAATGTTTTTATTGCAATAGCTAAATCTGCAACATATTTAGCACCATTATTTTTTGCTATTTGTGTGTATCTATTAACTTTATCTTGATAAATATCAAACGCAGGACCTTGCTGAGTTCTTGGTCTAGAATGCCCCCTTTTCTCTAAATAATCTTTAATACAAAACTCTAACCCTGCAGGGGTGTATAATCCACTATTATCACCATTGACACTTGCTAAACCCATAGGAGAGCCGTGTCCTAATATTATTAACTTTTGCAAAGGTTTTCCTTTATATGAAAGAATTATGTCAATAACATCTTTACCTGTTTTCGCTTGCTTAATTTCAAATTTTTCATCAAGTAAAGCATTTTGATTTTGCACAAATTCATTACCAGGGTCTAGAATAATAGCTACTTTAAGATACTTAGTCCACTCTCCACAAATAGCTTGCATTTCAGCTATAAACTGCAATGTACTCAAAAATTGCCTAAATTCTGTTTCTGTAATTTTTACTCTTGCAGTTAAATTATTTAAAGCTGTTTGGGCTATTCCATCTAAAATACCTTTTTTAGCAATAATTTCCAATATACGCTTTAAACTCTTCTCACGCAATTCTTTTTTATTTACGTTATCATTTATGGCTAAAAAACTATCTTTGATTTCGTTTGCTTCCGTACCAATACATTCTGGTAGGTCAATAATGATATTTTTGTTATGATTTCTTGGTCCACGTGTGGGAATAGCAATATTATTAGCCGTGTAATAAGTTTCTATTTGCGTTTTATAATCCTTCAAAGCCTCCAAATAAAGCCCTCTACGGATTTTATCTAGCTTTTCTTCTGTGGTCATTGGTTTTGGGATAAAACCTGCTTGTCCTAAACTCGTAACCGTTCCATCTGGGTGAACAATAAACTGATTACCATTTTTATCTTCAATAACCGTTGGTTTAAGCACAGGACGAGGTATTAGCGTGGTATCTGCTAAAAAAGTGCCGTTGGGCGTAACCACAGTAACCTGACCATTGGGCAAAACTACTATTCCAGTTATCACCACAGGAAAAACCGTTGTACCTGGCTCAAAATCCATAAAACTAATAGGTTGTTCCGAGATAGGTGGCGTATTTTCTGCTATCCATTCCTCAATAGGTTTGGTTTTAAACCAAACTTTCCCTTCTCCCGCCTGCCCCAATTCATTGATAAAGAGGCTCTCAAAAAGCACCGTAAACGTCTGATTAAGCATAAACGGGATTTTAATCAGTCCACGCCCAGAATACACACCAGGCGTGCTTTCCTGCTCCAAACTATCCAACACAACATCAAAACCTGTTATCTCAATAGGCATTCCTATACGTGCATTGCGCATTGGGGTCATATTTGCCAGCGCATTTGTAGGCGTAACCCCACATACAGCCGTTACAGGCGTAAAAGTCGTAAAGGTTACAATACTTGAGGCATCACCCAAAAAACCACCTTTTTCTCCTTGCACCCTTGCCTCATAAGTCGTAGCAGGCTCTAAACCCTGATTTATCAAAAGTTCATTTGTTGTCGTAAATTCAGAAAACCACTCTAAACCAACGCCTACTTTCTTATACTCAACCTTATAACGGTCTGGTCTGTCAATAGCATTTGCTGGTGTTGCGCCTGCAAAAGCTGACCACCACACACGCCCAGCCCTT
>JAYVGJ010000053.1:0-13964 GCA_043772375.1 Raineyaceae bacterium | reverse complement strand
TAAAATTAGTACCAAAAGCAAGTACACCCTTAGTGATAGTAAGTGTACCAGATACTGTTATACCAGTAGTAGGTCCTTGCAACGTAACAGTATTACTAGCCGTGAAAGTATCAATTACCAGATTATTAAAAGTTTGATTTCCAGTAATAGTTTGTGGGGAACTACCATTAAAAGTAGCTGTGCCTGTTGGTTGATTAAGTATACCACTAATAGTAAAATTCCCTTTTACTGCTAAGTTGAAACCTAAATTAAAGGAAAACCCTGGTATCATTGTCGTAATACTTATATTACCAAAAGCAACCAAATCACCATCTGCGGTTTGTGCTGCTGTTTGAGAAGCACCATTCCAAGTAAAGTTACCAAAGGTTTGCCCAAAGCCTGCCACACTTGTACTTGTCATTCCCGTAATATTACAATTGGAAGCAGGATTCCAATTAGCTAAAGGAATAGTACCACCATCTCTTGCGTGGTTGTATGTACCATTAATATTTACTGAACTTGCTGCAGAAGTATTTAAAGTACCAGTACTACTAAAAGTACTACTAACCGTTAAAGTACCTGTTGTGGCTGCCACAGTCAAAGAAGAGCCACTACTAAAAATTAAATTGCCATCAACAATCACAGTACCATTAAACTGAGAAGTCCCAGTTATTGTTATAGTTGCGCTTGGACTGATGGTTAAAATAACACCTGGATTCACAATTACATTATTTAGCGTTACGGTAGAACTTAATGTAGTGTTGGTACTGAAAGTTTGCGCCCACACTGCCTTATTTGTAGTAAGCATCATTAGCATTAGCAGAGCAAACACACGTATAGTTGTTTGCATTGTTCCCCCTTGCGCTACGCTAGGGGCTAGGAGGCTAGTATTTGTTTTCGTTCTCATAATGATAATAGTTATATTTGTACTTATGTATAGTGCAATCCTTGTGGTCGCACTGTTGGACTGTGTTTAAATTCTCTTTATGATTAAAAATATTGTATTGATAATAATATTTTTTGTTTTGATATTTGATAATGTTGTTTGTCGTGTTGCTTACGCATTCAGGGCGACCACAAGGGTCGCACCCTACATTATTAGTGTTATGTTTCTTGTTTAGTTTGTAGCATTTCTTGTTTACTTTGTGGTATTTCTTGTTTACTTTGTAGCATTTCTTGTTTACTTTGTGGCGTTTCTTGTTTACTTTGTAAGATTTCTTGTTTAGTTTGTAGTATTTCTTGTTTACTTTGTGATATTTCTTGTTTACTTTATAGTATTTCTTGTTTACTTTGTGATATTTCTTGTTTATTTTATAGTATTTCTTGTTTACTTTGTGATATTTCTTTTAAGTTATAAGAAAAAAACACCAATTTTATTTACAAGTATAGTTTTTTATATCATATAATTTGTATATTGCTTTACAATTTAAATATTATTTATTTTAAAATCAACTAAAAAGATGCCAAAAATCAAAATAATTGTCAGCTACAACAAACTCCGTGATGACGACCTAGATACCAAAAGTCAGGTAATCATCAACAAAATGACTGATAACAAGAACTTTCCAGAGCCTTCTCCAAAACTAGAAGAAGTTGCTAAGGTTCGTGCTGCTTATGTAAGTGCACTTACCGCCAAACAATCAGGCGACAAAGAAACCACCGCCCTCAAAAACGAAACTCGTACTGCCCTTGAAGAGCAACTTTCCGCCCTTGCTATGTATGTGCAGCTAAATTGCAAAAACAATGAAGTCATAGCCTTAAGTTCTGGCTTTGACCTTCAAAAACCTCGTGCGCCTATTGGTCAGTTGCTTGCTCCTACTAATTTTAAAGTAACGAATGGTGCTGCACCTGGTACTTTTGTGTTAAACGCTAAAAAAGTAGTGGGCGCAAAAAGCTATATTTTTGAATATACTGCTGTTCCTGTAACAGATGCAAGTGTTTGGGTGGCGCAGTCTGGTAGTTCAAAAACTATCACCCTTGAGGGCTTGACTTCTGGGCAACAATATGCCTTTCGTATGGCAGCCATAGGCACAGACCCCTCTATTCTTTATTCAGATATTTTGATGCGCTTCACCTTATAATGCGTATCAGCCGTTAAAATAATTAAACAAAACAAAATTAAACATAAAAAGCATATAAAAAAACTATTTTTTATATGCTTTTTATACGAGAAGTAAGGGAAAAGTAACCACTTGCGCTCATTTGTCTGAAACAGGCTAGCAACTGCTAGTTTTAAGATTTGAGGATAAAGGCACAGGATAATACAAAAACGACAAAAAATGTATTATCCTGCTAATCCTATAATCTTAAAAATCCGTGATTCAAAATTTCCTAAGCGTATACTTCCTTAGAAATAAGGTAGCGTTCTGCGTCAAGAGCAGCCATACAACCAGTTCCTGCAGCCGTAACGGCTTGGCGGTAAACGTGGTCTTGGGCATCTCCACAAGCAAAAACGCCTTCCAAATTGGTTTTAGTAGAACCTTTTATGGTTTCTATGTAGCCGTTTTCATCTAAATCAATTTGCCCTTTAAAAATATCTGTGTTGGGTTTGTGCCCTATAGCCACAAAAAAGCCCGTAACAACAATAGTGCTTTCTTCTCCTGTAATTAAGTTTTTCAATAAAACCCCTTCCACATCTTCTTTTCCAAGTATTTCTTTAGTTTCAGTATTCCAGATAATCTCTATTTTAGGATTTTTCTTTACTCTTTCTTGCATAATTTTTGATGCCCTAAACTCGTCTTTGCGCACAATCATATAGATTTTTTTGCATAATTTTGATAAATAACTAGCTTCTTCACAAGCCGTATCACCGCCACCCACAATAGCCACGTCCTGATTTTTAAAGAAAAACCCGTCACAAACTGCACAAGCAGAAACGCCTCTACCATTTAAGCGTTTTTCGGACTCCAAACCCAACCATTTTGCAGATGCACCAGTAGAAATAATAACTGTTTCTGCCTCCACAATAAACGTATCATCAACCACAACGCTATGAATACCACCATTTTGTGAAAAATCAGCCTTTGTGATGATGCCACTATTGACCACTGTACCAAATCTTTTAGCTTGCGCCTCAAAATCTAGCATCATTTTAGGTCCCATCACGCCATCAGGGTAACCAGGATAGTTTTCTACGTCATTGGTAATGGTGAGTTGCCCACCAGGTTGCATACCCGTATAAAGCGTGGGAATAACGCCTGCACGAGCCGCATAAATAGCCGCCGTATAGCCCGCAGGACCAGACCCAATAATAAGACATTTTACTTTTTCTTTGATTTCCATTGTTATAATTATGAATTATGAGTTATGAGTTGTGAGTTGTGAGTTGTGAGTTGTTCTAACTTGCTACAAAAATACGAATATAGTAGCACAAGACAATGAAATAACCATAAGTTTCTTACACCTCTCGTACCTCGTATTTCGTACTTTTTTACTGCGCCAAATTATACCTTACTTGCATGCCAAAATTGGTACATCTTCGTGGTTTGTGTCCTCACAAACCACCAATTAGGACAATAAATGTATTTTTTGTCGTTAATAAAATGGCTATTATACTAGCTCATTGTGGTTTGTGGGAACACAAACCACGAATATTGTATTAAAATCCTGAAAGGATTTAATATTCATAGCCGTAAGTCGTACTTACGGAACGTGGTAACAATGTATTTACCTGTGTAATGCTTCAAAAAATTTACTGTGCCAAATTATACCTTACCTGCACGCCAAAATTAGTATTTTTCACAGGAAACGAGCTAGAAATAGCAGGCGTATTGATACTACGCTCAAAATAAATCTGAAAAGTAAGGTTTTGCGCTGCCGTATAAGTAATGTTTGGTTTTAGCTGAAAGTTATAATTACCACCCGTTACCACGTTATCTTGTGTAAGACTTCTTTGTACCGTTCTTGTATCATTGATAGAAAAATCCAAGCGCATCACCAACGTATTTTTTAGGATAATTGGTTGTCTATCAGCGTTTTTAAAGAACGGAATTCTAAAGTTTTTGGTCGTGTAACCCACGCCCAAAACAATAGCATTATTGCGTATTTCAGAGATTTGCGCATTAGAAAGATTAAGACCAATATCACGGCTACGGTTGTAGTCTATCTTGAAATTCAGACCGTCTGTTGTAGTCGCATCAACGCCAAAAACAGGCGCAAAACGCTCCGAAATCTGCACTTGACCAAGTATCAACGTAGGTATAAAATTACCTGCCGCATTAGCACGAGAGGGCAAAGGTTGCTCCATTTCGTTCACGTTGATAGCCAAATTATTTGCCACTTCTGAACGGTTATTGTTTTGTCCGTATTCCAAAGAAGAAGTATAGCCACTCACTCTATATTCAGAATTATAACTATGTTTGATAGCAAAATTCTTAAAAATTTTCTTAATAGCTGCAATATTTGAAAGTCCAGAATAATTGATATTCCAGTTTGGTAGCGGTATTTTTGGAAACGAATTTGTAGAAGATTTCTGTGCATCTGCGCCTGTATAAGCTGCCACAAATGCTCCTATCAGCACATCTTGCGAATTTTCTGTATATTTTCCTGCCGTTGAAGGATTTAGGGCGGTCAAGCGGTTTACAAAAATGGTGCGGTATTCCTTAAATTTCTCAAAAGTTTCTGAAATAGCACCTCTATCATTATTAAAAGCAGTTTTTATGCTGATAATAGAAATAGAAAATGTACCCGTTCTTACAGGACTAAGCGACTGAAATTGCGTAGCTGATGGTTCGTACCTAAAAAGTTCTTGGTAACCTTTTGTGCGCAAACGCTTGGCATCAACAGTAATTTTGAAATCCCTAAACGGCTCTAATTGTCCTGTAAACTCCAATCTTTCATTAAAATTCTGCAAATAAGGTGCATTTTGGCGCAAACGAGTATTATTATTTGCCGTTAAGAAATTATTTGCGGCAAATTCATAACGTAAATCTGGGTTTTGCGTACCCGACAAAAAGCTCACCATTTGCGGATTAAAGCCGTTTGTAAGTCCAAAATACTCAGGACGTGCATTATAACCACTTATAGTTGTACCTTCATTTAAGGTATAATTCATATTAAGGCTACGGAAAGACATCAGCGTACGGAAAAAAGTGCGTATCAAAAAGTTTTCACTAAGTTTTTTACCTTTTTTCTTTGTTGTATCTGTCGGATTTCCTACTTGTTTTTCAGTAGGTTTTTCAAATGGTTTCTTTGGTGTAAGATTTTTATCTTTTCCTTGTTTTTTGGCTAATGCGTCAGCTTCTTTTTTAGCCTGTTTTGCCTTTAATTTCTCTAATTTTTTGAGTTCCTTATTTTTCTTATCTAATGCTTTTTGTTGCTTTTTAGTGAGTTTCCTGACAATTTTCTTAGGTGCTTTTGGGTCAATAGTAGGTGTTTCTACTTTCTTTTTAGTGGGTCTTTTTGGCTGATATTCGTTGATTTCTTTCAAAAATTTCACCTTATTATAAAGCTTCAACAAGTCCATACGCCCGCGTAAAGTACGCTCACGAGTGTTTTTCATATTATTCCCCAAACTATCTTCTAAGCCCAAAGATGCCGCTGTCCAGTTGTAATTTGTCTTATAAGTAGCATCTACTCCTAGCCAGTTGGTAGCAGGAAATTTGTCTAACGGAAGTTTGTAGGTTACGCCAATATCTTGCGTAAAATCTTTCATACGACCACCTTTTTGCAGGTTTGCATTGACAAATTTATTATTAGCCTCTGTATTTTTTTCTCCTGCAAGTTCATCAACTACTGCATTAGCGTTGGCACTATAAATAATATTGATGCTTTTTGTGATTGGATAATTAACGGCATAAGTTCTTGTAAAATTATAGTATTTTTCAAAGAAAGGCGCAAAACTAACATCACTCAAATCACCAGAACGCAGTTGTGTACGCAAGAAACTTCTATCCAAATCATACCTTACAATGATGCTGGGCAATGATTTGCTGACATTAAAATCCTTAAATAACTTCATCCAAGGAGATGCTGCCCATTTTGCCTTTGCAAAAGGTTCCCAGTATTTGGTAGCTGGCGTAAAATTATAAGCAATACCTGTTTTCCAATTTTGTTGAAACATTGATTTTGTGTTGATATCTGTTTTCAAAACATCACTATAAGACCACGACAACGCAAAATTAGAGATAGCAAGAAGTTTAGGCTTGGCTTTTGCACCTGCTCTTTTGCCGACATTCGTAAAATTGATGCTTCTTCTTGTTTCATTTTCTTCCACAATTTTGCGGTAATTATTTTTTGCTTCATCAGTAGCAAATTTTTCCAAAGAACGGCTAAGTTTTACATCAGGGTCTAGTGGGTCAAAAAGTGGTGCAGCATTATTTTTTTGATAAGAAACAAGCATAGGCAAACGCAAACCCCAAGATTTTGGCGCAAATTTGTCTAATGCAAAAGTGCCTTGAACGTCATAATTAAGCGTTTGTTTGGTGGTACGTTCTGCAATTTTGGTATTCAGTTGCCCAAAACCAAAAGTAGTAAAATTAGCATTTGCCGTAATATTGGCAAAATCAGCTAATTGCACGTTGAGGCGTGCCGTAGCAGAAACGCCTTTTGTTTGGTCAAAACCATCTGTACGCAATTCGTTAAACCAAACAATAGCAGATTTTGGCGCACCATCATCACCCGTAATAGTCGGATTTCTTACTCCAAGCATAGCAATAAGTGCCGTACTTGCATCAGGATTACCCACAACCGTAATTTTATATTTGCCAACATTTCTGGAATAAGGCACAAAAATATTCTTAATTCCTAAATTATTTCTTTCTGTTTTTGTATCAATAATATCCTGAATGCTTACTTCCATTAGGTTATCAGGCGACCAAATAAGCTCCCTGCGTGCATCTCTGTTGCTTGTCGCAACGACTTGCGTATTGTCTGTCATTGTAAGAGGTATTTCTACCTCATAATAATTGTCGTTAAAATCTGTTCCTATACGCATAAAAGCCGACATTTCACCCGTTTTAGCGGTGTTGTCTGGGCTATTGGCGTGGATATACATTTTTATATTTTTGTAGAAACGAAAATTAAAATTTGTATTCTTATAAACTGCTCTAGCATCTTTATCTCGCAGATTTTTTACGGTAAGTTGCATAGATTGCTCATTAAGTTGAGCGTTGTTGATGCTTGTAATGTCGGCATCACGTATTACGCCAGGCGGCAAGTCGTAAGGTGTGGCTGCGCCCAACGCAAGCGCAGAATTCTCTTCAATATTCACAGTAGAAACCACAAAAGAAGGGTCATAAGGCTCTGGTGGAAGTTGCAAACCACGAGCATTCAAATCACCCAAAAACCGCCTCCATTGGTTGGCTACCAACTGAAACTGTGCCATACGCATCACCACAGGCTGGTCAAACTGTGTCATAGCAAGGCGTATGTAACGAATAGATTTAAAACCGTTGATATTTCCTACTTTGCTATCAAATTCACGCACAGGAATACGGAATTGATACCAAGTAACGGCATCAGCACCATTTTTGGTAATTCTGTTATCCGTAACTTCCACTTTATCAACAATATAGTTGCGCCCAACCACCAAATCATTTTTACGCATTGAGATTTTATATTGATAATATTCGTCTAATTCACTCAAAGTATTATCTCTGTTAAGGTCTTCATTATCAGGGATATTAGTAGCAGAAGTTGTGAAAAGTCCGCCAGTATTTTCAGGAGAATTATTTTGTGTATTATTAAAATATTTATATCTTTCAATGATTTTGGCGTTGTTATTATCCAAACTCTCACCTAAATAATACTGAAAATCATCAGCAGAAGGGTCATTAAGGGTACTAAAACCTGCAAATTTCAGTTTTTCCTCATCATTTGTAAGTCCATCAAGTCCAATATCTTGCACAGGGCGAGAATTAGCAGCATTATCAAAAGCATTATTGATATATTGCTGATTTGGCACATTTCCCCAAGTCGTAACATCTTTTTTGGTGGGATTTCCGTCAATAGGCAAACCATTTTCAAAAAAATGTTTGCTATCTTTCATTACATCTTCAGAAATACTTCCCAAATTTACATAAAAATCTCCCCCAGTTGTGTTGTTTGTACCATTTGTGCCGTCTGTACCATCAATTATTTTGCCTCTTTCTCCTGCAATAAATGGGTCAAGCAACCAAAACTCTACGTATTCAATATTTTGGTTGTCAAAATCCACTTCTGAGGTAATGGCACGAGTAATTGACCCAAAATTAGTCAGAGGATTTGGCAAAAGTCCGTTTGTTTTTGGTTTGGGCGTGATAGCGGGATTATAGTTATATGCACCTCTTTCAGAAGGGAAATAAGCTAAATCAAAAGTGTTTTCATTGGTTACAATGTTATTAAATTGTCTATTTTTAAAAATTTCTTGTGGCACAATAGGGCGCATATAGTGGTTTTCCAAGTCTTGCGCTGTGATATTAGCAGGCTTTCCACGTTGGGCGGAAGGGTTATAAAAAGAATTATCAATATTATACCAAGCCAAATGCGCCCTGTTGTAGGTATATTCCAACGGATTTGCAGGATTTCCTTGCGCTGCAAATGCAGGTGTTGCGCCTAATTTCCAGTTAATTCCAGCGGCATTTGTAAGGTTGATAGGCACTTCCGCACCCTCAAAATCATCAATGTAAGATACATTTCCAGTAAGTTTTGAGCCTGTAGGTGCAATTTGTGCCACTTCTGCGGCAAAATTGATGCTAGATTTTTCTTTTGTCTGAATAAGTGGCAAAGCATCTACAAGCCTTGTAAGCAAACGAGAATCTTTTTTGATGCTGATATCTGCGCCCCACATCATATTATTAACGGCTTCTTGTCCAAGTGCCACACGAGTAATAGGCGGACGCTCACGCAAATTGACAAAAGTCGCACCAATATTTATATCTTTATCAAGCAAATAATCAAGCCTAGCACCAATATAAAAACGTGGTTGTACCTGAAAAAAGTCTGATTTTTCAAATGAAATAGTAACTTCCCTACCTGATGCCAAAATAGCATCACTCATAATAACCTGCCCAGAACTCGTATTAACGGTATAATCTTTGCCTTCCGTGAGCAAAACTCCTCCCGCTTTCACTACCACAGAGCCTTGTGCAATGTTTATCCCAGGCAAAGAAGTGCTTGCGCTTGCGGCTGCACCCTCAAATTGCCCTTTTATGAAAAATTTATTTTTATTAGCAAAATTATTTTGGGCATCATTTCTTGTACCTGAATAGAGTTCTGGAAAAGTATATTTATTGATAAGATTTAGCTCACTTGCAGGGTTAAAAAACTTCTTCAAATTACTACCAAACGGCTCTAAAACAGGGAAAATCATACGTCCACCGCTCACATTTACGGTTATTCCATCTACAAAATCAAAATTACCATCACCAATAGAAACGCCATTTTGGTCAATTTGGCGGTCTCCGCGTGGGTTTAGCTCGTCCAGACCAAAAAGTTTAATAAGTTGTTTGTCTTTTGTGTTTGCACCTTCTTGCAAAGCAGGATTATCAACGCCAGAAATATCATCTCTATAAATAATCCTCAGCTGAAAATTAGTCCTAGAAAGTCCCGTAGTACCCAAAGAATAGATGTTTTTCATCATCAAATTCCACGTTGGCAAATCTGTGCGAATGGTACGAGGGCGCAAAAGCTTCAGGAAAATAACCTTATCTTGTGCCTCATTGAGATAATCTTCAGAAAGTTCTCCCACTCTATAGACTTTCCCATTAAAGGTATATTCATAAGCAACACCCAACATTTCATCATTTCTTAGCGGAGAATTAAGAGAAATGTAACCTAATTGTTGGTTAAAAATAAATTCATTGGCATCAAGTTTGCGAGAACCTCTAACAACTTCATAATCAGTGCCTTGTGCTAGATTTTGAGCATTCAAAGCAGTTGTTGCTGTACCTGCATCACGAAAACTAGTACTCGCTTTTAGCCCTGCAAAAAGTTGGTTAGCAGCATTATCAGCAGGATTTCCTGCGCCTGCACCTGTGCCTATCAAAGGATTACCATTTCTAAACGTCTTTCCTTCTCCCAAATCCTGAAAAGCAACAATATTTCTAAGCGTTTGTGTGTTGTTGCTTCTGTTCATTATATAGATTTCCACACGAGTAATCAGCACGCCAGAATTAACGACAGGAGGCGTAGAGAGTGCAGGTTCGTACAAATTTCTATGAAATTGAGAGATAAAAAAGTGCTTATTTTCCTCATAATCACTTACTCTAACTTCGTATTTTCGCACTTGCGCACCTCCACCTTGTAGCTTTACTTGGTCAGTTGAGCCACGTTGTTGCGCACCCACAAGCCCTACTTTGAGTTTACCAAATTTGAGTTCTGTTCTTGCCCCAAAAAGGTTCTGACTGCCCGTAATCAAAGAAGTTGGCAAAGGAAAACTAATATTTCCGACATCAATTTTCTGTATAATTTCTTCAGGATAAGCCGTATAATCAACTTTAAAGTTGTTTTCAAAATCAAAACTAGCTTTGGTATCTATGCTTGTATTGATGCGGAGTTTGTCGCCTATTTGCCCAATCACGCTAAAATTGGCGTGAGGCTCAAAGTCAAAAATACCATTTGCTTGTCTGCGTGCAGGAACAGCAGGATTGGCAACATTTTGGCGTTTGTAGCCCAAATCAATATTCACAAAACCAGTAGTTTTGAAACTCACAAAATTCCCTCCAAATATCTTTTTGAAGGCTTTGCTCGTAACAGGAATATTAGGAATAAGGCTTTTTGATGCTTGTGAGCGACCTTGTTCTCTTTCTGATGCTATGCGTGTGCTTTTCCAAAAATCTTTACTAGCCTCTTGCTCACGCAGGCGGATAAGTTGCTCGTAGGTGAGCAGCGTAGGCGTACGGTAATTGAGCGTGCCTATTTTCTCTTCAATATCAAAATTGCGCTTATTAGAGTCTAATTTGATGTTTGTTTTGAGATTTTTTGGCTGCAAATCTAAAACAGATTTAGTACGTTTTTCACTATAAAGCGCACCAAAACGGTCTTTAAATTTGTAGGTAGAAAACTTAGTTTTGACGTATTTTAGTGTGTCTATGGTATCTTGTGGCACACGCAATAGCTCCTTGGCGAGGTCGTTGGAAAATTCTTTTTGAGAAGGATTTTCCAACGAATATGCCATTAAGTTATCAAAATGCTTATTAGCTAAGGTTTTTTTATGAGATTGCAATGGTTGCAAAGCTACAGAAGTAACCAAAGATGCCACCGTTGAGAAAAGTAATAAATGATGAAAATTGATGCCTAACAAAATATATAAAGATTATTTGATTTAAAAAGAGATTGTAGTAAAGTGTTTATATGATGTTTTTGGGGTTTTGTGGTGATAATAAATTTAAAATACTTCACAAATAGTTGGAAACTTTCGTGAAGTTATTTAGATAGGAAAATTATTTTATTCCAATTAAATCATAAATTTTTTGGAAATCTAGGCTAACAATTCCTATTTCTTTAAAAAGCTCAAAATCTTCTTTTACACCTTGTTTAAAACTTGTATTTGCATCTATATTTTCGTTAGCATATTGTAAATATATAGCCTTTGCATTTTCAAATTCATTAGTTAGAAGATATGCACTTGCTAAATTACCTTGCACATATAAATCTGTTGGGTCTATTAAAGCTGCATCTTTCAATATTTTTTTAGCTTTTGTAAATTGCTTAGTTAGCAAAAGAGAGTACCCATACAAATTGAGAGTAATATTATTTTTTTGCCCTTTACTAATAACATATTCAGCCATATGTAACGCATCTGCAAATTTTTTCTCTTTTATGAGTTGTGCGGCTTGATTATATAACTTTAATGCATCTTTTTTTTCTCGTTGCTTTTCTACTGCAATCATTTTTTTAGCGTTAATAACTATTTCTCTATATCCTAATTCTACGTTATCTTGTGCTTTTGATTGTGATAATTCTTGAAAAGTATATTTTTGAGATGTAGCATAAACAATCAAGTTAGAAAGTCTATCTCGTTCAGGTAAAATACTAATATCTGGTTGTTTCATTAAACCAGCTTTAAATAAATTAAGTGTTTCTTGTGTCCATCCTCCATTTTTTATTTTTTCTACTAGTGCTACAACCTCTAAATCAATTTGTAAACCACCAGTTCCCATAATACTACCCATATTATTATTTCTGAAACCAAAATACAGTGTATTACTAGGAATTTTGTCTAGTGCATTTACTATTGAGATAGTTTTATATCTAAAATCTTGTACAGATAATTTGTTATCAGGTTGCTCTCCCTCAAAAAAAGTATGAGCATTATTAGCATCAGGGAAAATAAAAAAATCAGCATAAGAACCATCACTATTAGTAATAGCCTGACCTATTATTTTAGCAGTTAAAGCATAGGGGTCATTTTGTGCAGCAGTAGAAATTACTTGATTTATTTGTTGTGCAAAAGGGGTTAGTTCCTTCTTCTTTTCCAAAACAGTAACACGATATACAATAGATACAGTACCTTTAGGTAGCTCAACAGTTCTAACACCTCTGGTATAGCAACTACTATTAATAAATTTAGCAGATTTTGAATTTAGCCAAAAACTTTCCTTCAAAACTGGTACTGTTTGATAGTCTGATTGTTGCGCTTTAGCATTAAAGGCTGTAAATATTATCAGCAAAAGCAAGATTGTTTTAGTAATTTGTCTTAGCATATTAGTAGAGATATTATTTATTAGAAATTATAGTTATTATTCAAAAACTCCCTGCAAAAATCATACATTTTTTCACAAATTTAATCAAAATTCTTTCTCAAACGTCAATTTTAGTGAAGATTTTGCACCCAAACTTTTTTTAAAACGAATTAAACCATAATTAGGCATTCCGTTGTCTGTAGAAATACCTAAATC
This sequence comes from Raineyaceae bacterium, assembly GCA_043772375.1. Classification (GTDB taxonomy): domain Bacteria; phylum Bacteroidota; class Bacteroidia; order Cytophagales; family Thermonemataceae; genus JANYGM01. The sequence continues at coordinate 1,167 of JAYVGJ010000053.1, read as the reverse complement.
TAAAATTTTTATTTTTTCTTTTTGACAATATTCATACATTCCATTCAGCAAAAAAATCATAGGACTAAAAGCCTCATAACCCACCACATCAGCAGGAATAAAATGATATAAAATACTTTTATTGATGCGTATAGCCACAGAAAACGAAATAATTTCACCTGCATTTGCATCTAAATTATCTGTTAAATCTTTCACCACAAAAATAGTATGTTCATCTGGGAACTCACAAAAAAGCCTAAAAAGACTCTCAAAATCAATAGAAACAGGATATTTTTTACGTTGTCTGTTTTCTACAAAAATATTATAACAAATATTTAATTGTTTTCTTTTTTCGTCCAAATCATCAGCAAGGATATATTTTTCAAAAATAAGATTTTCATTTTTTTGGCATTTTTTGAGCCTTCTTTGCGCTGCAGGGCTGATATTTTCAGAAAAACTTTGTTTAGTGATTTCTAAAAAATGGGTGATTTCACTGTTTTTTATAGTGAAGTTTTGTCGTAAAAGCACTTGTGTAAGCGTGTGCGCCTGCTCTTGCGCATACGAGAACGGGTAAGACGTGATTTTAATCACCCTACTAACCACCCCCAGCCCCTCCTTAGGAAGGAGGGGAGCAAAAATCTACCTCCTTTAAAGGAGGGGCTGGGGGTGGTTTCTAAAAATTTTTCCAAACAAAATTTCTGTATTTCATTCACGAAAAAATGCAAATTTTCATAGCTCAAATGCTCACTAAATTCTATGCTTCCAAAAGGCATTTTTAGCGGGCTAGAAGCCATTTTAATATTATTTTCTTCTCCAAAAAAAACATTAAATCTTGCATAAACATTATTTTTTTCTTCTAGGAAAAGTGAAAAAAAATGATTGTGGTTGGTGGGGACACCAACCACGGATAGTGAAAAAAAATGATTGTGGTTGGTGGGGACACCAACCACGGATATTTGGTTGGTATGACCATTTTGCAAAAGCAAATGGGGCGTTTTACTAAACAAAAACCCATCAAATTTTGCATTTTGGCTAATTTGATGGTCTATTTGGTGTATATTTTCAGCAGAAAAAATAAGTATTTGCATATTTTTTAGACTTTGGACATAATCTTACAATGCCCTTTACTTTTTGTATGGGGCATTCTTATTTTAGATTTTATTTTTTATTTTTATCACTCTTTTTTTA
>JAYVGJ010000052.1:0-2421 GCA_043772375.1 Raineyaceae bacterium | reverse complement strand
GTTCTTTTTTCACTTCTGAAAAAACTTGCAAAATTTCTGTGATACTTTCATTCGTTTTCCCAACTAAGAGATTGCCATAATTTTTTTGCATCTCTTCTTGATAATGCATTGCAAGAGTCAGCCCAAGCGTAATGTTTTCGTCTATTCCGCTTTTTAGCAATAATTGCAAGTTCGAAAATTCTTTTTCTCTTGTGCTTTCTGTGATTATTTGATTTTCCATTGTTGTAGTTATTTTGAGGTTGATTTTTGATTTTTTGTTTTTTGTTTTTCTAATGATGTAAAGTAACGCATAAATTTTCAAATATCCAAATTTTAATACTATTATTTTTTGGGTATTTTCATAACTTGTTGATAATCAATGAGAAAACTTTTAGATATAAATTTTAATTCTTACATTATTGATTATTTTTAATAAAAAAACGCCTATACTGGTGAGTATAGGCGTGAGAATATTTGCAGAAAAAATTCCTATATATATGGAGCGTTTTTTACCTTTATTTTTTTTACTTTTATTTTTGTGTGATTATCAAACAGTTACAAATGTAAATAGCTAATAATTTACAAGGAGTTTACAAGGTGTTTACATTTTTCTTGACTCTCTCGTGTGGCGTTCCATCATATCAAAACCCATTTCAAGGTAGTATTTTTCTGTTGTGCTGATGCTTTTGTGTCCTAACATTTTGCTGACTACTTGCATAGGAATATTATGGTCGTCCCACCATTTTATAGCTGCGGACTTACGAGCAACCCTTGTAGTTACGTGCTTTTCAATACCAATAAATTTTGCAATTAGTGGCAAAATTTCATTTTGAACTGACGAATATTCTTTTACTTTTGGAAGAAGAAAATTGTACTTTTCCAAGATTTGTTTTGCTTTTGGATATAGTGGAATCAGCAGGGGAACGTGTGTTTTTTTTCTTTGACAATTTAGCCAAAGTTCCTCTTTTTTTTCAATTATTTTATTTTGGGTGAAGTTAGCCACATCAACATTGGAAAAGCCTGTACTACACATAAACACAAACAAATCTTTTACATTTTGCCATTTTTCTTGCTTATCTTGCGTGAGATAGTTGCCTTGACCATCAATGTACTTAGCAACATCAAAATCCTCAAAAAGCAAAAGTTCTGTTGCATCAAGGTAATCCGTTGTTTTGGAGTCGTTCTTAAACTTGTCCAAAGGTTGAAAAATTGTTTTTGTCAAATCCAAACGAAAACCATACCTACTCCCAGCTTCAATAAGTTGAGAATAGAGTTTTAGGTTTGCGTTGCCTTTTTTGGTTTCAATTCCAGCAATTATTTTGCCATTTGCAAATTTCGTGGTGCGTGCAAAAACTATCAAATCATCATAGATTTTGTAGGTTAATTGGCAATAAGACAAATCTTCATTCCCAAGACTTTCTGCAAAAAGTTTGATTTTGTGAACGTGTCCTGTCTTTTTGACATAGGTGGAGCGTTCAATTTCTCTTTCCGCAAATTGTTTTTCAATCATTTGCGTTAGAATAGCCACAATGGAGCTTTCTTTTGCTTTTTGAATTGCTTTCTTTTCATTAGCAATATCTGTTTTTTCTTTGCGCCCAGAATAAACTTCTGTAACCATAGAAGCCGTAACGGTGCAGTCGTTGGCTTTTTTCAAATCTTCAAAAATCTGCAAAACTTTTGCACGTTCCACACTTATCTCATAGTTGAGGTCTTTCGCCCCATCTCCGACAAGCGTAATTATTTTATTGAAGTTTTTGATGTTTTTGAGATTGTGCTTTGCACATTCTATTTTGGTGGTTACGAGGGAACGCTCACCGCCACAACTAAGGCGCAACTGCACCATCCAAATACCTTTGTTTTTCCCTGTACCCTCACGTACAAGTGTAGTTATGCCCAAACGCATAGTCCTTTGATTTTGATTAAAAAAATTTTCATTTTAAAATTGATTAAATGATTAAATTACAAAATGTAATATTAAGCATTTAATTTATTTTCTTATAAACATAGTTGCATTTGGTTACAAATTTGTCAGATATTTTTCTGTGAAAGTTTTGCAACACTATGTAACCTTTTTTGGATAGCTCTATATATGAAAAAGCTATTTGTTTAGAGATAAGACTGAAAATTAGTGTTTGGCACGCTCTTTGATATAAGTAAGAAAGTTTTAGTAAATCTTACTTGCCATTTTAAAACACTAATAATCAGAATGTTAGGGAACGCCTAACACAGATGTAACCATTTTGTAACCAAATCTACCAAAAAAAAGCAAAAAATGCTACTTTTTTGGTTTTTTTATGCTACAAATCTGATATATGAGTACATCTTAATCTTTACTAGAAAAAACTCCTCTACTGCCTTATTCCACTCCGACCTTTCTATTCTTAGGCGCATTGTGAAATAATCACTCATTTTGTCTATCATCTCCTTAATACTTGCTTTTTG
>JAYVGJ010000051.1:0-1658 GCA_043772375.1 Raineyaceae bacterium | reverse complement strand
GTAAAAGTTCCGTTGCAGATTTATAGAAATTATTTTGGATAGTATAATCACTTGATTATCAATAATATAAATTAAAAAATAAATTTTATATGTATTTTTTGTAGGGCGCGACCCTTGTGGTCGCCCTGCTTGAATTGTGCTTAAAAGCTGTTTTTTGTTCGCTGTGTTGCTTTCGCAAGTTTGGGCGACCACAAGGGTCGCACCCTACACTTTTTTGCAACGGAACTTTTACAGTAACCTTATTTTTAGGTTTTAAACATTAAAGAAGTAAAAAATCTGCATCATTTATGTAATCTGTTTTAAATCCGTGATGCCAATAATCTGCAATATTTTAATAGAATTATACAAATATTTCTCAAAAAAAGCTAAATTGCGCCTTGCTTACTTATTTTACATTTAACTTTCATAGAAATATCCCTACAAATGAATACTAAACAACATACTATCACAAAATCTGTTTCCCTTTCTGGTGTAGGCTTGCATACAGGCGCAACCGTAAACCTTACTTTTGTGCCTGCACCTATCAATTACGGTATGAAATTCCAGCGCACAGACCTAGAAAATCAGCCAATTGTTGATGCAGACGTTGATAATGTCGTTGATGTTTCTCGTGGGACGACCATAGAGCAAAATGGCGCACGTATTCATACCGTAGAACACGTACTCGCTGCCCTTGTGGGTATGCAAATTGATAATGTTTTGATACAACTTGACGGACCAGAACCGCCCATAATGGACGGAAGTGCCATTATTTTTATGGAAGCCTTAGAAAGTGTTGGTTTGGAGGAGCAAAACGCCCTGCGTAATTTTTTCGTTATTCCTGAAGCTATTTCGTATAGAAACGCTGAAAAAGATATAGAAATAGCCGCTTTGCCACTCAATGATTATAGACTTACAGTGATGGTGGACTATAATTCTGCTGTTTTGGGTAGTCAGCACGCTAATTTGTATGATATAAATAATTTTCGTGATGAAGTGGCTAGTTGTCGTACTTTCGTTTTTTTACACGAGCTAGAAACACTTTATAAAAATGGGCTTATTCGTGGCGGAGATTTGAATAATGCTATCGTGCTGGTAGATAGAGTTTTAGGTGATGAAGAATTGGATAATTTAGCTAAACTGCTTAATAAACCAAAAGTGGAGGTTAGAAAAGATGGTATTTTGAATAATTTAGAACTTCGTTTCAAAAATGAGCCTGCACGCCACAAATTGCTTGATTTGGTAGGAGATTTGGCACTTGTGGGTCGTCCTTTGAAAGGGCAAATCCTTGCAGCACGTCCAGGACACGCCTCAAACGTGGAACTTGCTAAAAAAATAAAAGCCTATATCAAAAAATCTCAAAGTGAGCAAGGTTTTCATTATCACCCAAGTATGCCAACAGTGATGGACGCAATGCAAATTGCCTCAATGCTGCCTCACCGCTACCCTTTTGCATTGGTGGATAGAATTTTTCATTTGGACGAAACTATGGTGGCAGGCGTGAAAAATGTAACAATGAATGATAATTTTTTTCAAGGACATTTTCCTAATAACCCCGTAATGCCTGGTGTGTTGCAGGTGGAAGGAATGGCACAAACAGGCGGGATTTTGGTTTTAAATACTGTTCCTGACCCAGAAAATTATTGGACTTATTTGCTAAGAATTGATAATTGTCGTTT
>JAYVGJ010000050.1:0-1817 GCA_043772375.1 Raineyaceae bacterium | reverse complement strand
TTACGAAAAGGCTATTTTACCATATTTAGGCAAGATGCCTAGTTATAGTCGTCACTAGCAAGGGCTAGTTAGCTGGAGCTAAGCGACAGTACATTTTTTTTTAACTTAATGGAAGTGGTGGGGACACAAACCAAGGAGGTTTTAAATAGTGTGCGGTAGCAAAATGCTAGTTTATCAAAAAAACTAATCTCAAATAATCTTATCATATATCACGCATCAAAATGATTTATAATTTTTTCAAATTTATCCTTAGTATTGGTTTAAACGTATTTTTTAGGCGTATTTTGGTACATAATAAGCAGTTTTTGCGGACTGATGCGCCACTTTTGATTGTGGCTAATCACCCAAATACTTTTATGGATCCAATGCTTATTGCACATCTTCTCAACCAACAAGTGTATTTTTTGGCAAACGGAGGCGTTTTTAATAAGATTACGAAAATTCTTTTTAAACAACTTAATATGGTGCCTATTTACCGCAAAACTGATGCTAGCGCAAATGTAGGCGTAAATATGCGTGAGCAAAACAATAAAGCGTTTTCTACTTGTTACGAATATCTAGGCAAAAAACGTACTATTTTGATTTTTCCAGAGGGAAGTAGCATCATAGAAAGACGTTTGAGAGAACTAAAAACAGGTACGGCACGTATTGCGTTAGGTGCAGAATTTGAGAATGATTTTGAATTGAACTTGCAAATTTTGCCTATTGGCGTTAATTATTCTGATGCTACACGTTTTAGAAGCGAAGTTTTTATCAATGTTGGTGCGCCAATTAGCCTTAAAGATTTCAAGGAAAAGTACAATCCTGAAACTGCAGAAACAACAGAAAATAGTGTTAATAATTCTGAAAATACTCCTCAAAAATCTAATTCAGTCAAAGAATTAACAGAGAAAATTGGAGAAAAATTATTAGAACTAATGATTGTTACAGATGATGAGGCAGAAGATAAATTTATCCAAAACATTGAAAAAATCTATAAAAACCGACTTTTTGAAGATGAAAATATTTCTTTAGATGCAAAAATAAAAGATTTTGAACTCACCAAACACATTGTAAAAGCTACAAAATATTTTGAGGCAACCAATCCAAAAGTTTTGGATAATTTCAAAATAAAATTAGATAGCTATCTTGGAAATCTCCAAAAACTAAAAATTTCTGATGCGGTTTTTAGCCAGTCTAAAAAAAACAAAAACATATTAGTTTCTAGTTTATTTTCTATGCTTTTTATGACTGTCTGTTTTCCGTTTTTTGTCTTTGGTTTCCTGAATAATTATTTGCCCTACAAACTACCAAGCCTGATTTCACGCAAAATAACAGATGACGAAACTTTTTTTGCACCTATTATGCTTGCAAGCGGAATTTTCACTTTTATTAGTTATTATTGTGTAGTTTTGTGGGCAGTACAAACATTTTGGTTACATAATTTTTTGTGGCTGCTAGGTTATTTTATTTTGATGGTTTTGAGTGGTTTTTTTGCTTTATTTTATACCGCTTTTTTTGAAAATGTAAAAGAAAATTGGCAATTTATTTCTATCTTTTATAAGAAAAACACACTTATAAGCACGCTTGTAGCCCAACGCAAAGAAATTTTTAATTTTTTAGAAAATGCAAAAAAAGAATACCTTGTGAGTGATAAGTGAACAGTGAGTTAGACAACAACATTAATAAAATGTATTTGCAAACATTTATTTGTATTAAAACCCTGAAAGGGTTTAACAATAATAGCCGTAAGTCGTACTTACGGAATGCGGTAATAATGTATTTATATTTTTTTATTTGTATTAAAACCCTGAAAGGGTTTAACAATAATAGCCGTA
>JAYVGJ010000049.1:0-4446 GCA_043772375.1 Raineyaceae bacterium | reverse complement strand
TAATAAAATTCGTACAGACCTTCAAAATATGCCCCAACTCAAAGGTTTTGCTAATATTTCTGTCAATACAGGTACAATAGGCATTGGTGCAAATGGTATCCATTATCTAGATTTGTGTTTGTTTGTTTTAGATGCAAATAGGGTAGAACTTGTGGCTGGTGAAATAGATGAAACACTTATTCCAAGTGGTAGGGGTGCAAATTTCGGAGATTTTGGTGGTTGGGCAACTATCAAATTTTATAATAACGAAACCTATAAAGGTCGTTTGCAAATCTCTATTAGTTCTCAAAGCACTGCTTTTGGTGGTTGGGAAATCATAGCTCCAAACGGTAAAATTCAATTTAATGAAATAGATGGAAAAGTGCATTATCAAGTAAGAAAAGAAGACAGTACGATGCCAGTTAGCCGTTATTTTGCTGATTATCAACCAACTGAAACATATAGTTTTGAAGCTCCTTTTTTAGGAGATTTGACAAAAAAATGGTTGGAAAATCTTATCCAAAAAAATATACAAACATTGCCATACCTAAAAGACGCATTAGTAGTACATAATTTGATGTTTGACTGGCTCAATTTGAGCAAAACACACAAAGAAATTTTCCCAATTACTTAGTTGGGTTTAATTAATTTTTTTTAATAACTTAAATATCAAACAAATGGCAAATATATTATTGGTTGGAACGGGTTTTATGGGCGTGGAATATGCCAAAGTGTTAAACGCCTTAAATGCTGATTATGAAGTAGTTGGGAGAGGGATAGACAACTGTGAGAAATTTGAAAGTCTCGTAAATAAAAAAGCTATTGCAGGTGGTTTAGCGAGTTATTTGGAGAGCAAGCCACTTTCTGATGCTAAAAATATTGTTCCTTCTTGTGCCATTGTGAGTGTAAGTATAGAAACCTTAGCAGAAACAACCCAGCAACTGCTTACGTATGGCGTGAAGAAAATTTTGTTAGAAAAACCTGGTTTTGGTGAAGTGTCAGAATTTCCTGCTATTGTGGCACTTGCAAAACAACATAATGCAGAAATATTTTTGGCATATAACCGCCGCTTTTATTCGTCTGCAATTAAGGCAAAAGAGATTATTCAGGAAGATGGCGGTGTAATGTCGTTTAATTTTGAGTTTACGGAATGGTCGCATAGCATCAAACATCTACAAAAACACCCAACAGAACATCAAAACTGGTTTATGGGTAATTCTACTCACGTAATAGACTTGGCATTTTTTTTGGCAGGAAAACCAAAGGAGATTGTTTGCTTTGTGAAAGGACAAGATAAATTGGAATGGCACAAAAAATCTGCTGTTTTTTCTGGTGCAGGTGAAACAGAAAATGGTGCTTTGTTTTCTTATCAAGGAAATTGGCAAGCACCTGGACGTTGGGGTGTGGAAATATTAACAGAAAAACACCGTTTAATTTTCAGACCATTAGAAAAGTTACAAGTACAGAAAATAGGGTCTGTGGCAATAGAAATGGTAGAAGGCATTGATTATACACTTGATGAGCAGTTTAAACACGGTGTTTATTTGCAAACAAAAAACTTCTTACAGGGTAATTACAACGACCTCTGTAGCCTTTCGGAGCAAAAGGAAATGTTAGAAATCTATAAAAAAATGAGTAATTATTAGATGCAAAGATTTGTAGTTTTAGATGTTTCTCCTTTTTTGGCTGCATTAATTGTACTAAATTCTCATTTTGTAGGAATGTTGGGGATACCTTTTTTAGAAAATAGCCACAACATAAAACTCGCATTTTCTTTTTTGTGGAATGGGGAAGCCGCAGTAAGTTATTTTTTCCTTTTAAGTGGTTTCGTACTTGCTATCAAGCATTTTGAAACAGACTTCAAATTGAATTTAGTGGAATTTTATATACAAAGAATATTTAGAATATTTCCTTTGTATGTTTTTGTGTTGTTATTGAGTGCATTTATCATCAATAATGCTACAGAAATAGGTATAAATCCTAATTTAAATAAGGGTTTTATGTCCGTTTCCATTGGAATAAAGCAATTTTTTAGGGAAAGTTTTTTGATTTTTAATACTCCCAGTACTTCTGCAACGCTTATTATTCCCCAATCTTGGACACTTTCTATAGAATTCATTTTTTCGTTACTTATTCCTTTTATGATTCTAATAGCACGAAAAGGTATTTTTTGGATCACTTTTACTTCTTTGATATTGTTAAAACTATTTCAAATAGATGCAAATATTATTTTGTTTGCACTAGGCATTATTTTGGCAAAAATGCACACTAATAATCAAATAAAAATAAAAAATATTTATTTGCCTATTTTATTAGTTGCTGGGTTTTTCTTTTTTAATTTTAATGTGTTTTTTGAAATTAGGAATAAACTAACCCAACATGCTGTTCCTTTGGGATCTTTGCTCATTTTTCTATATTTTTTATCAAAAGAAAACACAAAAAATATTTTACAAAATACTTTTTTGGTAAAAATAAGTAATAGAGTTTATGAATAACTCAAAAATGTCTTTGAAAAGTCCCCCTACTTCCTAAGGGAGGGGTTAGGTATGGTTAAAAATAAAATTATTCATAAACTCTAATAGTTCATATAGTGTTTGTGTTGTTCATTTACTTATTAGACTTCCTGCGAAAGTATATAATTAGATAAATTCATTGACTATCAAGATATTGTAATATTTTATTTTGACAATTAAACATCATATTAGGTGAAATCACTTGAAAAATATTTATAATTTTAAAAGGGGCTTTAAAGTCCTCCCAGCAGGGGTGGGGTTTCTTTTATTATGCTAAATTTATCATAATAAAAGAGTTAACCCCTATCCCTAAGTCCCTTTCCCTGCTGGGAAAGGGACTTTAATACACTTATCCGACTTTCGCAGGAAGTCTATTGTTAAGTTTTTTAGTTTAATGATTTTCCATTTTATTTTAGATACTTATTCTAATCTAAATGTTGTTGTTTGGTTTTCTGTCTATTTGGCTACTGTAGTTTTGGTGATAATATTTTCTACGTTATGCTATCATTTGATAGAAAAATCGTTTATTTTCTTAGGAAAATTTGTATCTTTGCAACTTCAAAAAATAAAATTGCCTTTATAAAATGCATTACATGAATCTCAATAAAAAACGGCTAATAGTTACTTCAGGAACGACACACACTATAGAATTTGTAGCGTTATTAAAGCATTTGGAAGAAAAAAATCAACTTGATAGTCAAACCAATCAAACTAGCCAAGATAACACGGTTTATACTGATTATCTAGTTTTTGCAGAATTCTGTTTGCCTAATAATCCACAAAAATTAGCTGAATTTGAGCAACTTACTGCCAATATCGCTCAATATATTTGGAAATGGGAAAGCATTACAAGTCTGAACGATAACAGTTTTTGGACTGCTGAAAGTACGCAAGAACAAAGAGAAACATTTGTAAAAGAAAAAATAAAGGTAGCCGTTTTTGATGAGGTTTTTATTGTAAATAATATTGTGCCAACTAATGATTTGTTGTTGCGTACTTATAAAACTGCTAAAAAAATATCAATAGGAGATTTGGGGCTATATCATAATCAAATTGAAATTGATTTTGTGCCAATAGATGCCGTTTATTTGTCTTTGCCCGTAGAATACGAAAGAATACCAAAAAAAACCCCTTTTGGAGTTATTCCTAAAAAAAAATTGATTGAAGTTTTTGAAGAATGTAAAGAATATTTTTTGTCTCAAATAAAAAATATTCCTTTTGATACAGCAAAAAATAACATTCTCCTGCAAACAAGCAATCATACAGAATCTACGCTTATACCTTCATTGGAGGAGGAAATAGCATATTATGAAATGGGGATTACGCCGTATATTCAGCCATATATTGCACTCAATACTGTAGTTTATATTAAGCCACATCCAAGACAAAGTTTTGGACAAAGTGATAAAATAGCTAATATCCTTACTACAAAATATAAAATACAAGTGTATGTTTTTGAGGATAAAAACATAGCTACTTTGCCCGTAGAACTACTTTGTTTGGTTTTTAAGTTTAATAAAATAGTAACATTATTGTCCTATTCCGCTATTTTTTTGAAGTATTTATATAATATTGATGCAATAGTAGGAGATAACCCTAAACTTTGGCTATTTTTTGGACAAAAAACAGCATATGCGCAAGGTTATTGCCGTTTTATAAGCATTATGCACAACAGATTGGCTGCTTGGGACGAGCAAAGTATTCTTTTCCTATATCACGAAGTTGGAGAGTTTTTCCCCAGACCAAAAATTTCTCTCAAAAGAAAAATTATTAAATTATTTCCTCATTCTCTTAAAAAGGCTCTTAAAAAGATTATTCAAAGAAAAAAGAAATAACAAACCCCTATTAGAAAACCGGGTAGTGCTATACTTGTAATGTTTTCAAATGGTGGCAGAAACTGCTGTTGTTTGTGAAGACACGAACAACGCCACTTTTATATAAATATTTATAAATA
>JAYVGJ010000048.1:0-2537 GCA_043772375.1 Raineyaceae bacterium | reverse complement strand
CTGGAACAGGTTTGCGGGCTGATACTTATGATATTTATGTAAAGGATAGTAATGGTTGTACTTCTCAAGCACAACCACAAACGGTTGGAAGTGCTTATCCTTTAATTACAGTTGCTACTGTTCAAAATAATACTTCTTGTTTGGGTGCAGCCCCTGATGGTGCGCTTACTATTACGCCAACGGCTGGAACTGCACCTTTTATTTACCGTTGGATAGGCAGTAGCAATACCACCAACACAAGAACAGGGCTAGTTGCGGGCATTTATCAATTAGAAATTACTGATGCAAATGCTTGCACAGAACCCTTTACTTTTACTATTACACAGCCTGCATTGGTACTTAGTGCAACAGCTACAACTGGTGTAGCTTGTTATCAGCAAACAAATGGTAAAATCACCATTGTTCCTATGGGTGGAACTCCTCCTTATCAGTATTCAAAAGATAATGGCAATACTTGGCAAATACCTATTAGTAATGTTTATGTTTTTGCTAATCTTGCGCCTCAAGTGTATAATTTGAAGCTAAAAGACAGTAAAAACTGTATTTTTACAGTTTCAAAAACGGTTACTGAACGTGGAGATACGCCAAAAATAGCTTATTTGGTATCAACAAGGCAAAATGCAGAAGATGAAATTGTACTTGTCAATGTTTCCGTACCAGAGCCAACTAGCACTCTTTGGGAATTTGATGCCAATACAACTGTTATTAGTCAGGCAAATGATAAAGCGGTTGTGCGTTACAATGCACCTGGTAATTTCCCTGTCAAAATGATAGCAAGTTTTACTGATTGTGTTTACACTTCAACTAAAAATATTAGTATTAGTCCACTTGATACACCTATTCCAGGTGTTACGCTAGGTACACGCCCAATAGCTTCTGCTATCGTAACGCCTAATCCTAATAATGGTAATTTTGATTTAGCACTTACGCTCAATAAAAGACAATATGTGCATTTGATTTTGGTAGATGCAATGGGTAATATTCGTTATGAAGATAAAAATACAACCACACGTTTTTTGTCTGTCAATAAAAATATTGCTGTTGATATTCCTAGTGGGGTTTACAATTTGCGTATCATTACTGATGATGATGCCAAAGATATTAGAATTACGGTAGTGAGATAAAATGATTAAAATTAAACAAAAATCTCTGAAAATTCAGAGATTTTTTTGTAAAACAAACGTAACAAGGGAGAATATCAGCTAAAAAAATCATTTTTTTGGAGTTTTTTCGTGGAACTTGCGAAGTCAATGTGCCTCCGTTGCGTAAACTTACGTAAAACTTGCGTAAACCTTGCGTAAACCTGCGTAAACTTGCGTAAACTTGCGTAAACTTGCGTAAACCTGCGGGAGTTTGGCTAACATACTAACTTATCCAACAGATAAATTTGTGTGTTAAGGTTACTTTAAGATTTTACTTCTCTAAATCAGCTTGCAATGATTTAATTTGCTCAAAAGTAAGCCCTGTAAACTTTACTACTTGTTCAATAGGCATTTTATCTAAAAGCATTGCTTCGCCAATAGCCAAGGCTTTTTTGAGTTCACCCTTCAGTTCACCATTCAGTTCACCTTCTGTGTAAAATTCGTGGTCTTTAATATCAATATGTAGTGCCATAATGGTAGGATTGTGGATTATTTTGGTTTTAAGTTTTCGCAGACCGCCCAAAGTAGCTAAATCTGTCACAAATTCTTTTAAATATTCTTTCGTTTTGTAGTGTTTAGCTGCTTTTTCTACTATTTCATCTACAATTATGCTTTCGTCTTTGCCTTCAAAATTACCCAAAATAGCAAAAACATACATTTCTGGGTTAGTCAAAAAATCTTTATAGCTAATTTGCGTAATATCAATGAGTTGATACTCGTAAATAAAATCTCCAAAGTCTCTTTTATTGATGATAGTACATTTTCCTGTACTTTCTTTCTTGCCCAAATATAACAAAATTTGTTTAAAAAACAAAGGGATTTTCCGTTTTTTCGGAGAATATCTTTCATTCAAAAGAGCTAGATAAGTAATCATTCTACTAAGCATTGCACTATCATTGCCCGTTTGTATCTCCAAATGAAAGACGGTTTCTTTCTTTTTTGCCGTTGCCAAAAATACAAAATCTGCATCACGTTTAAGTGGTTGCGCAAATTGTACGGGTTGAGGCACTATTTGCGTGTAATTACTAAGTTTTTCATCAGAAAACTTCGTCAGCAATTCAAAAAAATTATTTTTAAGCCTATTCTTAAAAATAATATCATATTTATTTTTTTAGCCATTTAAGTTTTAGTTTTTCTCAAAAATACGAAAAAATCTAAAATATGCTATTTATTGATTATTTTTTATGTATTATTTCTTTTGTATAAAGGAGCATTTTTATAATCACAAAACGACTATATAAACCTACAAATAATACGAAATAAACGCTATCTTATAAATAATTTTTTTACCTTTTATACGAAAAAAAACAAGAAAAAGTAGCCAAACCAACAAAAATCAATAAAAGCAGCGCATTATCAGCTATTGCAACATTTTAATTATAATTCAACTATAAT
>JAYVGJ010000047.1:0-3375 GCA_043772375.1 Raineyaceae bacterium | reverse complement strand
GAAAAAAATAGCCTGCGGGACTCTATGGGTAGCGCACGCAAAGAAAAAGCTGATTTGGAGGCAACTATCAATAAAGTTTCTATCCTCAAATCATCTTCCGTTCGTGTTGATGCTATTTCTGATGCTGGCAAAATACGTACACAAGCGGAAAATAAAACTGGTTTTAAGACAAAATTAGTGGATAAAATCCTTGTGATTTGCCGTCTTTTGCCAAATGAAGCTGCCAAAAATAATACTAAAAAAGCCTATTTACGTGTTATTGAGCCTAATGGAGCGGTTTTGGTAGGAAGTACGGGAGGACGTTTTAGTGATGCCAGCGACAATGACGTGAATTATACCACTACTCAAAGTTTTTCTTTTGATAATACCCAACAGGAAATTAGGTTTGAATACAAAAAAGGTGCAGAATATAGCAAAGGGACTTATAATGTAGAAGTTTATTGTGAAGGATATTTGACTGGAAAAGGGAATTTTATTATCAAATAAACTTTTTCAATTACGAATCATCAATTACGAATTACAGCAAAATTGAGTAATAAAGACAAATAACCATTTATAAATATTCAGTTTTTTTTTGTTTTAACGAAAAAAATAAATACTTTTGCATTATTAGAAAAATAAAATACATAATTCATTCAATATGAAATATTTTAATATGAAAGCTAAAAATAAAACAACAAAGCAAAAATTAGTAGTAGTCCTCCTGACAGGAATGATGTTGAGTGTAAGTTCTTGCGGGCTTTATCAATACAACAATTCTGACCCAGCCAAACTACCAGACCACCACGAAAACGACCCTTACGTTTATGGTGACAAAGGAGATTCTGCACGCCAATTACGCAATGTTTACACAGATACTCCAGAATCCCAAGCACGTGCCAACGCTATTCGTGATAAGTTTTTTGTGGTAGATAAAGCAGGTGATGGCTCTAATTTGCAAGAAACCACCGTTGCACCTGCAAATGCACCTGCAACAACCGCAGATGACAAAAAAGATAAGAAAACTGTCCTTGTTGTAGAAGAAAAGAAAAAATAATTTCTTTTCAAACTACTTAAAAAACCAAAAAAACCTTCACAAATAGCTTTTAGCTTTTGTGAAGGTTTTTTGTAATATTTTAATAGTTATATTTTTACATTCGTACCTCGTATTTCGTACCTCACACCTAATTAAGCCTTATTCTTGGGTCAATAACGGCATAAAGCAAGTCCGCAATTAAATTTATCAACACGAAAACGCACGCCACCACCAGCGTAGCACCCATAATGATAGGCAAATCCCGCCTGTCTAGTGCTTGTATGGTTTCAAAGCCTAAGCCTTTGTAATCAAAAATAGTTTCTATGAAAAATGCGCCTGCCAAAAGTGATGCCAACCAATTAGAAATAGTGCTTACAACGGGATTTAAAGCGTTTTTTAGGGCGTGTTTCACAATTACTTTATAATTTGAAAGCCCTTTTGCACGAGCGGTACGGATATAATCTTGCGACAAAACCTCCAACATAGAACTTCTAGTAAGTTGCACAATAATAGCCAAAGGGCGTATTCCAAGCGTGAGCGCAGGCAAAATCAGGTTTTTGAGGTGCAAAATTTTATCTCCACTAATGGGGTCAATTTCCCAAAGCGTGCCAATGCCATTCAGCCCAATATACGGTCCAATCATATAGCCAAAAACAAGCGAAATAATGCTTGCAGCCACAAATGAAGGCGTAGAAATCCCAAAAACAGACACCACAGAGATAAATCCGTCCCAAAAAGTATTTTGTTTGAGTGCCGCCAAAATCCCCAGCGTAATGCCCACAACAGTCGCAAAAAACATAGCCGCAAGTGCCAAAATAATGGTCAGGCTCACACGTTGCCCCACAATATCACTTACTTTTTGATTTGTCTGAAAAGAACGCCCTAAATAAGGATATTTCAACACAAAAACGCTCTCACCAAGCGGAATAAGCCTAGCAAAACCGTATTTTTCTTTTTCTTTTGGCGTGTCTGGGTGAACGGAAACAGGCGACAAATCACGCATATACATATACAACTGCGTATGCAGAGGCTGGTCAAGCCCCAAATCTTTGCGTATGGCATCTCTAATGGTTTTGTCGGCTTGTTGGTCTACCATCATAGACACAGGGTCGCCAGGAACGGTGAAAAATAGCAGAAAAACTACCATTACCACACCCAAAATGACCAAAAAACCATAACCTAATCTTTGTAAAATAAATTTTAACATAATATTTTGAGTTGTAGATAGTCTAAATTAAAATGTTTTTACCACGTTCTGTAGTTGTCAAAACTGTTTTTTCAATTTTTATACAACCTAATTCTTCTAATTTTTTTAAGGTTTCTAATACCTCTATACCAGTTAAATTATCTTTGTAATAGTCATTTATAGAACTGATATTTGTAGTTCCACCAGAAGTAAAATGTATAAATCTTAAGAAACTACCTGCTCTATATGTAATATTTTTTATAACATGTAATTCATAAGAAACATTTTCTAAAAGTATTTTTGCAAATACTTCGTGCATATACATCAATCCTATCAAATCAGCATCTCTATCATTTTGAATTTCATATTCATTTCCTTCAAAACTAACAACTTTGAAATAACCTGCCCGCCGTCTAAATCTTATTATTGATAGTTCTCGGGCATCTTCTGGTTCTTCTTCTTTTTTATAATTTCTAAAAAAAGTTTCTATTGCAAGATAAAGACTGTTTTTTATTTTTTTTAATGTATCATTATCATAATACAATATATTTATTTCTTGGTTTATTTTTTTTGCTCTTTCCTCCTCGCTTAGTCTTGCAAGCAAATAACCACAAATAGGAAAATCTTTAAGTTCAATTGAATCTATACCTTTCTTGTAAACACCAAATCTACCATCTTCAATAAAAGGATTTGCTCTTAGTGCAATATTATGACGTGTTTTAGATTTTCTGTCTGAATTGCAATTATAGCAAATATCTTTTGGTAAATATGGGCTATCTGGTGGCATTATGAGTTTATTACAATCCGCACAATTAATGCCTAAATGTCTTTCATTCCATTCAGGGCAATCATCATCAGGGGCTTTATCAGAAGGAAAATAAAAAATTAAACCGTATTTATCAACCGCTTTTTGTCCTAATTCTTTTGCTACTCCTATTTCCGTATAACTTTCACCATTAAAAAGCCTTATATCAGTTCCCAAAGATATTGTACCTAAATAATGTCTTTGCGCTAAGTTAGATATTGGATTTTCAATTGTGTGAATATACAACATTAAAAACCAACCTTGTGTATCTCCGTCCCATAATGCTTCCAAAACAGTTGGATTACCCCCAATTCTTTGTATTTTAATATTTAACTCTTCAAATGTCATTACGTATTTTTTATATAAATT
>JAYVGJ010000046.1:0-31581 GCA_043772375.1 Raineyaceae bacterium | reverse complement strand
TTATGTTTAATTATCAAAAATAAAATATCATAATATTTTGATAATCAATATATTAAAAATAAATTTGTTTGATTATTTACTTTCGCAGGAGGTCTATTAAATATTTTGGACAAATACAGTGTCAAAAAATCATTATATCCAAAATCAGAAATTAAACTGTGCAACATCAGTAATTAAAACCTGCAATCTTATAATCCTAAAAATCCTAGTCTTTTTTGGTTACTTTTTTGTTGCTAAACGTATTGATATTTAAGGAAATATTTTTTTATCTCGTATTTTATCAATATATTTGAAAAATCCCAAAAAACTCAAAAAATGCTAGTTTAATCCAAAAAATAGTATTTGTCTATTATAAATCTTGTAATTTCTGTATTTGTCTATTCCCAAAACTTGTAAAGTTGCTTATTTTTGTGCAATTTTGTAAGGAGAATAGTAAAAATCTTAAAAAATACTCAACTAGAAATCTCAAAAACTAACTCTTCTTTAAACATTATAAAAATATGAAATCTCTTTTACGCATTTTCTCTGTATGCCTATGTATGTTTGTGCTTACACATATACAAGCTATACCGCCACCGACTCCGCCTGTGTTAGACCAAATAACATTATATAACCAAGTTGCAATAGTTCTTACTGCACCCAATCATCCAACGGGTAGTTTTACAAATATTCCTACTAATACTACTATTACGCTCAGGTTTAACCAAAATATTTTCAAAATTGGAGGAGCTTCTTTTGGAACTAATGAAGTTATTACTTCCTTATTTACTTTAAATAATGGTGTGCCAGTACCTTTTACTGCTACTATCAATGGACGTGTAGTTACTATCATACCAAATACAGAACTGAAGTCTTCAACTGTTCATACAGTTACACTTATTGCTGGTTCTGTGGAAGAAAACCCTACTTCTGTTCAAAACGCTACGCAAACCGTTACTTTTGAAACTGCTACACTAATTACACCAACAGCACCAGCAACGCTGAATTTATGTCAAAACGGTGTACCTAAGGTTTTGGGAGATATTGTGATAACAGAAGGAAGTTCAGCTTCTTTTGGACAAGGAAACGGACAAACTTTTGAAATGAATGCGCCTACAGGATTTAATTTTGTGGCTGGTGTGGGGACTGTTTCTGCAACAGGGTCAGATATTACTAGTGCTACTATATTAGTTACTAATAATAAAATAACTTTAACTTATAACATTGGTAGCATCTATGGTGCAACCTTAGATGTTATAACAATACAAGCTGTACAAGTTGTATGGGTTTCTGGTACAATATCTCAGGACCTCAAGCGTACTGGTGGTACTGCTACACAAGCAGGAAATAGGGTAGCAGACAATGTTACCCACGCTACATTTTCTAGTACTCTGCCACCAACTGCGCCAACTCCCCCTAATTATTTGCTTACGAGTGGCTTTGTACTTGGCACAAATCTGGTCTTTCCTGTGCCTAATGGCAGTACAGCAAGATTTTATAATGCAAGTAATGTAATGCTTATTCCAGTTCCCGCCATTCCTACTTCAGTAGCAACTACTATCAATGTTACACCAACGCAATTGGGTTACGTTTCTAATACTACATTAGGTATAACACAATTTTATATGACTATTATTACGGGTACTTGTGAAAGTGCAAAAACGAGCTTTACTATTACTGTGGGCAGTGTTCCACGAATAGCAAGTATAACTCTATTTAATGCCAATAATATATCTTTGCCTGCAGGCGCAATAAGCAATATCCCTACAAATACAAGTGTTTTCTTAGATTTTAATGAGCCAATATTTAATACAAGTGCTGTGGCACTTGATAATACTATTATTCCTATTAATATCACTAATGCTATTTTTGAGTTTACAGAAACAACAACATCACTAGCAGTTACTGGTGCTGTTGCCACTATGGTTGGGCAAAGAGTTACCATTACAAGCCCCGAACTAAAGGCTGCTACTTCTTATACAGTAAAACTTGTAGTCAATACTTGCCAAAATGGTCTTACTATACGAAATGCAGAACAAACCATTGATTTTACAACTGCAAATGCAGTAACAGTTTCTGCTCCTTCTCTGTTGTCATTATGTAGAAATGGTGTTCCGCAAACTTTAGGAATTATTGCTATTACAGAAGGTAGTAATGCTTCTTTTGGTGAAGGTACAAACCAACTATTTGAAATGAATGCCCCTACAGGATTTAATTTTGTGGCTGGTGTGGGTAGTGTTGCTACTACTGGCTCTGATGTATCAAATGCTAATTTATTCGTAACTGCAACAAAAGTAACCTTAGTGTATAGTGTCAATAGTAGTTATGCAAATGCAAATACTATTACTATTCAAAATCTACAAGTAATATGGGTTTCTGGCACAGCGTCAAGTACGCCTCTTTTGCGTGCTGCCACTAGCAATGCCAACCACGCAAATGATGGTACACCAAAAACTTACGCTACTTTTGGGAGTGTGGTAGCACCTGCAGCACCAGTCTTACCTGCTGCTTTTACAAGTGGGAATTTGAATGTTTGTAGTGGTTTTCTACCTGCCAACACAACTACTTTTACAGTAGCTAGTGGAAGTACTGCTAAGTTTTATGACGCTACGAATACAGTTATTTATACTTCTGTTTCTACTGGTACTATTGCGGTAGCATTATCAGATTTGGGTTACAATGCTGGTAATAATACAATACTTGGAAGCAAACAATTTTATATGAGCATCACAAATGCAAGTGTTTGCGAAAGCCCTAAAACGCCTTTTACAATTACTAACAATCCTATTCCTATTGTAACACTCATCAATGGTGCTACTAATTTTTGTCAAAGTGATGTGGTTACATTTAATGCGGTGGGTACAGGTTCTGTAAATTATGTATTTCAATTAAGTCAAATTTCTCTTCCTTTTATTAGTTTTTTTAGTGTAAGCACAACAAGTTCTTATTCACCAATTTTGTCGGCAGGCACTTATCAGTTGCGAGTAAAAGCAATTGACCCTACTACAGGGTGTGATAATACTTCTAATACCATTACTTTTACAGTAGTGGCATCTCCACCTGCGGTAAGTTTTGTCTGGACAAACTCTACGGCTCATTCAGATGCGCCAGTTGCTATTGATTTATTTGATGTGTCAGGTGTTTCTCCTTTTGGTACTTATGGAGGAAGAGTGGGTACATTATTTAATCAAAGTGGTGGCACTTATTCTGGTGCGGGTGTGGTAGCAGGCAAATTTTATCCCAATGCAGCTGGAGTAGGAACGCACATTATTACTTATACCTATACAAGTGGTGCTTGTGTGGTATCAGCAACAGTTACTTTTACTGTTTTTAGTAATAATAATCCTATTCTTAATCTTAATACAAACTATTGTATAGAATCTGGTGTGAGTGGAATACTTACTGCCAACCCAACAGTGGGAGGAGGTACTACCCCTATTCCGCCAAGAAATGATGTATTTCCTACAATTTATGGACTACCGTACACAGATGATAACTTTTTCTTTCCTTCAAATGTACCAAACATTGGGGTAGAATGGAGTGGAACACAATATACTTTCAATCCTGCCTCTCCTAATGTGCTTGCTTTGTTTGGATCTTCTGATAGCTTTGTTGATATAACACTTACTATAGCTACTTTTATACCAGCACCATCACCACCATTTCCCATTAACTTTGTAGCTTGTAATTATTACCCTGTAAATGTGCGTGTTTATAGGGTACTTCAAACATCTATGAATGTGAGTTTAGCAGATGCTCAAGTTTTTTGTAAATCTGATGCTAACTTTGCTATAAATCCGCTTATTAATGGCGTTCCACCAAGTGGAGGCACTTCTACTATGGAATATAGACAAGGTGTGGCAGCTTTTGCACCCTTTGCAACCGCAAATACTATTACGCCTAGCACTATTCCTGCAGGTACGTATGATATGAGATTTACTTATGTATCTCCGCAAGGTTGTACAAATTTTATTTCAAAAACTTTTACTATTAGAGATAATCCAACACCAACATTTAACATCAGAAATGCTAGTGGAGTAACCGTTATTGCAAGCACTTGCACCAATAATGTACTTATAAGATTACGTGGTGCGGCATTTACAGGTATAGGCACTTACACTATTTCAAAAACGCCATTTTCTGCTAATTATTCCGCTGATGCGCTTGGTACATCTGCAACGACTGTTCTTCTTAGTGATTTGCCTGGGGCAGGGGTTTATAATATTACCCTCACAGTAATAAATGGTAGTTGTGTGGGTACTACAGCAGTACAAACCCTTACTGTTGTGCCTGTACCCGTAGCTGATTTCAGTTTTGCACCACTTGTTCCTTTGCCTATTATCAATGCACTTACTATTTGTGAAACTGCTAATAGTCTTGTACTTTACCCAGATAACGCTTCTTTGCCTGCAGGTAGTGGGTATTTCAGTATTAAGAAAACTACGGGAGGCGCAACAGGCAAAAATTTTGTAGTTGGTGTTTCTACTTTTGACCCATTAGTAGATTTTGATACTAACTCTGGTATGGGAGTTGGAACTTATGAGATAAGATATATTTATACAACTACTACGGGTGCGTGTGTGGGTACGAGTGCTACTAAACTTCTTAGTATTATTACTAAACCAGATTTGAGTTTTAACTTGTCTGCTTTTGAAATTTGTAGAAATCCTGTGATGCCTAATATTACGCTTACACAAAATTGGATAAATCAGGGAGCAAATACTTTTACACCTGCTAATGGTATCACTAGAATTTATGCAAGCAATGGCGTAACATTGCTTCAAACTCTTGTGGGTGCTGCTGCCTATACATTTAATCCTAATACTTTAACGACAAGCCCTACCATTGTTACAGAATTTAAGATAGAAGTTCAATATACAGACGGGATTGGTTGTGTGGGAGTTTCTCCTCAAAGGAGCTTTTTTGTAAATCCGTTGCCAATACCAACTATTGTTTTTGCTAGTACGAATATATTTTGTCTTGGAGATGGAAATAATGCTACTTTTACAGTAAATGCAACAGGCGGAACTGTTGGCGTTTTTGATGGAACTAAAGGTTTTATTACCTTACGTAATGCACCTAGCACTCCAGTAACGGCAACTAATACGACCATTTTGTCTAATGGTACAAATATTTTTAATCCTTCCTCTCTTGGTGGAGTGGGAGTTGGAGAGTATTTCGTAGATTATAATTATACTGATAATAAAAGTTGTGTAAGAACTATCACTTGCCCAACAAGGCTCATTTTGAAGTTCAATACAACTCCTCAATTTGATTTCCCTGTGCTGGGTAGTAGCTATGCTATTTGTGAAACTGCTACAAGCCTAACACTAACGCCATCACTTCTAAATACAACAGAATATGGTACAGATGCAGGTATTACTACTTCACGAGGACAATACATTATTACAAAAGGCATTTATAGTTGGAGTGTTACTAGCGTGAATACTTTTAATCCAAAAACATTATTAGTTGATGATGTTAATGGTGGTGCTGGTACTTATACTATCAAATATAAATATACCTCTGCACTTAGTTGCGTTGGTGAAAGTACAACAAAACAACTTATTATCAACCCAAAACCTATTTTGAATTTTGCGCTGTCTAACGTAAATATTTGTAATTATGCAACAAAACCAATTGTTACACTAACGCCAACTTGGACAAATCAAGGTGCAAATACATTCATTGGAGGAAGTGGTTTTTTCAATGTTTATGCAAGTAACGGAACAACATTGTTACTTCAAATGCCTAATGGTAGCAATACTATTGACTTAAATATTACAGCATTTGCGCCGCTTATGACTGTTGTTAATGCCAATCCAACACTTGTTACAGAGTTTAAGGTAGAATACAGGTACGTTGATTCTAAAGGTTGTTTAGGAATTGCTACACAACAGAGTTTATTTGTAAATCCGCTGCCCGTACCAACTATTAGTTTTATTGGTGCGAATAGCTTTTGCCTTGCTAATAGCAATGTGGCTAATTTTACAGTAAATGCAACAGGCATAAATATACCAACTTTTTTGCCTGCTAGTGGTTTTATTACTATTCGTAATAACCCTACAAGTTCTCCTGCAACGCCTGCTTATACAGAAGTTTTAGCTAATGGTGCAACTAATTTTAATGTTGGTGCGCTCCTAAATAATAGTAGAGTAGGAGAGTATTTTGTAGATTATACTTATACTGATACCAAGAACTGTGCAGTAACCGTTACTTGCCCTACAATGCTGATACATAATTTTTATAGTGCGCCAGACTTTTTATTTCAGGGAGGGGCTACAAGTTATACTATTTGTGAAACAGCTACATCTTTGGTTTTAAATCCTTCTTTGACAAATACAACTGCTTATGGTACAGATAACTCACTTGTTCCTGCATCTGGTAATTATCTGATTACAAGAGGTGCATTTACTTTGGTACTTCCAGGTACTACGCCTCTTAATCCTCAAACAATGCTTGTTGGTGCAGGTGGTGGAGTAGGTACTTATAATATTCAATACCGTTATACTTCTGCTAGGGGTTGTTATGGTGAAAGTTCAGTAAGACAACTTATTATCAATGCAAGACCTGCACTAGATTTTTCATTCTTACCAACACCCGCAGAAGTATGCAACAATCCTACAAGACCACTTATTCAAGTTGTTCCTAGTTGGACAAATGCTACAAGTGCGTTCCTTCCAAGTAATGGGAAACTTAGGGTTTATATATCTGGAGGTACTGTCCCAATACTAACACTAATAGGAACTTACACCATAGACCCAAATGCAACGGCTTTTTCAGGTTTGATAAGTGCGAGTGCTATTACGGTATTTGATGTAGAATTTGAGTATGTAGATATCAATAATAGTAATTGTGTGGGTATCTCTGTGAGAAAAAGTTTTCAGTTAAATCCTTTGCCCGTTCCTACTATTACTTTTAGTAGTGTGAGTAATTTCTGTTTTGGTGATGGCGTTTCTGCTACTTTTAACCTTGGTGCAACTGGGGCGGGTGTGCCTTCTTTTGTTCCCGCAAACGGAACTATTAGTCTAAGAAACAACAATGCTAGTTCACCTACTACGCCTGCTTATACCTATACATTTGCAGCTGGCGTAAATTCATTTAATCCTTCTGCATTAGTAGGTATATTAGTTGGAGAATATTATATTGATTATACTTACATTGATGCTAAAGGTTGTATATTAAAAGTAACTTGTTCAACTTTGTTAAAATTAAGGGCATTACCAGCAGTTTCTTTCAAATTCCCATTTGGGCAAGAGAGTTATGCCATTTGTGAAAGTGTTACTAATGTGGTACTTGTACCTAGCATAGCTAACGGCAACGCTTACGGCTCTGAAAATACTTTGAATATTTCAAGAGGAGAATACATCTTTACGAAAGGTGCTTTTACTGTTTCATTATTTAATACCAATACTTTTGACCCACGAGCATTTTTAGTAACTGCGGGAGGAGGGACAGGTGTTTATACAGTTTCTTATAAATATACAACGGCTTTGGGTTGTGATGGTTTTAGTACAACGCTTACACCATTACAAACGCTTACTATTTATCCTTTGCCTGTGCCTACTTTTAGTTTTGATATGGGGGATACTGCTTTCTGTGAGAGTGAAGCTAATTTTACATTAATTCCACTTGTAAATGGTGTTACACCTTCATTGCCATCACCAGCAGTAGGCTATTTTACTATTACTAAAATTGCCCCAAGTTTGGGTGTACCATTGCAAGTTGCGGGTGGGGTTAATTCAATATTAATATCTACACTTAGTGGTCCAGGTACTTATAGGGTTAGATATACCTATGTAGATGGAACGCTTTGTGAGAACATAAGTGCGCCACAAACTTTCATTATCAATGCTTTGCCTGCTACTGCGGTAGTTTTTCCTGCTGGAGATAACGCTTTTTGTGCTGATGAAACAACGGCAACTGTAAATATTGCGTATGCAGGTGTGCTAAATCCTTTAGAAAGTTTTATTACCATTGCAAAAAATACGTATTCTTTGCCACTTCCTGCAGGTGTTAATACCTTTGACCCATCATCTTTGGCTGCTAATGTGCTTGCTGGTGTGGGTATATATAGCATTGTGCATGGGTACAAAGACGCAAATGGTTGTGAAAAAACCACTGCACCAATTACTTTTAGTATTTATGCGTTGCCTGCGGCTACTTTCTTGTTTCAAACTTCAAGTTTCCCCGCACCTTCTTTGAGTATCTGTGCTAATGTTACGTTGGTTACGCTGTTGCCAGATATTTCTAATGCGGGTGATTATGGTGTAGGTCCTTTTGCTAATGCTTTGGGTTATTTTACTATTCTTAAAGGGGGCGCATTTGTTACGCAACTGCCAAATGGTGTAAACTCTTTTAATCCTAATAATCCTGCTTTGTTGCTTACTTCTAGTGCAGGTGGGCTTGTGGGTAATTATGAAATTACTTATACTTATAGAACTTTAAATGGTTGTGAAAAGACCACGTCTGCCATAAATAATTTTGTAATTAATCCTTTGCCACCTTCAAGTTTTACTTTCTTAGCAAGTTCAGTAGCTGAATTGAATGTATTAGGAGATGTAGCAAGAGTTTGCGCTAGTTTTTCTAATAATATTGTGCTTCAAGTGCCACCACCAATAGGAATAACGGGTTCTTATGTGGTAGAAATACAAGAAATAGTAACAGCACCAACGCCTATACCAGCACTTATTCAACTTACATCTCTTTCTATTTCACCTCTAAATTTGAATATCTTACCAACAACATCAACAGTAAGAGAATTTGAGATTAGACTTAGATACACCAATGTAAATGGTTGTGTGCAGGTTTCCACTCCGAAAATATTGAGAGTAGTGCCTTTGCCTGCTACTACTTTTATTTTTGGTACGCAAAGATGTGCTGGTATTGCTGTTAGTTTCAATGGCAGTTCTGTCACGCAAGCAACTGATTTGGTGGCATCTTACCAATGGAATTTTAATGATGGTAGCACAACAGCAAATGTAACGACTACTGTTGCTACAACTAATCATCAGTTTGCAGCAGCAGGAACTTATCCTGTTTCTCTTACTATTACTTCTGTGCTTGGTTGTTCAAAAACCTATACCACTAATGTAATTATTGGGGCTATTCCTGTGGCGGGCTTTACAACCGCTAGTTTTTGTGAAGGAAGTAGCACAAGCTTTGCTAGTAATTCTACGCTTGCAGGTACTGGTAGTATTGATAATTATGCTTGGGATTTTGGAGATGGGTCATCTATTTTCTCGTCATCATCACCAACCACAACACACTTGTATGCTACGCCAAAGAGGTATGTTGCTACCCTTACAGTAACAACAAATAATCTTTGTACGCATACATCTACACGTGAAGTCTTTATTTTCCCACGTATTACGCCCACTGCGGCTATGCCATACAAAGAAAATTTTGATGCGACAACTGACCCGAACACTTGGTTTGCAAACGGACTTATTAAAAGTACAGTAAATCCTACACAAGATATTACAGGCTTTAGCTGGAAACGTGGTGTACCAACGGGTGCAAAAATCAAAGCTTCAACTACAAATGGTGGTGCGTGGAGTACCACTGGAAATGCTAATACATTTTATCCAAATGAGCGTTCTTATGTAGAAAGTCCTTGCTTTAATTTCTCTGACCCAACCCTGACCAAACCAATTATTTCTATGAAAGTTTGGTATGATACGGATAGGGGAAGTGATGGAGCGGTGCTTTATTCATCTATCAATGATGGGATAACTTGGAATGTGGTAGGAACTATCAATGAAGGCATAGAATGGTACAATACGGCTGGTATTATTGCACAACCTGGCGGGCAATCTGTTGTGAATGCGTGGACTGGCAACACATTTACGGAATACAAAATTGCTAAGTTTAACCTTGACCAATTCAAAGGGCTTCCTTCTGTGCGTTTTAGAGTGGCGTTTGGTAGTAATGCTGATAATCCTGTGGGAACTACTTTTGACGGTTTTGCTTTTGATGAGGTGTTTATTGGCAATAGAAACAGAATTTCTTTGTTGGAGCATTTTACTAATGCAAGCAGTTCTGAAGCGAATACGGAAAATACCGTTATCAATAATTTCCCTTCTGGATTACCTCAAAATGAGATTTATAATATTCAATACCATACCAACGTACCAGGAGCAGACCCAATGAACGCAGATAATACTGCAGTTCCAAGCGCAAGAGCTTTGTTTTATGGTGTGTCGCAAGTACCAAGAACTGCTATTGATGGATACATTGAAAACCGTAAATTCTCTGAATGGGGAATGCCCGTTTATAACAAAAGAACGCTAGAAGCCTCTCCTTTTGAGCTTTCTGTTGATTTCTCTTCTACTGCACAACAGCTTAGATTTAAGGCTAATGTGAAGGCTTTAGAGCCGTTTACACGTAGAGTGATTTTGCATACTGTCGTGATAGAACAAGAAATACTAGGAACGGCGTTTACAGGCGGAAATTTTGGCGGACTTACTTTTAAGAATGTTGTTAAAGGAATGATACCAAATGCTTCAGGAACGCTGATTGCACAAACTTGGCTACAAAATACGCAGTTTCAGACTGGTGAGCTTGTTTGGGCAAACGTACCAAAAATCTATAATGGTAATAAACTTGTTTTGGTTGTTTTTGTGCAAGATGAGGTCACAAAAGAAATTTATCAAGCTGGTTTCTTTAATATTACTACTAATATTTCTGCGCAAGACCCAACAACGGCTCTAGACCCACAAACGCTTGAAAATGAATTTGTTGTTTATCCAAATCCTGCACAAAATGAAGTTTTTACAGGTTTTAGAGAGGAAACTGCAGAAGATTTTAAAGTAGTTATTTTTGATAGTTATGGGAAAAGATTAGATACTTTTTCTCTTACAAAAGGAAATAAAGGGCTTTTACTGAATACTGAAAAATATGCTTCTGGTATGTATTTCGTAGAGATTACAGGCAAAAACAATAGCAAAGCAAGAAGAAAATTAGTGATTGCTAGATAGTTAATTTTAAAAAGAAGACTTCACTATTTGTGAAGTCTTTTTTTATTTAACCAAACAATTAAAAATATAGTTTGTGGGAGTTACACTTTGCATTTAAAACAAACCTTAAAATAAAACAAACTTTTATTTTATTTGATAAGGTGCTTTTGTGGGTTCTTTCAGACCAATTTTTATGGCTTTTTTGACCACTTCTGATTGTTTGCTAGCTGACATATAGTCTGCTTTTATGGTGATATATTCTGTGCGCAAATTGCCTACTTCTTTTTCTAGCTGAATAATTTTTTTCTGATTTTTTTCTGAATAATGCGTATTAGCAATATAAATAACGCCTATAAATGTGGTAAAAAGCAAATAAGGAATATAGTTTGTAGAGAATTTTTTATTCAAAATAAAATCCAAATTAAGGAGTTTGTCTATGTATTGGAAAATCCCAGTTTTATTTTTTATAGAAAAATCTATCTCATTGTCATTCAAATCATTAGAATTATCACTTTTATTATTGTTACCATTTATAATATCTTCTTTGTCTTCTTTATATGTGTTGGTAGTCATAAATATTTGTTTTTTTAGGTGCTGATATAAATATAAGGTAAATCATTTTTTGATACTTAATTTTAGACAAAGATAAACGTATATTTTTAGTTTTTGATAAAATTTTATTAAAAACAGGTGAAAAACCTAAAATAATCAACCGCCCTGGTTTGTGTCCCCACAAACCAGAATGAGGTAGTACAAGCACCCATTTCTTATGACAGGGAATACATTTTTGTCGTAATTGTTAGTTTGTGGGGACACAAACCAAGGAGGTTTTGCTAATAATAAATTGTGTACGGTAGCAAAAAATTTTATTAAAAACAGGTGAAAAACCTAAAATAATCAAAAATAAATTTTTATTTGCCAAAATAATACCTATCTTTGCAGTCCGTTTTGAAATGTGTCTCTTTAAAATCCATAACTTTAAAAATCATAAAAAAACGGCAATTCAATAAAGTTTCTAATAGTTTTAACATTAAAATCTCACAAAAGTGGATCAATTAAGTTACAAGACTATCTCGGCTAATAAAGATACAGCAGATAAAAAATGGGTCGTAGTAGATGCCGACTCCGCTGTTCTTGGACGTTTTGCAAGCCAGATAGCAAGCATCATCAGAGGAAAACACAAGACAAATTACACGCCTAATGCAGATTGTGGCGACTACGTAATCATCTTGAATGCTGAAAAAGTACGTTTGACAGGAAAGAAAATGACGGACAGAGTACATGTGCGCCACACAGGTCACCCTGGTGGGCAGCGTTTTGCTACACCTCGTGAAATTCTTGCGAAATTCCCCACACGTTTATTGGAGCAAGCCATCAAAGGTATGCTTCCAAACAACCGTTTGGGTCGTAGATTGTTCCATAATATGTTTGTTTACGCAGGCACAGAACACCCTCACGAAGCGCAACAACCAACGCCTATCACTCTAAAATACTAATTTCAGTTATGCAAATTATCAACACACTCGGAAGAAGAAAAACCTCAGTGGCTCGTTTGTATATGAAGCCAGGTAGCGGTATCATTACCGTTAATAAAAGAACATTTGAAGACTATTTTAAGTCTGATGTTTTGCAAACTATTGTAAATCAGCCACTTGTCCTTGTAGATGAATTTGGTAAATATGATTTGAAAGTAAACCTTGATGGTGGAGGAACGACAGGACAGGCGGAGGCTTTGCGCCTTGCTATCTCTCGTGCACTTTGCGAAATCAATGCTGAATTTCGTCCTGCTTTGAAAAAAGAAGGGTATCTTACACGTGACCCACGTATGGTAGAGCGTAAGAAACCAGGTCGCCGTAAAGCTCGTCGTAAATTCCAATTTAGCAAGCGTTAATAGTTGCAATAATTGTGAATTTTTAATTGTAAATTGTGAATTAAATACAAGGTATTTACAACATATTACGGCTAAAATTTACAAGCAACTAATTAAGACTTTCTAGAAAATTTCATTTTCAAAACATCAAAATTAGACTTAAAATGGCTCAAGTAGAATATAAAGACCTTCTAAGCGCAGGTGTTCACTTTGGACACCTTACCCGCAAGTGGGAACCTAAGATGGCTCCATATATCTTTATGGAAAAAAACGGTATCCACATCATTGACCTTAACAAAACCATTTCAGCAATGAATGAGGCTGGGGAGGCTTTGAAAAAACTTATTCGTGCAGGCAAAAAAATTATGTTTGTAGCGACTAAAAAACAAGCACAAGAAGTCGTTTCTGACGAAGCTAAACGCTTAAAAATGCCTTACGTTACAGAGCGTTGGTTGGGTGGTATGCTTACAAATTTCCAAACAGTGAAAAAATCATTGAAAAAACTTGCCAATATTGACAAGATGGAAAAAAGTGAT
Organism: Raineyaceae bacterium; assembly: GCA_043772375.1. GTDB lineage: Bacteria > Bacteroidota > Bacteroidia > Cytophagales > Thermonemataceae > JANYGM01. The sequence goes on along the minus strand of JAYVGJ010000046.1, from coordinate 18,238 downwards.
GCTTACCTCAATCTTGCAAAACGTGAGCGTTTGATGATGCAACGTGAGAAAGAGAAACTAGAAAAAGTATTAGGTGGTATCACAGACCTTACTCGTGCGCCTGCTGCACTTTTTATAGTGGACATCAAAAAAGAACATATTGCAGTTAAAGAAGCTATAAAATTAGGTATTCCTATTTTTGGTATGGTGGATACTAACTCTGACCCAAACCTTGTGGATTATGCTATTCCTGCTAATGATGATGCTTTCAAGTCTATTGAGATAATCACTAAATTTGTGGGCGCATCTATTGAAGAAGCATTGCACGAGAGAAAGCAAGACAAAGATGACCAGAAAATCAAAGAAGAAGAAACTAAAAAACGTGATATTGACGCTTAATTTAGTTATAAATTTTGAGTTGTGAATTTTGAGTCAAATACAAATAAGCATAATTCTTCAAAAAAAGCCATTCTATTTATTTAGAATGGCTTTTTTATTGTTATGCAAATAATAATTCACTTTTTTTTGTATTTAATTTGAAAGTACCAAATACAATACTATATTTACGGAAAGTTTAACGACTTTTGACCATTTTCAATTATTTTCAACCAATTAACTAATTCAAACATGTTTGACAATCTCAAAGAAATCCAAGAGAAAAAAATCAAAGAAGCAGTAGAAGAGGCACTCGCTGATGCCAATATTTCTGACCTGGAAGTAGAAGTTGATGGTACTGTGGTGACCATACACGGCTCTGTGGAGTCTAAAAGCGACAAAAAAGATGTCATTGCACTTGCTAGTGAGGTAGATGGTGTTTCTAAAATAGTAACGGGCATCACTATTGATGAAGATGGCGAAGAAGAGGAGGAAGAAGACGAGGACTATGAAGATGACGAAGATGACGAAGATGACGAAGATGAAGATGAAGACGGAGAAAAAAAGAAGAAAAAGAAAGGTAATACTTATACCGTACAACCTGGTGATTCTATGTGGGCTATTGCGCAAGAACACCTTGGAGATGGCAACAGATGGATGGAAATCTATAAGGTAAATAAAGAACTTATTGGCAAAAAACCTGAGCTTATTCACCCAGGATACGTTTTGAAAATTCCTAAAAGCTAAGTTTGAATTAGGAATTTTAAATTTAAAAATTCTTTAAATTTAATCAAAAAAATAAAAATCCGTAACAAGAAGTTACGGATTTTTTTGTGCTAAGAACAACTCATAATTATTCAAATTCTACTAAAAGTTGGTTTTTATCTACTGTGTCGCCTATTTTGACACGAATAGCCTTAATGATGCCATCTGTTGGAGATTTTAGGACGTTTTCCATTTTCATAGCTTCTAATATGAAAAGTTGGTCACCTTTTAGCACATTTTGCCCTATTTCCACCTTAATTTGACGGATAAGCCCTGGCATTGGTGCTTTTATTTGGTTGATTTTTGGCTTGGAGAGGTTGGAAAGTCCCATTTTTTCCAAAAGTAAATCAAAACGGTCTTTTGCTTTCAGCGCAACGGTTTTACCATTGATTTTTACGGTAAAAATCTTCTCTTGTTCGTCTATTTTAATTATTTCAGCAGAAAAAGACTGATTTTCATAGATAATATGGTATTTATTTTCAGAGATTTTCTGCAAATCCCAATCAAAAATGATAGTATTTTCTTCTTCAATAAACTTTAAAACGTCTTTTCCGTCTTTATTTTCTGTAGTGATTTGGTATTCTTGCTGACTTTGCGCAGAGATGATTTTTATCATTATTTTTTGATTTTTTTAGTTGATTTTTGAAAAATATTCTCCAAAAATACACAAAGAATCAGTAATAACAAAATAAATAGCATACTAAGTGACGTAATAGAAATTAAATTAAAATAAAAATGTTGGATAAACAAGAAAATTTAATTTTGTAGTGGTTGGAAAGCCTTTTCTCTTTGAGAAAAGGCTTTTTTAATGATAATCAATTTTATAAATACTTGCATTTTTCTTGCTAAACTAAGTAAAAAAGATTATTTTCGCATAAGTTTTATTGAAAATTTAGTTTGAAATTGTTAAACAAAATATTTTAAATCTATGGAAAAACAATTCAAATTCAAGAAAAGGCTATTTTTCAATGGTATTTTGTCTATATTTACGTGTATTTGCTACTTTTCTGCTTATATTTCACCTCAAAATTATTGGATTGCTGGGTTTTTGGCACTTGCTATTCCTTTATGTATTATATTTAATTTTATATTTTTATTACATTGGTTTTTGCTGAAATCTTTTAATGTTTTTTTGCCTTTAGCCGCTATTTTGATAGGTTTTAACTTCTTGCAAAGTACGCTAAATTTTCATTGGACAAAAGAAGAAATCCCTACAAAATCTCTAAAAGTATTGAGTTATAATGTGCAAGTTTTTAATGTTTATAGCCATTTGCAGGATAAAGACAGCAATTCCTCTAAAAATATGATTAACTGGGTAGCAGAAAATGATGCAGATATAAAATGCTTACAAGAAGTGTATAATGAAGAAGATTCTAAGGTTTTTGCAACTGTAAAACGCATCTCAAAAAAAGGTAAATATAAAAAATTCCTTACACCAGTAACAAGCAATAACCGTTTTAAGGTTGGTTTCTTTGGTTTGGCTATTTTTTCTAGGTTTCCCATTATAAATAGTGGTGAGGTGAAGTTTACTGTAAATAGCTCAAATACAGCTATTTATGCAGATATTTTGAGAGGAGAAGATACTATTAGGGTTTATAACGTGCATTTCCAGTCAATGAGCATAGACGAGGCACGCATAGTGAAGGCTGAACAATATGAAGAAGCAAAAAAAACATACCAAGATTTGTTTACACGTCTAAAAAACGGGTTTCAAAATAGGGCTTGGCAGGTCAATATGCTAGAAAAACATATCCAAAGTTGCCATTATCCAGTTATTTTGTGTGGCGACTTTAACGACACGCCTTATAGTTACACCTACACACGCATAAAGAAAAACTTAAATAATGCTTTTGAACGTGCAGGAAACGGTTTTGGCTTTACTTTTAACGGAAAATTATTTTTTTTACGTATTGATAATCAGTTTGTTAGTGATTTTTTTGAGGTACATTCTTTCAAAACGCATAGAAATATTCCATATTCAGACCATTTTCCTACAACTGCTATTTACACAAATAAATAACTTTGAGTTGTGAGTTATGAATTATAAGTTATGAATTAAATACAATATTTATTTAATTTTTTCAATAAAATTAAATCATATACTAATGTTCTCAAATAAAAAACAAGATAATACTTTGATAAATGCAAAAAAATAGCTTTTTTTGTAGGAAAATTTTAAAGCAAATCATCAAATTAGTAAAAAAACTCAACCAAAATCAATGAATATTCCTAAAAGCGTTGTTTGTGTCCTCACAAATAATTTGTTTCTTACTTTTTTGTTGATACTTGGCTTATTTTCTTGCAACAATACAAAAGATAATACAAAAAATAATAAAGATAGTTTAAAAAATCTTTCCAATGATGTGTCAAAAGATAGCATAAAAATCTCCACAGATACTATAAAAGTGGTTATTGGAGAAGATACTGCCAAAACTTTTTATAATAATGTGGGGGATTCTCTGTTGGTGGAAGAAACGGAATTTCGCATACGCTTTCCGTTTCCGCCTATACGTGAGGAAGATAAAGAAGATAAAAGCGTGGAATACATCATTTCAAATGAGAAAGGTACACAAAATTATGCACTCATCTACAAAGATTTTTCTAAGGAAGAAATTGGAAAACCTGATGAATTTCTTAATAAAGCCCGTTTGGGAATGATTGGTAAGTTTAGAGGTCATAAAGAAATAAATTTAAATGCAGAAATAGACCAAAGTGGATTCAAGGGTTATGCTATTCGTGCAGGAAATAAAGCCAAAGGCTACTTCGTTTACCGTATTTTTCTTATCAAAAACCGACTTTATCAGGTTTTTATTGTGGATATGAACAGATACCCCACAGAAAGAGAAACAGACAAATTTATTGGTACTTTTGAGATAAAAACGAAGTAAATGGGAATTTTAGAGAGGATAACAGCACTATTCAAACAGTATGAGCCTTCACAAGAAGAAATACAGATATTTGAAGCTCAAAAGAAAGAAAATAATATAACCAAAGATACTACAAATTATAAATTTTCCAATTTGGTGATTTGTCAGTCTATTCCTCTTGAAAAAAAGATAATTGAAATGTATCAAGCAATACCTTTTCGTTATGAAATTAGTATATCACTAAATAGAATGATATATGAAGTGGAGTTTTTAGGAGGGGTGGTTTTATCTAAGAGAATAGTGATTAAGAGCAATGAAAATATTATCAATGCCATTGAAAATATCCTTGCAGAACATAATTTTTTAGGTTTTAAGAAAGATAAGATACTTGATGACTTAACTTGTTCTCCATCTTTTCATAGTGATGTAAAATCAGTTACATTATGTAAAAACGAGCAACAAATTGGGTTTAGTACAAGTGATTACCACTATCAACAATTTGATGTTATGTATGAGAAATTACAGAATGTTTTAGATGCAAAAAAATATTTTGATAAGATGCTTTTGGAGTTTTTAAAATAGGTGATTTAAAAAATAGGGAAATTATATAATCCAAAATGAACATAGACCCAAAAGTAGATTTAGTTTTTAAGAAATTATTTGCGACAGAAGAGAATAAAGACCTTTTAATGTCATTGATAAATTCTATTGTACCTAAGAATGAGCAAGTGGTTAAGGTAGAACTTAAAAATCCTTATCAAGTTTCTGATTACATAACGGGCAAAAACTCTATTTTGGACATCAAGGCAACAGATGAAAATGGTATTTTTTATGATATTGAGATGCAAATTAAGCATTATGATTTTTATCCTAAAAGAACACTTTATTATTGGGCAAAAATGTTTAGTAAGCAAATAGACAAATCTCCCAATAAGACTAAACACACTGTTTATAAGGAACTTACCAAATGTATTGTGATAAGTTTTATGGATTTTGTTTATTTTAAAGAAGATGAAGACTATTTTAGATGTATGACAATTCAAGATAGAAAAACTAATAAACAGCATCAATCTTTGGATTATTTAGACTTATATTTTATTGAATTACCCAAATTTAAGGAGGAATTAACAATTATGAAAAATGTAAGAACTGCACAAGACGAATGGCTCACATTTTTGAAAAAAGGTTATGACGAAAATGGCGTGGCGCAATACCTTCATTTTGACGACCCACTAGTGGAAAAAGCAAGGGAACAACTTAAAATAATGGACTTTAATTTTGATGAACAAGAGTATTATGAAGGACAACAAAAAATGATTTCAGACCATAATGCTGCTGTAGAGCAATTAGAAAGAGAGAAAGCAGAAATTGATACTCAAAAAGCGGGAATTGATACTCAAAAGGCAGAAATTGACACTCAAAAGGCAGAAATTGATACTCAAAAAGCGGGAATTGATACTCAAAAAGCAGAAATTGAAGCTAAAAAGATAGAAAATGATACTCAAAAGGCATTACTTTTAAAAGAAAAACAAGAAATTGAAAGAAAAACTAAGGAATTTGCCCTTAAAAACCTTGAAACAGCTAAAAGATTGTTAGAAATGGGCTTAAATAATGAAATTATAGCAATTGCTACAATGCTTTCGGAAGACGAAATAGAAAAAATACGCAAAGAACAATAATAACTTACAACCTAATACTAAGTGAAACATAATTATATTTTCTATGGTACAAAAGCCAATACAAAAGAAGTAGAGGACTTTTTGCACCACACAATCAAGACAAATGAGCTAGCTGAAAAAGCAGGCAAACGCAAAACGCCTATCTGCATTTGGGGCGAACACGGCATTGGGAAAACACAAACTGTTGAAGATTACGCCATTAGCAACAATTACAAATATGCTTATATTGCGCCTGCACAGTTTGAAGAAATGGGAGATTTGCTAGGAATGCCCTATCTTGCCAAAACAACAGAAGGACACGAGGTTACTATGATGGCTACCCCAGAATGGGTACCAACGGAAGAAGGACCAGGAATTTTATTGATAGATGACGTAAATAGGGCTGATGACCGTATTCTGCGTGGTATTATGCAACTTTTGCAAAACTACGAACTTGTTAGTTGGAAACTTCCAAAAGGCTGGCACATTGTCCTTACCGCAAATCCAGACGGTGGCGACTACTCTGTTACGCCAATGGATTTTGCTATGCTTACTCGTATGATGCATATTAGTTTGTCTTTTGATGTCAAAAGATGGGCTTTATGGGCAGAACGCAACGGAATAGACACTCGTGGGATTAGTTTTGTGCTTACTTATCCAGAAATAGTGATAGGTGGTGAGCGTACAACGCCACGTACTTTGGTGCAGTTTTTTGAAAGTATTGCGGATATTAAAGACTTAAAAGCTAATTTGAGCATTGTCAAAATGCTAGCTGATGCGTGTTTGGATATGAATACGGTCACTACTTTTATTTCGTTTTTGAACAATGACTTGAGTAAACTCATTTCTCCTGATGAGATTTTGGAGGCAAAAGATTTTACGAAAGAGGTCTACGAAAAAATAAAATCCGTTGTAAATCAGCAAACTAAACGAGTTGATGTACTTTCTGTGATTGTTACGAGGCTTGTCAATGTGCTGATTTTGAGTAAAGATAAATTTGATGCCAAAAAGATAGAAAATATCAAAAAATTCCTAAAAATGGATTTTTTGCCAAATGATATGCGTCTGATTGCAGGGCAAGACATAGCAGCATCTAACAATATGAGCCTAAAAGCTATTTTTGCAGATGCAGAACTAGGGAAAATTTTACTTGCTAAAATGAGCTAAATAATTGTGAATTTTAAATTGTGAATGAATACAATTTATGTAGAAAAAACTGCAAGCCGTACTTACGGAACTGGGCAAAATTGCATTAAAAAATCTTTGAATCTAAATTTTAACTTTTATGAAAAAGAACTTGTTTTTTTTATTGATAATTATAGTTGTTCTCAACGCTTGTGATAATAATTCTACAACCAAAGAAGCAAAAAGCACTAATACAAAAGAACAAGCAAAGGAAGAAACCTCAACGGCTACAACACAATACGTAACTGCTAAAATCAATGGTGCGAATTGGAAAAGCACATCAGAGGAAATACTAACTAGCTACGACACTTATGGTGATAAATTGCAAATTTTCACAAAAGACGAAAAAGGCAAAATGAACTTTTTACTGACTTTGGCTCCTTTCACCAAAACACAAATTGGGTCGTATAATAGTGTAAAAGAAGGTGCTGGTGGCTATGGGATTAGTTTATTAGATGAAGATAAAGCAGATAATGTAGAAAATGATTATGACAATTTTCATCAAGGAATAATAGCTAATTGTTTGATTATCAAATCTATAACAGAAGTTAAAGAAGGCAAAATGGTAGAAGGCACTTTTGCCTCGCCAATGAATGTGAGTAATAATTACGAAGCCTCTAAAGATAAGGGCGTGGTAGTGAGTGAGGGCAAGTTTGCGGTTTTTGTAAAGAAATATTAAAAATCAACATAAATAATGAAATGTACTTTAATTATTGATAAAAGTGGCTCTATGGTCATCAGAGACCAGAAGAAAGGGCGCTCACGTTGGGAAGCCTGCAAAGAAGCAACTATTGCGCTTTCTTACAAATGTGAGGAAAAAGACCCACAAGGAATGACCCTCTACACCTTTGCAGGGCGTTTTAAGCGGTATGAAAAGGTGACTGCGGCTCGTGTAGGAGAAATTTATGAAGAAAATGAGCCAGGCGGTGGCACAGATTTAGGGCAGGTGTTAGAAGATGCTTTTAATTTCGTTGTTGATAGACGAAGTAAGGCTACAACGCCACAACAAGAGATTATTTTGGTGGTTACGGACGGAGAGCCAGACGAGAAAGAGTCTGTTATTGAGGCTATTGTAAAACTTTCTAAGACTGTTACAAGTCAAATGGAAGTGGCTATTTCTTTTATTCAAGTGGGTACAGACGAAAATGCAACCGCTTTTTTGAAGGCATTAGACAACGACCTGGTGGCTGCAGGCGCATCTCACGACATTGTAGATACTATTTCTTTGGAAGATATGGAAGAGTTTTCTCTTACCCAAATCTTTGCAAAAGCCTTTACAGACTAATTCAATTACGAATTATCAATTACGAATTACGAAAAATGCCATTATTTGTGTTTTTGCAACCAATGGCATTTAGCATTTTGTATTCATTTATAATTCACAATTCATAATTCATAATTAAAAAACTATGTCTTTTTCTTCAGAACCTGTTTTAGCTATCAAAGATGCTACTATTTATCAAAAAGATAATGCCGTCCTTTCTGATGTTTATCTTAATATCAATAAAGGTGAATTTGTTTATTTGATTGGACGTACAGGAAGTGGCAAAAGTTCACTTCTTAAAACGATTTATGCTGATTTGCCGTTGTATAGTGGTGATATCCAAGTTGCTGGTTTTCAGTTGTTTAATATCAGTAAAACACAAGTGCCATTTTTGAGAAGAAAAATTGGGATTGTCTTTCAGGATTTTCAGCTACTAATGGATAGAACTGTTAGTGATAACCTTTCATTTGTGATGCGTGCCACAGGTTGGACAGATAGTTCTAAGATAAAACAACGTCTTTCAGAAGTTTTATTGAAGGTTGGACTTGGTGCAGTAGCTAACAAAATGCCTCATCAACTCTCTGGCGGTGAGCAGCAGCGCATAGTTATTGCTCGTGCTTTGTTGAATGAGCCACTTATTTTGTTTGCAGATGAGCCAACTGGTAATCTTGACCCACAAGTTGCCAATGAAATTTTAGATTTATTTATACAAATAAACCACAGTGGAACGGCTATTTTGATGGCTACGCATAATCATTATTTCCTAGAAAAAAAGCCTTCACGCATCATTAAATGTGAAAAAGGGCGTATTTTAGATTCTGACGTAACCAAATTTGACTGGAAAAAATATTCCTGATGTGTGGTAAGAGGTGTGGGATATGAAGTGTTTTTTGTCGTAAACAACGCATTCACCTCATACCTCAAAACATCATTTCTTCATTCTCATACGAAAAACCACCCAAATTATGCCTGCAATGGCAAATAAAATGCCTTGCGTTCCAAAATTCCAAAATAACACGCAAGCTCCCACCAAAACGCCTATAATCAGCAGTTGATTAGTATTTATGCTAATTTTTTCTTTTTGTTTTCTATTAAAAGCACTTGAAATAGTCCTTTGATAATCACTTTGATAATCATTCTGATTATCTTGTAAACCATTATTTTCTGTTGTTATTTTCTGTTTTTCTGTTTCTACAAGCTCCAAAAGTTCTTTTTTACGTTTTTCTTCTTGTTCTTTCTTGGCATCATAGTAGAGAGGAATATAATTGAAAGTTTTGTGCCTTGGAAGTCTGAAAATATTAGTTAATTTCATAAGATTTTGGGTTTGTTTTGTACTAGATTTTATTTTCTACAAAAATACAAAAAATCTGCTAATAATTAGCAACAAAAAAAGGCTTCTTTTTGGGAAGCCTTTTTTTACGTAATTTGTTAGAAAATTACTTTTTCTTTGCTGGAGTTGCTTTTTTAGCATCTTTTCCTTTAGCATCTGCTTTTTTAGCAACGGGAGCTACTTTTTTAGCACCATCTTTCTTAGCAACAGGAGGTTTTTTCGCCGCTGCTTTATTTTTCATATCTTGCACTTCCTTACGGATTTCTTGTGCCAAGATTTTTAGGTCTTGCATACCTTTACGTACACGAGTACCAGCTGCTTGATTGTCTTTGTCATAGAATTTTTCAAAGTCACCTTCCAAGCCCATTACTAGGTCTTTCACTACTGAAAATTTTGCCATTGCGGTAAAAATTAAGGGTTAAATAATTAAGTTATGATGATTGTCTGACTGACTCTCGCATCAAAACTACAAATTTTTTTGATACAAAATAATTTTTTTGCACTTTTTTTATAAAAAAAAGTGCTTTTTTTTTGTATTTAAGTTATATTGATAGTTAATTTGTTGATTATCAAGTAATTAAAAAAACATTAAATAAGCAACTTTAAACACACTTTGAAACTCAAACCTGCATTTATTCAATATTCAGTAATGTTTTTCATTTCTTAGAATAATCCTATTGTTTGTTTAAATAATTTGGAGCGTGATTTTATTTTTGAAAAGCGTTTTTGAAACAAATAAACATACTTTTGGAATTTTTAGTTGATTTGGAGCTAATCAAAGCACTTTTTGAAATACTGAATATTCTTTGCAAAAGCAAAAAATATCCTTCAAATAGCCTTAAAACGTAGTTGAAAGATATTCAAAAAATTGAAAATGTGCAAAAAATAGACAAAACAAGCTGATTTTCAAGTTTTTATAAAAGCTCAGTACAAAATTCTTAAATGTGAGAATAATATGCAGTAGCAAAATATTAAAAAGCAATTTATTTTTTATTTTTTAAAATAGTTGTACGTTTTTGAAATAAAAGTTGTTTTTGTAAGATTATTTCTATAATTTTGAACTAATTATTTTTTTATTACATTCGTTTGTTTTATCAAAAAAAGCAAATAAATGTTGAAATACTTGTATTTAAATTACAACGCCCTAAAATGTCTAAACTAAAAAATCTTGTTCAGCAACTAAATCAAGAAGAATTTTATCATCTTTATAATAATTTGATGGATAGCAGCGCAGACAAATCTGCGCTTTTACTCAAATTTCTTTATGAAGAAAAGCACACTGACGACAAAATGATAAAACTTCTGGGCGTAAATGCTAACGCATATTACACGTTGCGCTCACGTCTGAACCAAAAAGTAGAAGAATATCTGGTACACGAGATTGTCAGCCCACGTGCAGAACTTATTACGAAAGTGGCAAGTATCAACGAAGTTGTTTTTACAAAAAGCCGTATTTTGACTATTGCCACACTCAAAAAATTAGAAAAGGATTTGTTAGATTATGACCTTTCTAACGAACTGACGGTAGTTTATAAAACTTTGCGTTCTTTGCACGTAGGTACAGAACACAACTTTTTTTATTCGCAACAATACAACAAACACGTTGCTTATATGCTTTCTGTGGATAAAGCAGAGTACCTTTTGGCAGAATATTTTAGAAAATATGGTGAATACTTGTTTTCTAATGATGCCAACGACAAAATGGCGTTAGACCTTATTCACAAGGAAATGAAAATAGTGCGCAAACAGTATGACTCACACCGTTTGTATGTCTATTATGGTGCTATGAACATCTATCACCGTTTTTTTGTAGATACTACAGAAACGCCAGAAGATGAGCCTATTGAAGATATGCTCACCAAAATACAAGGCTTTTTTGATTCTTATTTGATGGATAATGCCTATCATCATTTGAGGGTTGTTTTTGCGTATTTGAGGTTTGAATACTACACTTTCTATAAGATAAACCGCCAATCTGACGAGTTATACCCTCTTTTGTTAGAGGAAGTAACCCATTTATTAAGCAATTATACGCTTTATACGTATCCTTCAAGGATTTTATATACTATCATTGAAAGAAGTTTACGCATAAAAACGGAAAAAGATTTGGCAAATACTAATGAAAAAATATTTGCTGACTTTGAAATAGAAATTGATAGCACGCACTATGTTAATTATATGGTTTATAGAGCATTGAGTTTCTATTTTGCTGGTCAGTATGCAGAAAGTGCAAAATTGCTTACCAAACTAATGAAAAAATATCCTATTAAGAAAAGCCCAATAGTGATATTAGAAGTAAGGCTACTTCTTGGAATGCAATACGCTTTGATGAAAGATGAGGATTTGCTTGCTCAACTTGTCAGTAGTTTGCAAAGGCAGGCACGTACAGTACAAAAAGAGATGATACCTCACATCAGTACTATGATAAAAATATTAAAATTAGTGAGTAGTGGCATTGACGACACTACAAAATCAAGACTTGATTCACTTTTTGTAAAACTAAACAAATGTGAAAGACCATTGTTTTGCCCAACACATTACACTAATTTTGAGGAAAAACTAAAAAATTTGAAGAGCTAAACGTGAAATTGTCAATTATGAATTATGAATGAGTACAAGTTGCTGGTAATCAGTTTGTATTTCGCAGTAATAAAAAAATAAAATGAAAATGAAAAATAAATTTTCTGGAATAGGCGTGGCACTTGTTACGCCTTTTTCCAAAGATATGGCTATTGATTGGAAAGGATTTGAGAAATTACTTTTGCATACTGCCGCCATTGGCACTGATTATTGGGTCGTACAAGGCACAACAGGGGAATCTCCAGCCACAAGTAAAGAAGAAAAACAAGCACTTTTAGCATTTGCAAAAGAAAATAACCCTCAAAAACTTCCTATTGTTTATGGAATTGGAGGAAACTATACACAAGAAGTCATTAAAAACATCAAAGAAACTGATTTGAATGGTATTGATGCCCTGCTTTCTGTAAGTCCATATTACAATAAACCTACTCAAAAAGGTATTATTGCACATTATACCGCCATTGCAGACAGTTCTCCTGTGCCTATCATTTTGTATAATGTACCAGGACGCACTATGAGCAATATTTCTGCAAATACAACGCTAGAACTTGCTAAACATTCCAATATTATTGGTATAAAAGAAGCATCAGGCAACCTTACGCAATGTATGGAAATTGCGCAAAAGAAAGAAAATGATTTTTTATTGATTTCTGGAGAAGATTTGCATACGCCTGCAATGATTACTTTTGGTGCAGTAGGCGTTATTTCTGTGTTGGCAAATGCTTTTCAAGATTTTAATTTGATGGTGAAAAAAGCATTAGAAAATAATTTTGCGGAAAGTTCTCAATACTTATTTAAGTTGTTGGAAATCAATAATTTGATGTATGAAGAAGCCAATCCTGTTGGTATAAAAAATGCCCTCAAACATTTTGGCATTTGTGAAGATTTTGTGCGCTTGCCACTTTTGCAGGCATCAAAAGAATTAGACGAAAAAATAAAACTCAAAATACAAGAATTATCTTATTAAAAAACCAATTTCTTGGATGTAAGGAGGCTGAAAAAGTGCTATTAAAATTATGAAATTATTTTGGAAAATACAACTATTTTTGTTATGTTTGTAGTAATGTAATAATTACTTTTATAATTTTTTTTTAATAAATATCATTTAAAATGAAAGATATAATTTATCAAGAAGGTTTTACAAATGACAAAAAAGTCCAAATAGGTATTCTCATGTACACAGGTTCTGGTGACCCTGTAAAACAACTTAATGAGGCGGTTTACCTATACACAAAAAATGAAGGATATAATGAATTTATTGATGCCAATATGGATAATCCTTGGATTAGGGTCATTATTAAAGGTATTAATGATATGAAACAAGAAGAATTTAATCCAGAGGAACACCACCTTATATGAAACAAATTGACTTTAATGCGCTAATTCATTCAGTTTCTTATTTGCTTTGCTATCAAGATAGGTAGTGCTATACTTGTAATGATTTGATATTTATAAATATTTATATAAAAGTGGCGTTGTTCGTGTCTTCACAAACAACAGCAGTTTTTGCCACCATTTGAAAACATTACAAGTATAGCACTACCGAAATTTTTTATTACGCAGCTTATGTTCACCTTGTTTTTGTCAATATTCACCCTTTTATTGATGGCAACGGCAGAACAACCAGATTGTTGGAAAAATGGTTTTTATCCAAAAAACTGGGTGAAAAAGCTTGGTTTATTACATCAGAAAAAAACTACTGGGACAACAGACCCGCCTACTACAACAACATACAATTAGGGGTAAATTATTACGAAGTAAAATACGAAAAAAGTGTTCCGTTTTTGCTGATGTTGCCTAATAGCCTAAAAACTTAAAGAAGACTTCGCTTAAAAGCGAAGTCTTCTTTTTCAGAGCCATTTTTATTCCGCAATGGACAATTTAAGCGTGTTGGTGCGTTGTTTTTTACCAATTGGCATACTTGCAAGGTTGATAAAAATATCTCCTTTTTTGATATAATTATTTTCTAATAAAATCTCTTGCACGTCATCAAAAGTTTCATCTGTAGTTTCGTATTTATCATAAAAAATAGCCCTCACGCCCCAAATAAGGTTCATTGTATTAAGCAAAGGACGGTTTCCTGTAAAAATAAAAATGTTTGCTTCTGGTCTGTGGCTAGCAATTTGTAGGGCAGTATAGCCCGAATTTGTCATTCCAATAATAGCTTTTGCGCCAGTTTCTTTGGCAAGTCTGCAAGCAGAGGCAACAAGGCTATCACTTGTAAAACTTTTAGAAGAAATATCCAAATCAAAGTTCTGATGATAGATTTTGAAGATTTTTTCCTCCACCATTTGGATAGTTTTTGCCATACTTTTGACGACCAAAATGGGATATTTTCCGCTTGCCGTTTCCGCACTAAGCATCAGCGCATCAGCACCATCAACAACGGCATTGGCAATGTCGTTGGTTTCTGCACGAGTTGGGCGAGGGTTTTCTATCATACTTTCCATCATTTGTGTTGCAATAATGACAGGTTTTGCAGCTTTTTTGGCTTTATTGACAATCATTTTCTGAAAAATGGGCACTTCTTCCGCCACCATTTCCACGCCCAAATCACCACGAGCCACCATTACACCATCAGAAACCTTAATAATTTCATCAATATTTTTAATGGCTTCAGGTTTTTCTATCTTGGCAATAAGTTTAGGGAATTTGCCTTTTTGTTGCACCAAATGGCGCAAAAGCAGAATATCAGTTGCACTACGCACAAACGACAATGCAATCCACTCTAAGTCGTGTTGCAAACCAAAATACAAATCTTCTGTATCTTTTTCAGTCAGAGAAGGTGAAGAAACATCAGTTGCAGGTAAGTTGATGCCTTTTTTTGATTTCAATATTCCGCCATAAATAACTTCTGTAGTAACATCTTTGTCTGTTTTGCTGATAACTTTTAGTTCTATTTTGCCATCATCAATCAAGATAGATTCTCCAATTTTGACATCTTTTGGCAGCATTTTGTAGGTCGTGCTGATGCGCTCTGCATTACCTAAGATTTTTTCTGTAGTAATGACAAGCGTTTGCCCTGATACTATCAAAACGCCGTTATTTTCCATATCATTGGTACGGATTTTAGGACCTTGCAAATCTTGCAAAATGCAGAGATTAAGGTCATTTTCAGCGTTGAGTTCTCTGATAAATGCAATTACTTTGGCGTGTTCCTCGTGTGTTCCGTGAGAGAAATTAAGCCTAAAAACATCAACGCCAGCGCGTGCAAGGGCAAGCAGTTGTTCTTTGGTATTGCAGGCAGGACCAACAGTAGCCACAATTTTTGATTTGTTGAAAGAAGGAGTTTCCATAAATAATGGTGAATTGTAAGTTTTAAATTTATACTTTTATAGAATTATTTAGCTCCAACGTGTTGGTTTATGCAAAATATAGCCGTCTTTTTTAACTATTTCGTTCTCAAATTGGCTATCTACAAGTTTTTTCCTTCCAATAATTTGAGAACCTTTAGCTGCTTCTGCTACTGTATTGTTGTGTCTATTGGGCGGGAAAAACACAGAAATAACTTTTTTAGGAAAATTTGTATGAATAGCTTTTATTGGTGGAACTAAATCACTATCTCCTGAAATCAAAATTGCTACATCATATTTATCTTGAAAAGCATCAATAATTAAATGTGTCGCAATATTTACGTCTGTCATTTTTTCGTTTGAAACGTGCCAAGTATGCCCGCAGTTTTCACATTCAATTTTTTTAGCTTTGTATAAACCATAAATTATTTTTACATTTGTGGTTTCTATTGCTTCTAAATAAGTATTTTGTCTTTTTTGTTTTTCTGGATGATTAGTAATACGGCTTGTGAAATATTTTATTTCTACTAATTCTTGGGAATATTTCAAATAATTTAACACTGATTTTTCTATATTTAGCCATTTGCAATTTAAGAATTCTGCATCTTTCATTCCAAAATACAAATTAAAACCATCAACATACACTATTACACGCTCTTTTTTCTGCTCCATTTATTTTCCTAAATTTTATTTGCAAGTTAAAATATTTTGATTACCTTTGCAATACCAACATCTCTAAAGATAGCATCTTTAGACCGACACCTCACCAAAAGTGAGGTGTTTATTTTTTTGTATAGAAAAGTAGAGAAGACTTTCTCTGATTTTTATTTTCTCTGCAATTACGCAAAAATTCTTTCCAAAAACAACGTAAACTAAACAAAACCCTAAAATTAACAAAAAAACAACAAAATAGTAACAAAAAAAGACTTTACCGCCAAAAGCCGTAAAGTCTAAAACCTAACTAATCAAAAACTTACAATTATGAAAACTTATAATTGAACGCCAAATGTAGGTAAAAGGTTTGACTTTTGCAAGAATTTGATAAAATAGTAACGCTAATAGGAATATTTACTCCCTCAAAGTTGTTGTTTTCTCCTTAAATACAATTCCTAGCGTGGCAAGTTCTAATAATATTGGCTCATAAATTTCTTTGGTAAGTGGCAAACAAACACCTTTGGAAGATATTTTATTATTCAAAATAAGTTTTGCCGCAATGCCCAAAGGCAAACCAACTGTTTTTGCCATTGCCGTATGTGTGCTATCTTCTCCTAATACCACAAGTTCAGAAGTACAAAGTTTTTCTTTCTGCTTTTCTCTAAAACCAATTTGGTGTTGCATCACAATCATATCTTTGTCTGTGTCTTCTAAAATCCATTTTCTCCCCAAAACAACCTGCAAAATCTGGGCTGGGGTGGCTGTTTCTAGTGGAAATAATTGTGATGGAAAATCAATTTTTTTGTTCTCAAAAAGTCCTAACCAAGCCAATTTTTCTATTTCGTCAGAATGTTGTGCAAGTTTTAGGTATTCATAACTTGTTTGATTATCAGGCAAAAACGAATGCAAAAAATCATAATAAGTAAGATTTTTTGTACTGATTTTGGTTTGGTTATCTGTCATTCCAAGTTGCACAAAGCAGTTCCACGCACTACAAAAGCCTTTTCTGCGCAAAGTGCCACGCAAAATAGTAGTAGCATTTTCCAGACCATACACATTTTGATAGCTTAAAGAATCACGGTTGGCATAGCCTTCAAATTCTCCAAAACCATCAATACTAAAATTTTCAGTACGAGAAAATAATTGATGATAAGGAATGTATTTGTGGTTGCCATTTTCCAAATATTTTGCCACACCTTGCCCTGCAAGTACGACATTTTGCGGATTCCAAGTAAACTTATAATTCCAAGGATTATTATCACTTTCTGGCGCAATAAGTCCGCCTGTATATGATTTAAACGTGGTTACTTCGTGTCCTTCTTCTTTCAAATTATCCAAAATTTGCATAGCAGAAAGGTGGTCTATTCCTGGGTCAAGCCCTATTTCATTCAAAAAAATCAAACCTTTTTTCTCTACATCAGCATTTAACAAACGCATTTCATCAGAAATATAAGACGCTGTAAGTAAGTTTTTGGATAGTTCTAAGCAGATTTTGGCTACTTTGATATGCAAAAAAGGCGGCAAAAGTGAGATAACCAAATCTTGTTTGCTGATAACATCTTTGGTAGTTGTTTCGTTGTTGGCATCAAACGCAAGCCCCGTCAGATGCGGATAAGGCTGTATTTTTTCTTCTACAAGTTGAAAATTATTATCCGCTACAATAATTTGCCAACCTTGCGCAACGGCGTTTTCAGCGAGATAGCGTATAAGAGAAGATGCAGAACGCCCTGCACCAATTAGAAGCATATTTTTCATTTTGATGTGTGATATATGATGTATTATATATGATTATTTTAGTTGTGAATTAAAATATCATTATCAGCACAAAAATAACAATATTCAAAGAATAATGTGAGAATGAAAGTTTTTTTTTGGTTATTATATCAGAAAAAAACAAAAAACCACCTTTAATCAATATTAAAGGTGGTTTTTTGTTATCCTAATCTTTTATCAATAAAGGTAATCAGTCTTTATTGACTTTAGTAGCCCCTAAATCCCCAAAGGGGACTTTAAATACAAATACATTTATTGTATTTTGCACTGTTCCCCCTTTGGGGGTTAGGGGGCTGTTTTATTTTTTTTATTGTTTAGCTAATCTTTTCAAGATTCTGCCTTTTGAAGTTTCTACTTCCATCAAATAGATGCCATTTGCAAACTTATCAAGAGAAATAGTCATCAAATTATTGTTATTTTCAGAAGTAAATACAACTTTACCTTGCGCATCATAGACACGTACAGAAGATTTAGCCATATTTATTGTACCAAAATCAACATTAAAATCACCACTA
>JAYVGJ010000045.1:0-4317 GCA_043772375.1 Raineyaceae bacterium | reverse complement strand
GCTTTTGCCTCTACTGTCGTGATAATAGGATAAGACATTACTTCATATTGTTCTTTTTTGAGATGAGTAAACATAAAATCAGGCGTTCCACTCAAATCCTCATCATATTTAATAGCTTGATGTGTCCACATATTTATTTCTGTCATATATTTTCTCCACGCTGCTCTCAAAATGGGAGAAACAAGGTTTTCTGTAGCATAAAATTCATTGCTACGGTAAGTGAGCAAATTAAGGTCTATTTCTTCTATTAAAGATGGTTTTACAACAAATTCATCCAAATCATTAGGAATAAATTTTTGGTTTCTAACTTCTATTTGTGGATACTTATCTTGTACCAATTCTAGTGTTTTATATGCTGAAAATGCCATATTTTTGGTGTTTAAATGGTTATTTTACACAAATATAACACAAATTTCCAACACAAAAAACTGTTTTTAAAGCAACATAATTTTAAAATATTTTAGACTACTCTAAAAATAAATTTGGAGTTTCAATATTTTTATATTACTTTTGCATAAATTAAAAGATAGTATAACCTTAAATTATAAAATCAATCACCAAAATAATGAAAATATCTTTAAAATTATTGTTTGTTATTTTATCAACAGTAATAATTCATAATAAAATATTTGCCCAAACTATTACAGGAAAAATCATTGAAAAACAAAGCCAAAAACCAATTCCGTATGCTACAATTAAGGTTTTTGGAATAAATACTGGCGTTTTGGCTGATGAATTTGGGACGTTTTTTATACAACTAAATCATTTAAAATCAACTGAAAAATCCAATAATTTAGGAGAAAAAAATCTACCAAAACTCGTTATCAATGCGGTTGGTTTTCAGGAAAAAACACTCCAAATAACTGCAAAAGATACACTTTCCACTACTGAAAAACCAATTTTAATTGAACTAAAAGAGGATGCTGATTTAGATGATGTTGTCGTTACTGGCACGCAAAAAGAAGTTTCTAGGCTAGAAAGCCCTGTTCCTGTAGAGGTTTATTCACCCACTTTTTTTAAGAAAAACCCTACACCAAGTATTTTTGATGCGCTCCAAAACGTCAATGGCGTGCGTCCACAACTAAATTGCAATGTTTGCAATACAGGCGACATTCATATAAATGGCTTAGAAGGACCTTACACAATGGTTTTGATAGATGGAATGCCTATTGTGAGTAGTTTATCAACGGTTTATGGGTTGTCTGGCATTCCTAATAGTTTGGTGGAACGTGTGGAAATAGTCAAAGGACCTGCCTCCTCTTTGTATGGAAGTGAGGCGGTAGGCGGAATTATCAATATTATCACCAAAAAACCGCAAAATGCGCCACTTTTGTCTGTTGATGTGATGGGTACAACTTGGCAAGAATTAAGTGCTGATTTGGGTCTTAAACTCAATTTGAACAAGAAAGTAAGCCTTTTGACTGGTATCAATTATTTTAATTTTCAGAATATTGTAGATAAAAATAATGATAATTTTACAGATATGACTCTTCAACATAGGGTTTCTTTTTTCCAAAAATACAACATTCAACGGAAAGAAAACCGCATTTTTACTATTGCAGGGAGGTATTTTTATGAAGACCGTTGGGGAGGAGATACCAGATGGACAAAGCAATTTAGGGGTGGAGATAGTATTTATGGAGAGAGTATTTATACCAACCGCTACGAACTTTTGGGCAACTACCAGCTGCCCACAAAAGAGAAAATAATGTTATCTTTTTCTTATAACTTACACGACCAAGATAGTCGTTATGGTCAAACTTCTTACATTGCTAAACAACATATTGGTTTTTCTCAACTTGTTTGGGATAAGACAATTGGAAGAAATGATTTTTTGGTTGGTGCGGCTTTGCGTTATACGTATTATGATGATAATACGCCTGCAACAGCTTCAAATGACATTTTAAATTCAAAAAATCAGCCACAAAAAACTTGGTTGCCAGGAATATTTGTACAAAACGAACTAAAAATTTCTCCAAAACATAAGTTTTTGACAGGTTTTAGGTATGATTATAATTCTTATCACGGAAATATTTTTACGCCACGCCTTGCCTACAAATACAGCATCAATAATAGAAATATCCTTCGTCTGAACGCAGGAACGGGTTTTAGGGTAGTAAATCTTTTTACAGAAGACCACGCAGCCCTCACAGGCGCAAGAGAAGTAGAAATAAAAAATAAGCTAAATCCCGAGAAATCTTACAACATAAATCTTAATTATATCAAAAAAATAAATCTCAAAGATGAAACCTATATTGGGCTTGATGCAAGTGCTTTTTATACGTTTTTTAATAACAGAATTATTGGAAATTACGATATTGACCCCAACAAAATCATTTATGATAATCTTTCTGGATATGCTGAAAGTAAAGGAGTTAGCCTAAATATTGATGTAGAATTTGAAGGAAAACTGGACGGTTTGAAAATCATTGCAGGAGGCACGCTAATGGCAAATACTATCACTACAAATGGCAAAACTGAAAGACAAATTTTGACAGAAAATTTTACGGGAGTTTGGGCGGTTTCTTACAAAATCCCAAAAATAAACCTTTCTATTGATTATACAGGGAATATTTATAGTCCTATGCGTTTGCCTACGTTGGGCGCACTTGACCCACGCCTGCAAAACTCCCCTTGGTGGAGTACGCAAAATATTCAATTTACTTACACAAAATTTGCAAATATTGAAATTTATGGAGGTGTGAAAAACCTATTAAATTGGACACCTTTCAAAGAAAACAATCCTTTTATTATTGCAGGTTCAAAAGACCCTTTTGATAAAAATGTGCAATTTGGCGCAAATGGACAAGTTATTGCCACACCAACAAATCCGTATGGAGTGAGCTTTGACCCCAACTATATTTATGCACCAACGCAGGGAATTAGAGGGTTTTTAGGAATTAGAGTGAGTATTCAATAGTCAATTACGAATTATCAATTACGAATTACGACAATAATCCGTAATTCGTAATTGCACATTCGTAATTGAAAATTATGCTTTTGCAGGGATTTTAAGCACATATCCAGGGTGGATAAGGTCAGGTTGTGCGCCAATAAGTGATTTGTTTTCTTCATAGATTTTCATCCAGTCGTTGCCATTTCCCAAATATTGTTGTGCAATAGCCCACATAGAATCACCTGGTTTTACAGTATAAGTTTCGCCGCTGTGTGCTTTTACTTCTTCTTCTACATTGATACCAGCAATAATTTTGCTAATTCCTTCTACACCTTGCACTCTGTCAAGTACAACTGCTTTATCACTTGCAGAAGACACATCACCTCTAACTGTCACTTCAGCATCAGCTACAAGCACTTCTAGGTTAGAAATAGGTGCGCCAGAAAGTGCGCTGATAACGGCTTCTTTGATTTTTCCGTCTTGGATTTCTTTGATGTTGTCAAACATATTTGTTTTATTTGAGGTGAAAGGTAATTGTGAATGCTAAAACTTATCTTTAAATTTATCTTTTAAAGAGTGCGTAAATATAGTATTCTAATTTAAGTTTTCAAATTAAAATAAAAATAAGTTTTAAAATAAAGAGAAAAAAAGTAAATTTATGTTAGAATTTTGTAATTTTGTAAATATTTTTGTGTGTTTTTTGCTTTAGCGTAAACAAAATTGTTACCTTTCACGTAAGAAATATAGAAAAAATACATTAAAAAAATTAGTAACTAAAAACCAGTGCAATAAATTTGATGCCTCCAACTGCATTGCTCAATTATGAAAAATATTATAGAAACACAAAAAAATATAGACGTTATCACGCTTCAAATACCTTCTTTGCCAGAAAATCTGCGCATTATAGAGAGCTTTATTGATAACGTAAAAGAACAATATCATATTAGTGAGGATATTTATGGCAATATTATTATTTCTGTGATAGAATGTGTCAATAATGCCATTATACACGGAAATAAGTCTAATTCACAGAAAAATGTTGAGTTAAAACTTTCTTTTGGTGACAACTACGTTAAGTTTTCTGTAAAAGATGAAGGAAAAGGCTTTGATTACCATTCTTTGCCCGACCCAACCAACCAAGAAAATATTGAGAAAGTAGGCGGCAGAGGCGTTTTTTTGATGCGTCATTTGGCTGATGAAGTGCATTTTTTAGAAGATGGCAGGCAAATAGAACTCGTTTTTTATGTTTAGATAATTTCTAATTAAGAATAACTTTTGGAGAGCTTTAAAACTCTCCAAAAGTTGAAAAATATTTATTTTTCTAATAGAGTTTATGAATAACTCAAAAATGTCTTTGAAAAGTCCCCCTACTTCCTAAGGAGGGGTTAGGGGTGGTTAAAAATAGAATTATTCATAAACTC
>JAYVGJ010000044.1:0-2801 GCA_043772375.1 Raineyaceae bacterium | reverse complement strand
TATACTCACTAAAAAAGGTAAAAAAAATTGACAACCGTTGCAAGTTGTCAATTTGTCGGGGTGGCAGGATTCGAACCTACGACCTCCTGCTCCCAAAGCAGGCGCGATACCGGGCTACGCTACACCCCGAAAGGTTTTCACTTTTTTACTCCTAAAACTAAGTTTTTGGAGTAAGACTTTACTTCTATTTCCCAGAATATAAAAGCATTGCTGTAATTATTACCACACAAGAGGTGGAGGAGGGATTCGAACCCTCGGTACAGTTTCCCGTACGCATGTTTAGCAAACATGTCCTTTCGGCCACTCAGGCACTTCACCTTTTTAGCTTTCAATAGATTTTCAATGTGTTTCCTTATTGAGAACACAAAGGTAAGAAAAAAAAAGTAGATACCAAATTTATTTTACTATTTTTGTAGAAAAATAGTCTTTTCTTTCAAATAGAATATATAATCACTTCATTTTCAAATAAATAAATTTCAAATAATTTCTAAATAAATGACTTTCTTTCAAAATAAAACTGTCTGGATTACTGGAGCATCTTCTGGAATAGGTGAAGCACTCGTCTATGAACTTGCCAAACAACAAGCAAATATTATTATTTCTGCTCGTCGTCAGGAAGAGCTTGAACGTGTCAAAAAGAACACTAACTATAATAATATCAGTATCCTAACCCTTGATTTGGTAGAATTTGATGCTTTTGAAACGAAAACGAAAGAAGCTATTTCTTTTTATGGACAAGTAGATGTGCTTATTCATAATGGAGGCATCAGCCAGCGGTCTTGGGTCAAAGAAACTACACTAGAAGTACATAGGAAACTAATGGAAGTAGATTATTTTAGTTATGTGGCACTTACAAAAGCTATTTTGCCACATTTCCAAGAAAGAAAAATAGGGCAATTTGCTGTAATTAGTAGTGTAATGGGCAAAATAGGTACACCAATGCGCTCTGCTTATGCTGCTGCAAAACATGCTTTACACGGTTTTTTTGACTGTTTGAGGGCAGAAGTTTGGAAAGAAAACATCAAAGTAACCATTATTTGTCCTGGATATATTCGTACAAATGTGAGTCTAAATGCCCTCACAGCCACAGGAGAGAAAAACAATCAGCTAGGAGAAGATATTGGTGCTGGTTTTCCTGCCGACAAATGTGCGCAACAAATTCTGAAAGCTATCAAAAATGGTAAAAATGAAGTTTATGTAGGCAAACCATTTGGTAAAGAATGGCTTGCAATGCAAATGCAAAGGTTTTTTCCTAGTATTTTAGCCAATCTTGTCAAAAAACAAGTACCAAAATAAATATCCCTTCTCCAAAAAATACAAAAAACGTCATTTGATAATATTATTGCCAAATTTCCCAAGATTTTTCTGCTTGCAAATAAAGCATTTCTAAACCGTTTT
The DNA here is from genome assembly GCA_043772375.1 of Raineyaceae bacterium. Classification (GTDB taxonomy): domain Bacteria; phylum Bacteroidota; class Bacteroidia; order Cytophagales; family Thermonemataceae; genus JANYGM01. The sequence continues at coordinate 1,403 of JAYVGJ010000044.1, read as the reverse complement.
TGGTACTTGCACCTTGTTGTCTGCCTTTCTTTAAAAAAGTAGTTTCTTCAGGATTATAGACCAAATCATACAAAATATGCTGATTAGTGATGTATTCATACGGAATTTGTGGACAAAATTCTGTATGTGGGTACATTCCTAGCGGTGTAGTGTTGATAATCAGCTGAAAATCTTGCAAAAAAGGTTTTTGATGTTTGAGAGTTGTCAAATCATTGTAACTAATAGTATTTACACTTTTCTGCCTAGAAACTATTTCATAATGTATTTTGAGGTCTTGTAGTGCCGCTACTACCGCCATTGCCGCACCTCCATTACCCAAAATAAGTGCATTCAGATTGTTTAAATGCGTGTTTTTGGTATGTAGATTTGTATGTAAGAGTGTTTCTAAGGATTTTTTGAAACCAAAATAATCAGAATTATAACCAACTTTTTTACCGTTTGGAAATATTTTAATGACGTTTACTGCGCCCACACGCAAAGCAGAACTATCTAACTCATCAAGGAAAGGAATAATATTTTTTTTGTGTGGAATAGTTACGTTTAACCCAACAAGTTTTGGATTATTTTTGATAAAAGCAGGAAATTCATCTAAATTTTCTAATGGAAATAAAAAATAATCAAAATTATTTATTTTTTCATTCAAAAATTTTTCTTTGAAGTATCTTTCTGAAAATGAATGAGATATAGGAAAACCTATTAGCCCAAGCTCGTGTATTTGCATCATTTTGGTAAAAAATTATAGTGTTTTGAAAAATATTTTCATAAAAATACGAAAAAAAGTACCAAAAAGTTTGTTTGTAATAAAAAAAGTCTTACCTTTGCATCACTGAAAAAAACAACACCAAACGGAGTGGTAGTTCAGCTGGTTAGAATGCCTGCCTGTCACGCAGGAGGTCGCGGGTTCGAGTCCCGTCCATTCCGCAATTTTAAAAAAAAATACATTATTTTAGTGCATTAAAAGGCTTTATCGTAAGATAAAGCCCTTTTTTTGTTATGCCAATATGTATCTTTTTAGGTGTCCTAGTATTTTGGTAGTATTTGAATTATTTTCAAATTATTTGCAAATCATAGGAATAGAATTAAAATAAATATTCATATTACGTGGGTATTATCTCAAAAATATGAAAGTCCTTTTTTGGCTTCGCAAGGCAAAGCTAAACAAGGCAGGGACTGTACCCCTAAATTGCAGAATAACGGTTGAGGGCTTGCGTTCTCCTGATTTTTCCACCAATATACGTGCCACGCTAGAGGAGTGGAACGCTAAAACCCAGAAATTTAAGGGAGTTTCTGATTTTATGTAATATGGTAGTGCTATACTTGTAATGATTTTATATTTATAAATATTTATATAAAATGCCGTTGTTTGTGCCTTCACAAACAACAATGAGGTAGTACAATAGCAC
>JAYVGJ010000043.1:0-4989 GCA_043772375.1 Raineyaceae bacterium | reverse complement strand
ATTCATTGTAGAGACGTTGCTTGCAACGTCTTTTTTTACGTTCAGACGTTACAGTTCAGACGTTACAAGTAACGTTTCTACAAACATATTTGGTTAGCATCAATTTACAAAATCATTCCCAAACCAAAAGTAAGCGTAAAAACGAGTGCAGAAATAGCCATTTGCTTCAAATAAGGGTCTAAATCACTTGCAAGCGTTTTATTTTTTACGGCAACCGCATTGATAAACATTAGAGGTACGGAAATTAAAAAAAGTAGTTGCCAAAATGAATGGAAATTTGTAGCTACGTATATACACGTACATATAAGCCCACTTATGAGCAAACTCCAATGATAAAAAACGGCATTTTTGCGCCCCAAACGCACAGGAATGGAGTTTTTGCCTGCAAGCGCATCAGAAGGAATATCACGAATATTATTCACATTCAAAACTGCCACCGCAAAAAGTCCACAACTTGTGGCGGGAAGCATAAAAGGTGCCTCAAAAGTGCCTGTATGCAAGAAAAAAATCCCCATCACGCCCACCCAACCAAAGAAAATAAGCACCGCAATATCTCCCAGCCCTACATATCCATAAGGTTTTTTACCATTTGTGTAGAAAATAGCCGCCAAAATAGCCAAAATGCCTATTCCTAAGAAAATAACAAAGTTTTGCAAAAGATTTTCACTCTTCCAAAAAGCCACCAACAACAAACTTATTCCTGACAGAAAAGACAAACCAGAAAACACAAAAATAGCGTTTTTCATAGCATTAGCGGTTATTTTTCCTGTTTGTACGGCTCGTGAAGGTCCTACACGTTCAGGGCTATCCACGCCACTTACAGAATCTCCATAATCATTGGCAAGATTAGACAAAATCTGCAACAAAGCAGCGGTAAGAATACCTAAAAGTGTTATTTCAATACGGAAAAGCCCTTTTGCTTGTGCCAAAAAACTACCCATTAAAATACAAGTCAGCGCAAGTGGCAAAGAACGCAACCTAAACGCAGAAAGCCAATCTTTCATTAGAATTTTATGTTAGTTTATAAGTTCGCCAAACAAATCAAATTCTGTTGCACTATTTATTTTTACGTTGGCAAACTCACCTTTTGCAATATAAATGTCTTCCTTATTTTCTGATTTTATTGGTACAAGTACCTCATTATCAACCTCTGGAGAGTCGTGTTCTGTGCGTCCAATAAAATATCCGCCCTCTTTTCTATCAAACAAAACCTTAAAAGTTTGTCCTACTTTCTTTTGATTAAGTTCAGCAGAAATGCCTTCTTGAAGTGCCATAATCTCGTCTGCACGTTCTTGCTTAGTTTCTGCAGGGACATTGTCCTCAAAAGTATGTGAGTGCGTATTTTCTTCGTGAGAATAGGTGAAAATGCCCAATCTATCAAACTTCATTTTTTCAACAAAAGTGTACATTTCCTCAAAATCTTTTTCAGTTTCGTTTGGGTGACCAGCTATCAAAGTGGTTCTAATGGCAATATTAGGCACTTTATCACGAATGGTATTTACGAGCTGTTCTGTTTTCTCACGTGTAATGCCCCTACGCATCAGTTTGAGCATATCTGTAGAGCCGTGTTGCAATGGCATATCCAAATAATTGCAGACATTTGTTCTGTTTTTCATCACATCAAGCACATCAAGCGGAAAACCTGCAGGATAAGCATATTGCAGGCGTATCCAATCAATATTTTCAACATCAGCAAGGCGGTCTAAAAGTTCTGCAAGATTACGTTTCTTGTATAAATCTAAACCATAATAGGTCAAATCTTGCGCAATAAGTATGATTTCTTTTGTTCCTTTTTTAGCGAAATTTTTAGCTTGTTCCACTAATTGCTCCATTGGACGAGATACGTGTGTGCCTCTCATCAAGGGAATGGCACAAAATGAGCAAGGTCTGTCGCAGCCTTCCGCAATTTTGAGGTAGGCATAATGCGCAGGCGTTGTGAGCAGGCGTTCTCCCACAAGTTCGTGTTTGTAGTCTGCTTTGAGGGTTTTTAGAAGTCTTGGAAGTTCGTTTGTGCCAAAAAAAGCATCAACCAAAGGGATTTCTTTCTCCAAATCATCTTTATAACGGTGTGAAAGGCAACCTGTTACGTAAACTTTATCTACTAAACCATTTTGTTTTGCATCAACATAGCGCAAAATAGCGTCAATAGACTCTTGTTTGGCATTATCTATAAAACCACAAGTGTTGATAATGACAATACTTGCATCAGATTTTTTTGACTCGTGAGTAACAGAAATCTTGTTTGCTTTGAGTTGTGTGTAGATTTCTTCAGAATCTACTAAGTTTTTGGAGCAGCCAAGCGTTACAATATTGACTTTATTATTGATTATACCTTTTGTTTTCATCTTATTTTATTTTTTCGCAAAGATACGAATTTTTTATTGGATTTCATACCAACAATAGTAACTACCTAAACACCTAGTAAATTAAAAATACAATTTGTTAATATTTTTATCTAAATTCAAAAATTATTTTTGTTGTATTTTCATAAAAAAAGGGTAGGTTTGTACAAATAATTTTATCTCAAAAAATAATGACACCAGAACAAATAGCCACCAAAACTACTTATTTTAGTATCATTAGTAATACTATTTTAGCACTTTTGAAAGGATTTTTTGGGTATTTTGGCAATTCTTATGCCTTAGTAGCTGATGCCATAGAATCTACAACGGATATTTTTGCCTCTTTTCTTGTTCTTTTTGGTATAAAATATGCCAGCAAACCCGCTGATGAAGACCACCCTTATGGTCACGGGCGTATAGAACCGCTTATTACGTTTTTGGTAGTAGGTTTTCTTGTTATTTCTGCCACTATTATTGCCTACGAAAGCATACAACACATACAAACACCTCACGAGCTGCCAAAACCCTACACGCTGATTGTTTTGGGAGCTATTATTATTTGGAAAGAAACGTCTTTCCGTCTTGTGATGCGTAAAGCAAAACAAACTAATAGCAGTTCTTTGAAAGCAGATGCTTGGCATCATAGAAGTGATGCTATTACGTCTGTTGCGGCATTTGTTGGTATAAGTATTGCCTTATTTTTTGGTAAAGGTTATGAGGCTGCTGATGACTGGGCAGCACTTTTTGCCGCTTTTTTTATCCTTTATAATAGCTATCTTATTTTTAGACCTGCATTAGGAGAGATTATGGACGAACATTTTTATGACGACCTCATAAGAGAAATAAGAACTATTGCACAAGGAGTAGAAGGCATATTAGGAACAGAAAAATGTTTTATCCGCAAGTCAGGAATGAAATTTCACGTAGATTTGCACGCTATTGTGGCAGCAGAAATTAGTGTAAAACAAGGACACGAGCTTGCACACTTACTAAAAGATAAACTCCGTTTAGATTTACCACAATTAGGACACGTGCTTATACATATAGAACCCTTCCAAGAAACATAATTTTGATAGTATTCAATTACTTGATTAACAATATATTGTATTAACTCACCATTCACAACTTACAACTATTTATTTCTTGTAATTTCTCCTCTTATCTTGCTTAATGCCTCTGGCGTGATACCTAAGTAAGATGCTATCATTTTTTGTGGCACTCTTTGCACAATATTGGGATAAGTTTTGATAAAGTCTTCATATCTTTCCTTTGCAGTAGCACTCATCAACAAAAGTACTCGTTTTTGAAGAACTGCGGCTCGTTTCCTTAGCCTTTCAACTTCTGTGGGTACTATATTTGGCTGTGTTTTGTTGATTTTTTCAAAAGTATCTTTGTCCAAAATCTCTACTTCTGTTTCTTCTAAAGCATCAATGTACAAATCAGAAGGGATATTGTAGATTTGAGAAACCATATCTGTCATTATCCAGTCTTCAGGCGCAAACATAAATATATGTTCTTTGCCTTTTTCGTCAATAGTGTAGCTTCTTAGTAGTCCTTTGCGCACAAAATAGGTTTTAGTGGCTATATCTCCTCTATTTAGAAGTATTTGCCCTTTATTGATGATTTTTATTTTGTTTGGATTGTCTTGTGTTGGTTGCATTTTGAGTGATTTTAGCTAAAAAAGTTAAAATGATAGTATAGTATCACTTCAAATATAAGATTTTTTGAGATTTTTGTGTTAAGAAATTGTAAAGTAAATATTTTTAGTTACTTTTAGGCTGAAACTTGTATATGGTTTTGATTGGGTTTAGTTTTAAAAACCTTTCATTTAATCTTTCTTATCCCTCTGATTATCTTATGCCATAGATACCAAAAGCGGGCTATAATGCCTAACTTCCCTCGTATTTCAATTATAATTTCAATTATAATTGCTAGTATTTTAATTACTAGCCTTCTTATTTAATTTACTTTAATTTAACTAATTTTTTGGTTTATGAACAATATTCACAAAACAGGGCGAACGTGGCAGACACCTTTTGGTGCGCCACTTCTAGCCATTTTGATTACACTTTTCACATGGGGAAGTGCTAATGCACAAGTTACAACCAATGGCGGTTCTGGGCTTGCAGCTAGTTACCCAAGTTTAGATGCAGCTATTACAGCTCTTAATGGGCTTCCTGCTATCACAGCACCTGTAGTAATTACCCTTACTGCTAATGAAACTGCTCCTGTTGGTGGCTATGTTATTACAGCAACGGGAACACCAAACATTCCAGCTAATAATTCAATAGTAATACAAGGTCTAGGCACGCCAAATCCTGTGATAACAGCTAACGGTGGGCTTGTTGCGGGTACACTTACTGATGCCATCTTCAAAATTGTAGGAGGAGATTTTATCAGGATAGAGAACCTCACTATGCAAGAAAACCCTGCTAATACTATCACAGCAGCAGCTACAAATAATATGACTGAATGGGGCGTAGCACTTTTGTACGCTACCACAACCAACGGTGCGCAAAATGATACCATCAGAAATAACAGAATTTCTTTGAATAGAACTTACCAAAATACCTTTGGCATTTATGCTAATGCTACACACGCAGCTATAACACCTACAACGGCAGCATCAGCTACAGGTATTACTGGA
>JAYVGJ010000042.1:0-12510 GCA_043772375.1 Raineyaceae bacterium | reverse complement strand
TAAATAATGTGCTATTGTACTACCTCATTGTTGTTTGTGAAGGCACAAACAACGGCATTTTTATATAAATATTTATAAATATCAAATCATTACAAGTATAGCACTACCAAGTATTTTTCTCATTTTTTGGGACTTGAAAGGATATAGTATTTGTCTATCTAATACAAATATACGCATTTTAACGAAAAATAATATTTTTATTTGGTAAATCAAAATCCATAAAAATCAGCATAACATTTGAATAATGGACTTTTCTAGTTATATTTGCAAACGTAATTCTTAAAAAATATCAACAAAAAAATGACACAACGCACAGAAATAGCTTCATTGGGAGAATTTGGACTGATAGAACGCTTATCAAAAGACATTAAACATTATCACAAAAGTACCGTAAAAGGTATTGGAGATGATGCCGCCGTTGTGGATATGGGAGATAAATTTTTGCTGATTTCTACGGATATGTTGCTTGAGGGCATTCATTTTGATTTGAGTTATACACCACTCAAACATTTGGGTTACAAGGCAATAGCCGTTAATGTGTCTGATATTGCCGCAATGAATGGTACACCAACGCAGATAACAGTAGGAATTGCACTTAGTAATAGGTTTTCTTTGGAAGCAGTGGAAGAAATTTATACAGGTATGCGCCTTGCTTGCGAGGATTATAAAGTGGATTTGGTGGGCGGAGATACTACAGCAGCCATTTCTGGGCTGATTTTGAGTATTACGGTGCTTGGAACTGTGGCAAAAGATAAAATTGTTTATAGAAATACCGCCAAAAAAGGAGATATTTTGTGTGTTACAGGTGATTTGGGCGGTGCATATTTGGGTTTGCAGGCACTTACAAGAGAAAAACAGGTTTTTGTGGCTAACCCTGATATGCAGCCAGAACTTGAGGGAATGGATTATATCATTGAAAGGCAACTAAAACCGCAGGCACGTTTGGATATTATCCACGAGCTAGCTGATTTGGGCATTGTGCCAACTTCTATGATAGATATTTCTGATGGACTTGCCTCCGAGATTATGCATATATGCAAGCAGTCAGGCGTGGGAGCGGTTTTGTATGAAGATAAATTGCCTATAGACCAGCAAAGTTATGATGCGGCTATCAATCATTTTCAACTTTCGCCAATTACGTGTGCGCTCAATGGGGGAGAAGATTATGAGCTTTTGTTTACTATTTCGCAGGAAAATTATGAGAAGATTAAGCAACACGACCAAATCTCAACTATTGGTTATATTACAGATGCAGATAAAAAAGTAGCTTTGGTGATGCGTAATGGTACAACAGTAGTCGTACAAGCGCAAGGTTGGAAACATTTTTAAGTGTTTTAGCCCCTAAATCCCCAAAGGGGACTTTAATACATTTATTTTAGTGAAGTCAGGTGTTTCCTCCTGACTTCACAAGAAAGATTTCAAATACATTGTTACCTGTTTCCGTAAGTACAACTTACGGCTATGAATATTAAATCCTTTCAGGATTTTAATACAAATGAACGAGTTTATAAATATATTTTATCAATGTCGTTGTCTAAGTAAGACACTAAGAAATACAAATTATGAAAAATTATATTTTTTTGATTGTTGGTTGTTGGTTATTTCCTACTGATATTTTTGCACAAAAAAATCAGCCAAAAACACCCGCAACACCTGCTACGACCACAATTATAGAAAAATCAGCCATTACTGGGCAAGAAAACACTTGGGTAATTACGGGGCGTGATGCCGTAATTGTGCGAGATTCTAGCACCAATTATATTCAGATTTATGTAAAAAATAGTGGTAGCGTGCTTTATGGCAACCGTTGTGCAGAACTTATAGCAAAAAAGAAACATATTGAATTTATTGTTATCCCTGCAGATATTGGCTACGGAATGAGCAAAAGAGAGATTTTTTTTAGTAATTTAGAAGGACATTTTAGGGCTTTTTTCCGCAATGGCTTTTTTTGGCGTAAAAAAATCAACAAACAAATCAAGGCTTGCAAAACTGGTACAGATGATTTTGTAAGATAAATACCTCAAACAGCCCCTAAATCCCTTGCGCTACGCTAGGGGACTTTTAAAGCAAAACTAAAATAAGTTGAATATTTTTTAACATTTTGGTTACCTTTTAGCCTTGAAAGGTATACATATTCAAAAGGCGCATAATTTTAGTAGATACACAAAAAACAACTAATTTATTCCACGCATTTGTTTAACACTTTTCTTTAAAAATAGCCTTTTAGTTTCTGAAAGGCTTTTTTTTGTGTTCAAATTTGAATTTTTAAATACATTGTTACGGGTTTCCGTAAGTACGACTTACGGCTATTATTGTTAAATCCTTCCAGGATTTTAATACAAATAAAAAAGATTAACTCTTGGTGTAATTTTCTTTGCCGTCTGCTTTAGCTGACGTGCGAGGATATTTAAGTGCTAAAACGTAGGGCAACTAATCAAATTTTATAGCTTTGATTGGTCGTATGCGTGATACCAGCGCAATAGGCAAAAGCATTGCAAGGCTTATGATAAGCAGAATACCTAAATTTACGCCCAAAATATCTTGCCACCACCACGAAATTGGCACGCTATTCATATAATAATTTTTTGCATCTAAGGCAATTATTTTGGTAAAATACTGCACCGCACAAAATCCTAAACCAATCAGATTTCCCCAAAATATGCCTTTAAGTGTGATTTGAAGTCCTTGATAGAAAAAAATCCTTATTACTTGTGCGGTTGTTGTTCCCATTGCTTTGAGCATTCCAATCATTTTTATGCGCTCTGTCATCAAAATAATCAAAATAGAAAAAATATTAAGACTTGCCACAACAAGAATGATAATCAGCAAAATAAGTACGTTTTGGTCTAGCATCATCAACCAATCAAAAATATCTAAGTGCTTTTGCGCAATAGGCACAATAAGAGTGTCGTATTCTAGCAGGCTATTAATTTTTGGCAAGTTCTCATTAAACTTATCAAAATCCTTAAAAAACACTTCATAGCCACTTACAAGCGTATCTTTCCAGTCGTTTACTTTCTGCAACATACGCATATCAGCTAAAATAAACTTGTCGTCAAAGGTTTCCATATTACTTTCATAGATGCCTACAATGGCAAGTTTGCGGAATTTGGGCGGATTTTGAACAAAAAACATACGAATAGAATCTCCTACAGAAAGACGCAATTTGTCCGCAATAATTTGACTAATCACGACTTCAGATGAGAAACCCTCGCCATTTGTACGCATAAAACGACCTTGTTTTATGTTATCTTTAAAATCAGAAAACCTATAATCAGCCCCCAAACCCTTCACCACAACGCCCAAAACCTCTTTATCCGCTTTGATAACGCCTGCTTTCTGCACGTAATACTGCACGTGAGAAACATAATCTAAGGTTTTAGCAATTTTATAAATGTTGCGAGTAGTCGCAATAGGCGTTTCTTCTACTGATTGGTTGGCACTATTCATCACCACACGCAAATGCCCGCTAAAACTAAACACACGAGCTTTTATAGTGTCGCTGAAGCCGTGCAAAACTGCAAAAGCCACCAACAAAACCGCCAAACTAAAGGCAATACTCGCCACCGCCACCTTGCTAATAGTCGCAGAAAAAGAAGTGTTTTCTTGTGCGGAAGTATGTTTACTGATGCGCAGGGCAATAAAACGGTAGATATTCAAAATTAGAGGGAATTATTTCTGGTGAGATTATGAAATTGACCAAATACCTGCCATATAAGGTAAATCATAGCTAGGTGCTGTTACAAATTCACAGGTAGTTGTAATCTGATTAGGTAATTGTAAGGGTGTTGTTCCTTGATATTTATATTTTGAATATTTTATTATAAATTTTTGGTAAATTGATTGATAATTTTGATCAGTTTCTATTGCTACATTGAACGTAGTAGTAGTTTGTACTGTTTTTGATGAATTGAAGGAAAACCATTTTTTATAAAAGTTTGTTTTATTTGTTTTACTAACGCCAAGCATACGAAAATTAGTCTCAAATTCTTGAGTTTTACCTGTAATAATAAAATAACATTTGCCTGTAGTTATTAGACTAGCTAAATATAAACGCATTAAATCATCAAATATTCTTTGTTTCTCTGATGTATTTCGTGTGGCTAGTTTAGCAAGTTTGAGTTCAAAGATATTATCTATTTTTATGGTTGTATTATCAATAATTGCTAAATCAACTTGTATTCTAGAAAAATTTGGATGTGGGTGTTCAAGTCTAATATTTCCTACATCAATATTACCAGCATTAACTAGATAATCAGCCAAAGGATATTTTAAGGCATCTTCGTTCATCATAAAATCCCGTCCTATTTTGTCTTGAAAGCCAAGCCAATGCGTAATAGCAGCACCCATATTTGATACATTCATATAGTTGTCTGATGTTTTAATCTATCTGCATGTAAAATAACAACCCTTACCCAAGGATTATCCATGTTAATATCAATAAATTGATTAAAATCATTATTCCCAACATATTTTAGTACTGCTTTTTCTAATTCTACCATAGGGTTAGCCTCTCCCTCATAAACAAATACTGCTACTGTTCCTTTATTACCATCTTCTAATTGAATGGTACTTTCTTGAATTTTTACTTGTCTCATAATTATATATTTATTTTAATTTTTTTTAAATACCACCCCCAATTAAGGTATTTTATACATAAAATCCAAATATTTTTAAGTTTTTATTACAACATTTGGAGGACTTTTGCAAGCCCTCCAAAATGTTAAATAAACTTCTTAAATTGTCTTTAAATAAAAGCACTCTTTGATAGCCTGATGATAAAATTCCGTATTCCCATACTCTTTTTCTAGTTTTTCTAAATACGTTTGTTTGCCAAAATTAGGCTGAATGAAGTTATAATAATTCTGACTAGCATTTTTATCACTTTTTTGTGCTTCATTGTAGTTAAAATAATACTCATTTTGCTCACATTTAGCAAGCATAAAACAAGATTGTGCAGACAATTCTTTGTTTTTAGCTGCATTAGCTTCTTTCAAAGCCTTTTCATAATACTTTTTAGCAGGTTTCATTGATAAAAACACATTATCTACATTATAATAAGTACTACTTCTAGAGTAAGCAACTGCATTCCACGAGTAACCAAAATGACTAATATTATAAAAAGCATTTCCAAGCTCTAGCATAGCAGAAATATTTGCTTTTCCGCCTTTGTCTGCTAGTTTTTTTAGTTCCAACATCTTCTCTGCAAGTGCCAAACGTGTATAATTACCTTTGATTTCATCACCAAAATAATGTGTAATGCGTCCTTTTAAAGGATTTCTTAATACTTTTTCTGTTGATTTTGATAATTTAAACGCTGCAATAGCATCTTCTAATCTCTCAAGTTTAAGCAAATTCATTCCTTTGATTTCTTGTAAATCAGCAGTTTTGATTTTAGCTAACAATTCTTTTTCGTAAGCAGTATGATTTGGCTTTTGTGAAAAGCTAATCAAATCTTCTGTAACAGCAAGCGTTGGTAAATATTGCTGAAGATTATACATATCATTACTTGAAAGATATTCTTGTGCTTTATTGCCTTGTTTTTTGTAGATTTTTGCAAAACTTTCTCTAAGCATTTCTTTCAACGCTACAGATTTAGTACTATTTACTGCCATAAATAACTTATCTTCTTCTGTTTCACCTACTTTTTGTAGTTCAGAAAGTTGCAACATCAATTCAAAAATAGTTATTTGTGCTTTTACTTCAGTTGTTTTGACATTGTTTGGAATATTTGCGAAAGATTTTCTTGCGCCTGCATTGTTTCCAAGCATGTAATCACAATAACCTAGCCCCAGCGTAAAGAGCGCAGGATTTTTAAGTTTGTTTTCTGGTATAATTTTCTCCAAAAATGCTTTTAAATCTGCAATATTTTTTCTTTTTATTTGTTTAACTTTTCTTTTTTCTTCGTCATCTGCACTCAATTGTATTCTCACTAACTCATCTTGAGATTGTTCTAATTTATTTAGTTCTCTCACAAGCAAAACATCTAAATAATCTGACTGATTATCAAGCGCATAGATACTTTTTAACTCTTCAAGATTTACGCTATGTGGGTTAATGGAGCGAATAAAATACAAAGTTGCTTTTTCTTTATTGTTTTTGCAAAGTTCCATAGCTCTTGCCCAATCTTTGTCATCATAAATTTTAAAACTATAATACGCATTGACTCGTTTAGCTGGACTTTTTTCAAACATTCGTGAGAAAAGATACCCCGCAAGTCCTCTATCTTGTCCCAAAGAATAAATTGCACCTGCTTTATGTCCCATAGCCCAATAGGCTACTTGATTTTCAGAGAAAACTGGCTCAACATATTTATCGTATAGTTTAATTGTTTGCTGATATTCTTTGTTATAGTGTGCCAAACGTACTAATTGATAGCCCAAACGCAACTTTATAACATTATTTTTTGCAGATTTATACAATTTTTCACCTTCTATAAGAAGATTTGCACGTTCTGCATTAATTTTTTCTTGTTTTTCTGTTCTTTTTTCGTCCCATTCATCAATATTAGCAGCCACAAATGAGCATTTTTTCATAAAATAAAGATATTCTAACGCACTTTTGTCTTTATTTTTCATCAAATAAACGTACATAGCGTTGTTTGCATACTTTGTAGTTGCTAAAGTTGTGACATTTTCTAAAGCATCAGACATATAAAGCAAGTCATCAATATCTTTTTTAGCCACTTTATTGTTGCAATATGCCACCCAATCATTCAAATTGTCATCTTTTGACAAATTGATGTCTGAATACCATTTATCAGAGTAAAGGCGGCTAAAACTAAAATAGAAAGGCTCAAAAAGAGGCTTATTAGAGAGTTCTGACACAAAGAATTTGCGCATATCATAGTCGGGTTCTGACCAACCGCAACTGCCCGCATCTTGGCGCACATTAAAGAAGAGCAAAAGGCTAATGAAAGCCTTGAGCAATGTTTTGGATTGTTTCATAATTGAATTGTTGAAGATTAGTTTTTGATAAATGATAAAATAAAATTTTAGAATTGTTATTGTTTTTACTATCATTTAGTAGAAGAATAGCTTGTTTTAGTTGTCTAGGGGTGCTTTCTTCTACTCTAATAATGTCATTTTGATACAAATAAGTTCCTTCTAAATAATGGCTAATTAAAACTTTAAAAGAATTATCTGTAAGTTTGATATATTTTTGCGGATTTTGCAAAAAATCTTTTAAATGCAAATCATTTATAAGATTTATTACTTGTTCATCTCTTAAAATTACCGCCCACGAGTAAATAGGTAGCGCAAAATCTAAAGGTAAAGGATATTTTTTTGTATCTTTTAAATAAGATTTAGCTATATTTATATCTAAAATAGAGTTATAATTAGGCTTTAAAGTATCTCCTTTAAGTTCACCAATATTGTAACACATCAAAACACCTTTATCAGCAGGAGGAACACCTACTTTTGGCTGATATTTATATTGATGCAGTCTTATAGTACAAGAAACAAGAATATTTTTAGTTTTAGCAAGAGTTTTTATAATAGAAATAAGCTGAAAATATTTACTCTCACTACGTGCAGACCAATCACAATCTAATTGAATTTCCATAATTTTGAGCTGATTTGTAGTCGCAATAAGCATTATTCTATTAAAAATACGTTCAGAGAGAAGATTTATCTTATCATCTGTTGTATTTAGAATACTTTTATTAGTAATAAAGACTGTTGGAACTATCTCAAAATTTTTATAACTCAAATTTGTTTTAGAAAATATAACTTCTGCTTGCGGTTTAGTGCTTTTGGTTTCCTCGTCCCAACTAACGTCAAAAAATTTAGTGTAAATTTGTTTAGTTTTGAGTTGATTAAGGATATTTATTTCTTCATTACTAGGATTAAAAGCAGTTTTCCAATGATAAAAAGCTACTTCTGTATTATTTTTGCAACTTGTTAGCAACAAAAAACACAAAAATAGTAGTAAAAATAATCTTGATGAAAATAAAAAGAAAGTCATTTTATTGTTTTTTATTCTATTTTATTATTATTATATAGAATTTTCTATCTTTTATATAAGATTTTTTATCTTTTATACAGGAAATTTTATCTTTTATACAGGAAATTCTATCTTTTATATAGGAAATTCTATCTTTTATATAGGAAATCTTATCTTTTATATAGAAAATCCTATCTTTTATATATAAAATCCTATCTTTTAGTATAGAATTGATACATAAAAATAAAAAAGCCTTACAAATTATGTAAGGCTTTTTTGTATTGTTTCCCATTTGGGGGTTAGGAGGCTGTTCTTTCATTAAAATTTATCTGTAACGGCAACGGTTTCTTTAAAAATTTGTGTATTTCCATTAGTATTAAAGACTTCAAATAATACTAAATAATATCCTGTTCTTACTTTTTCATTCTTATTATCCAAACCGTCCCACACAAAACTACCAGTATCTCCCAAAGACTGATTATTGACAAGCTCACGCACCAAACGACCTACATTATCATAAAGTTTTATAGTTCCTACATTGCCATTTCCTATTAAATTAAAAGAAATTGTAGTAAAATCACTCAAACCATCAGCATTTGGAGTAAAAGCTCTAGGCGCAACACTAATACTTCCACTAGGAACATTACCATTTAATCTCTTTTGAGAGTTCGTTTCTCCTGGTGTGGCAAAACCAACAGTATTTGCAGCAGAAAACCAAGTATTTTTTTCATTCGTGGGCGCATTAAAGTCCACTCTTTCCAAAGAAACACCTTCTTTATTATCCAAAATTTCAAAATGATATTTATCCGTATAAGAAAATCTTTCTATTTCTACATCTAAAGGATTAAATAAAAGTACCGTTCCTTCATCATCATTATAACTTGGCATAGTTTTTATTTGCAAGAAAGGCTTTAATACTGAACGTGGATAGTTATTTTGTATATTTAGTACATTATCAGTAACAGCAAGATGCGCATTAGGCGCAATTACATAATCTTCTGTCGTAATTGTTTGTTTTGGGTCTATAATGTTGTTATAAAAACGAGAAAGTTTATAATTTTTTAAATTAATGAACTTATCAGAGTTATTATAAAGCTCCACAAAGTCATTACCGCCTGTTCTTGGGTTAAAAAGTAGTTCATTTAAGATAATATTTCCTGTTTCTGCAAGTTCTGGGACACCAAAATTAGCTGTATTTTGAAGAGAATTGATAAGATTTCCTGCACAATCTCTCACTCCAGCAGTAACTCCTGCACCTTGCACAGTCAATTTATAAGAAGTTTTAATCAATAAAGGATTATTTAGAGTAATTTTAACTCTCTTAAAATCAGGAGATTGTGGCACAGCAAGCACCACACTAAAACCATCAATAGAATAATTACGAACATCAGCTAAATAAGTGCTATCCATTCTCTCGGAGAATATAACATTGACATTTGTGCTTGAAATGGCATCTGCACGCACCAAAATAGGTAGCAAAATATCAGGATTAGGAGCTTTTACAGAATTAACTTTGGCAGGTGTGCCTCCCACAGGAGATACAGAAGCTCTCCAATTATCAATTTCACCGCAAGGATTGTCCAAATCTATCAATTCTAAAGTAAATCCACCATCTTTTTTAGTATTATCTTTATACCAATCACTTGTATAACTAACTGTATTGACTGTTTTTCCTAGATTATTTTGAAAAATAAGTGTCTTTCCATCATTTGAGAGAGAAGGGAAATTAGTAAGACCTATAGTTTTGCCATAAGAAGTAAAAAGAGGTGCATTTGTGCTAGAACAAATCACCGCATATTCATTAGGAAGGAGATTTATGCCCAAAATTTTAGCTACGGAAGTGCCATCAGTGAGCAAACAATTATCCAAACTAACAAGTTTTGTGGTGCGGTTATATATTTCTATAAACTCTTGCGGTGGCAAGCCTTGCGTAGGGTCTGGGTCAGGAAAAATTTCAGTAATAATGACTTCATTGGCTTGTGGCGTGCTTCCAATTCCAAAACTTTGGGTATTCAGAGTCAGCAAATTATTAGAACAATCACGAATATTAGCTTGCGTAAGCACATAAATAGTGCCAAGTAGGAGCGGGGAGCTAAGATTTAGTTCTATTTTTGTATTAGAAACTACATTTAAACTAGAAAAAGTCAGTCCGTTGCTTGCACTGAAATTAGAAACAAGCAAACTAGCCACATTCATAGGCTCATTGTAAGTAATTGTAATAAGATTGGGGTTATTTACGGTCAAAGTTTGCAGTTGTGGTGCAGTTGTGTCGGGTAAATTACTAAAAACGGAATTCTGATTGGCAGGCGTGCCTCCTTGTGTGCTAAGTGTGGCTCTCCAATTAGCTTCCGCACTACAAGGCGCATTAGGATTGATAATTTCCAAAGAATAACCGCCATCTTTTTTGGTGGCATCTTTGTACCAAGCATCCGAATAAGTTACAGAATTTATATCATTTGAATTATCAACATCTCTCAAAGTAATAGTTGTGCCTGTGTTGGTAAGTGTCGCAAAAGAAGTAATACCAATAATGCTCGTTGTTTGCGGTACAAAAGGCACAAAAAGCAGTACAGAAGGAGAAGGAACAAGTAAAACATAACTATTTGGAGCTAAAATATAACTTGTTGTAGTCAAAACTCTGGTGTTGAGCGTATAATTTTTAAGGTCAATATTCTTTATGCTACGGTTGAAAATCTCTACATATTCCACGTTAGGCAAAAGCACAACTGGGTCAGGGTCAGCCATTATCTCGTTAATAATTATATCTCCTTGTGCGGCAATAGAGATAAGAAAAAAAGTAAAATTACTGGTAGAATTAGCTAAAATAGCGTTTCCATTGACATCTTGGACATTATTGATAGTAATTATGTTGGGTTGTCCGCTAGTAAAAGTGCCTGCAAAAGTCAAATGAACCAAAGAAAGATTAGTAGCATCACGAATGGCAGTTGTAGGTGTTCCTATGGCATTATTTACGCTATAATTGGCGGTAGTTTCAGCAAAACTTTGGGCAACAGTTTCACTAAAAAGTACATCTAATTGGTTATTGGCGGTTGTTTGGGAGGAAATAATAGTTGGGGGAGTGGTATCAAGGATAATATTTCCGACAATTATATCATCAAAGAAATGTTTTTGAAAAAAAGTAGCCGTAGATTGCGTAATCACTATTCCAAAGAAAGCAGATGTGCTAAAAGTATTGTCTGTAATGGTGCCTTCAGTAACATAACTTGTACCAATTCCTGTAATATCTCTGTCTAATTTCCACAAATTAGCGAGATTTCTAGTAATTTTTATTTTAAGAATGTTGTTTGATACGTTTGTAACGCCATCAAGACCGTTAATGAGGATAGTATTTACTCCTGCGACTTTTTTATAGAGAGAAATTTCATCTGGCGTACCTCCAATTCTTACAAAATAGCCATTTAAGGTAGTTAATTTGAGATTAGCGTTGTCTGCGGTAAGGAAAATATCCACAAAATTAGTCCCAGAAGTATTAAATTGGAGGTTTACGCTAAGTTCCCATTGTGCGTTGTTGGCTTGTGTGGAGGGCGTTGAGAGATAAAAAACATCACCTGCAATAGTAGAATTGGAGTTTAGTTTATTTGTAACGACTGCAAATTTAGCATTATCTCCTGACCAAGTGGGGTTTGTGGTAAAATCTCCATCATTGAAGTCGTCTGTTACTTGTGCGCTAAGATTTTGCGCAAAAAAGAGAAGCAAAAGCAGGTAAAAATATTTCATTTTTGGTATGTTTTGGTTGAGAATTAGCTATTTTGGTTTACTGTTTCAAAATTAAGAAAAAAAGCAGTATGTTTGTCAAAAAGGCAGGTATTTTTTTGTGTTAAACTAACTTTAGTATCATTTACACCCTTAGGGTAGACTACCAAAACTGCCTTTTAGGCTTGTTTTGTGTAGTCTACCCTAAGGGTGTAAATGACAAAAGATGCAAATAAAACTCAAAAATTTTCCATCAAATCCACCAAAGTTACATCTATATTTGCTTTATGAAAATCCTTTAATGCCTCTTTGCCACCAAACCATTCGTGCAGATACTCACGTTCCAAAGACGTATCACCGTCAGACAACATAGCCGTATAAGAACTATAATTCCAATTTTGCCAGTCTTGCGTAAAGCCGTGATGCGTGGGATTATAGTGAATGTAATGTACTAATTTTGAAAAGTAATTCATATCATCAACTTCTTTGCGCCCAAAACTCTGCATAAAAAGTGCGCCTTTGCGTTTCAAAGCATTATTTGTAGTTTTTGTATAGCTATTTTGCAAAGTGCCTATCTGATGAGAAAGTTTTTCACCTAATTCACATTCCGCATTTACCTTAAAAAATGCCCTCAAAACCTCTTCTTGGCGTATTTGGATAAGAAAATGAAAATGGTTGGGCATCAAACAATACGCATAAGTACGAGCTATTGGGCTGACGTATTCCGCATATTTTTTGAGAAAATGCTTATTTAGACTTTGGACATAATTTTACAATGCCCTTTACTTTTTGTATAGGGCATTCTTATTTTAGATTTTATTTTTTATTTTTATCACTCTTTTTTTACCT